>DASWKH010000080.1:0-44895 GCA_036396715.1 Candidatus Nitrosotenuis sp.
AAAAAGTAAAATCTCTCCATTTTGTAAAAATAGCCAGCATTAGAAGTGTTAGCGTTTTGATTTTTCAGTTAAAGTTCAAAGCTGATAATTAAGCTAAGCAGCTGAAAAAATTTTAAAAATCTTTTCAAAGATTGTATAATATGATACAAATGCCCATTAAGAATCTGACTGCAAAATACGCTGTTGCCGTAATGGGAGCAATAGCACTATTAATGCTCTCATTCGGTTATGCGGCAGCTTTCTAAATTAGGCGCATTTAGCGCCATTTTTTTACCAAACATCATCAACCTCATCAAGCTCTTTGTAATCAATAGGCTGTTCTTTACGAATTATCTTTAATCTTGAAATATCACGATCGAAGAGCAAATCTGCAGTCCAATCAAGAAAAATTCTTAGTCTTTTGTTAAACTTGGGCACCTTTCGAAGGTAAACTGTTCTCCAAATCCACCATGCAATAAACCCATAGATGTTCATTCCATAGATTTGGGCAATTGCAGTTCGCTTTCCTATGATTGCCATTTGCCCTTTTGACATATAGTCGATTTTCTTTTTTATTTTCCCCTTAATGGTAGCGTAAAGGTTGTATGCTGCAAATTTTGCTTCCGCTTCTGCATTTTGAGCTGTTGGAGGATATGGCTTGTTGGTTTGAGGATTAATTGTCAAGCTGCAATCACCAATTGCAAAAGCTCCTGGAAATTCGGGAACCTCTAGGTATTCATTTACCATTACTCTACCCCTATCTGTTTTGAATAAGGAATTCTTTATTGTATCAACAGGTGTTACGCCTGCAGTCCAGATCAATGTCTTTGTTTGAATTGAGCGTAGTTCCGCTGGCATTACTGCAGTTTTGTCATCACTGACTGCATCCTTTATCAAGACCTCTGAGCCATCAAAACTCACAACCATGGTATTTAGCATGATTTCAATTCCTCGTTGGATCAGCTTGTCCTTTGTGAATTTAGCAAGCTTGTCAGAAAAACCTGGCAAAACTATCGATAAGGCCTCCAGCACAATAACTCGTATTTCTTTTTCAGAAATGTTTGGATAGTGTTTTTTTGCATCAAGTAAAAAGTCATGCATCTCACCTGCGGTTTCTATTCCTGCAAAACCAGCTCCTACAATTACAAATGTAAGCAAGCTTTGTCGCAAAATTGGATCAGTTTCGTTTTCTGCTTGCTCTAGCATATCGATGATTCTGTTTCGCAAAACAACTGCATCATTTAGTGACTTCATGGTATAGGCATGATTTTCCACACTCTGATTTCCAAAGAAGTTTGTTTGACTGCCCAATGCCACAACAAGATAGTCGTATTCTAAGGAGATACCACGTTTTTCGTTTGTTCCATAAAGTGTTACGTACTTGCCGTACGGATCTATGTTTTTGACTCTGCCTTCATAGAAGGTCGTTTTTTTGCAAATTGTTCTAATTGGTATAATGATGTGGCGCGTTTCAATCATGCCCGAGGCAACTTGTGGAAGCATGGGCGTAAAAAGCAAAAAATTGTCCTCCGATATCAGGATTAGCTCTATGTCTGAGTCTCGCTTAAAATAGGATTCAAGCTTTCGTGTACACTCTATTCCTGCAAAACCTCCCCCAAGAACTAGGATCCTTTTCTTTGTCACCTCCTTTCTGCCAAGCCAATCGATATAATGTTTAGTTCATAAACTAACATTTCTTGCAAATTTAACTATCTAGAGGTAGAATAAAATATTACAAAGAAGGTCTAAAATTGTATGAAAAAGGAATATGTAGTGGTTAGAATAGATGCAGCACCCGATGGCGCGCCATACGTAGTTATATCACTCTCAAGTGCCAAAGACTTTAAGGAAAACAATCAGCTTCCTCAATCACCACTTGGCTCCGGCATGATGGGATTTTCAAACATGGATGACATGATGAAAGGACTAAACAAAATGCTGACTGGAGGAGTTTTTGGAATGCCGGGGGGAGTAACAAGCATGAAACTTGATATGAGGGAATACAAAGAGCTCGGACTCTCAGTTGGCGATAGAATTCACCTAGAAATTACAAAGCCAGAAAACACAGGCGTATAATTATCTAGAGATTTCTGCCCGCAAGACCTCGTAGGCTTTTGAAGCATCCCCTTCTCTTAGGACAAGCACTATTTCATCTTGAGAAAAGAAGGCGTTTTGTAGCTCAAGTCCATTGCTGTGCAATAACTCGGCAACATACGACACTACATCGGATCTGTTTTGATCCTGTGAAATCCTAATTTTGATCTTTGCTAGTCCTGCGTTGAGAAAGTTGTTTGTAGATGGAATTGATTCGAACATTTTTCGAATATCAACAAGATCCTCTGTTAAAACTCGGAAAGTAGAATCTGCCAGTCTGAAGAACTCGTAATCAGAGTCAAACTGCTCAAACTTGCTCAAAATCGAGGCTGCATCGTTTTTGTCAATATCATTTGCAGAAAACTTGATGTCCAAAATTCCATCAGTAAGTGAGAGTCTTGCGTTTTTTAGAATAGATTCCGACTTTAGATCATCTTTTTCGACAAAGGTATCTGAATAGCGCTTTATTGCAACAACAATTGTGTTTAGGTTCACAGGATTACCAATCTGCCTTTCTACGTCTGGTTGAATTTTAACGGCAAGCGCAGTATAGTTGATGACGTCCATTTTCATACAGTCGTATATAGAACGGTTCCTTGTGATAATCTCGCGTACTGTTTCGGGAACCGACAAACTGCTAGTCCTCACAGAATTATTTATATAATGTCATATATAATAGTCTTCTGTCATATTATATATAAAACAACAAAATATTTATATAATGTCATATATATTACATTATATAGGTGAATATGACAATGTTCTTTGATGAAGAGGTCGACAGACTCTTTAAGAAAATGTCGAAATCGTTTATGGATTTTAATGACATCTTTGAAGATGTCAAAAGATCCGACGGTAAGACGTTTGGACCATATTATTACGGTTATTCGATAACCGTTGGACCAGACGGCAAGCCGCAGATAAGAGAGTATGGAAACGTCAAGCCAAGCTTGCTTCCAAGCTCAGAGGTAAGAGAGCCACTTGTCGATACGTTAGTTGACGACAAGGAAAACACTCTCAAGCTCGTAGCAGAGATGCCTGGAGTTGAGAAAAAAGACATCAAGGTTGCCGTAGAAGGAAATCTAGTCAATATTGATGCGGAACGCGGTGACAAAAAATACCAAACCAAAGTTCCAATTAAACACAAAGTAGATGTTGACTCTGTCAAAGCATCCTATACAAATGGGATTTTGGAAGTACAGTTCAAGCTAAAGAAGGAAGACAAGCCAAAGGGCAAGACAGTGGAGGTTAACTAAACCTCTTTTTTTATGGGTGATAAAATGAGCGAAATTATACTTAGAATTAATGAGGTTTCTCAGCGACATGTAGGAAAGGGTATAGCGGTAATTGATCCCAAAGTAGTCAAGGAAAACAACTGGCAGACAGGACAAATTGTGGAATTACTTGCAAACAAGAAGAGTCATGTGAAGATTTGGCCCGGATCAACCCAAGATTATGGTTCTGGAATAATTAGAATTGACGGGTTGACAAGACATAATATCGGTGCCGGAATTGGCGAAAAGGTTTCTGTAAAGCTGGTTAATGTAGTAGAAGCTGATCAGATTGTACTTTCTCCAATTGAAAAGATGTCAGTGGAAGGATTGCAAGAATACATGTCAACTTTGTATGAAGGTCATGTCTTTACAACTGGCGATACAATAATGGTTAATACACATCTTGGTGGAAAAGCACAGCTAATCGTTACCTCAACGACACCTGCAAAACCTGTAATTGTTAGCCCAAAGACCACATTCAAGCTTGGAGACATTACTAAAGCAGTAGATAACTCCGTTCCAAGAATCACGTATGACGATCTAGGTGGCCTCAAAAAGGAGGTTCAAAAGATTCGTGAAATGGTAGAATTGCCTATGCGCCATCCTGAGCTTTTCGACAAGCTTGGAATCGAGGCTCCAAAAGGCGTGCTCTTATACGGGTCACCAGGAACTGGAAAGACCCTACTTGCAAAGGCAGTAGCAGGCGAGACAAATGCGCATTTTACTGCAATAAGTGGTCCTGAAATCATGGGCAAGTATTATGGCGAATCCGAGGAAAGACTACGTTCAATCTTCAAACAAGCAGAAGAAAATACGCCAAGTATTGTCTTCATTGATGAGATAGATTCCATTGCGCCAAAACGTGACGAAGTGACAGGTGAGGTGGAAAAACGAATCGTCTCTCAGCTTCTCACATTAATGGATGGAATGAAATCGAGAGGCAAAGTAGTAGTGATTGCGGCAACAAATAGGCCAGACTCTATTGATCCAGCCCTCAGAAGACCTGGAAGATTTGATAGAGAAATAGAAATTGGAATTCCAGACGAAGGTGGAAGACTAGAGATATTAAACATTCATACTCGTGGAATGCCAATCGACGAAAAAGTAAACCTAAAACAAATTGCCAAAGTAACACATGGATTTGTTGGAGCTGATCTAGAGTCACTTGCCAAAGAAGCTGCAATAAGTTCATTACGAAAGATACTGCCTGAAATCGATCTTGACCAAGACAAGATTTCGGCTGAAATTTTACAAAAGATCAGAATTACAGATGATGACTTCAAAGACGCATTAAAAGAAGTAAGGCCATCTGCTCTAAGAGAAGTCCTAGTCCAAATACCAGATGTAAGCTGGGATGATGTAGGAGGATTAGAGTCGCTCAAAGAGGAATTACGTGAAACAATAGAATGGCCACTAAAGCACAAAGAGGCTTTTGAGTATGTCAATGTTTCTGCACCAAAAGGAATTTTGTTACACGGGTCACCGGGAACCGGAAAGACCCTTATCGCAAAGGCAGTAGCAAAGATGACCGAATCGAATTTTATTAGTATCAAAGGACCAGAGCTACTCTCAAAATGGGTTGGCGAATCAGAAAAAGGAGTAAGAGAGATCTTTAGAAAGGCTCGACAGGCAGCACCATGCATAATATTCTTTGACGAAGTCGATGCACTTGTTCCACGAAGAGGTGGTCACGATTCATCACATGTAACGGAAAGCGTAGTATCGCAAATATTGACAGAAATTGATGGGTTAGAAGAGCTGAACAATGTGTTGGTCATTGGTGCAACAAATAGACTTGATATGGTAGATCCAGCTTTGCTAAGACCTGGAAGATTTGATAGAATAATTGAAGTTCCAAAACCAGATGCACGTGGACGAAAACACATCTTTGAGATTCACACAAAAAAGAAACCACTTGATTCTGATGTTAACATGTCAAGACTAGTACAGATCACAGAGGGTTACACGGGAGCTGAGATTGCGGCAGTATGCAACAGGGCAGCAATTGCTGCATTAAAACGACATGTATCTGGCCAGGTGCAATCGCTAAAAGACATCAAGATAACTCAGAAGGACCTAATAGAAGCAACAAGCAAAGTACGAGTACCTACAACAATGAGCTCAACGGCTAATCCAATAGCCTAAATTTTTTTTGTTTAAAATTTATTTTTAGTTGCACTTGTATTACGGCAATTTAGACCGAAAAAGTCGAATCAGATTTTATAGATTTAGAAATAGTTTACACTGAGTTATTTAGTAAAAAGAAATTTTTGATGACTGGACTTAGTCGATAAGTTCAGTCCAGCCTTTAACGAAGACTGAATTTTTGTATAGAGGAACTGGTTGACCTACTGTGAAGTCCATTGGTCTCATCCAAAAGATTGCCTTTGTTGGGCATACACCGATGCATGCACCGTCAGAAATGCATCTTTCTGGGTAAAAGACGAATGCCTTTCCTCTCTTCCAGCCTTCAACTGGTTTTACTCTAAGTACATCTGGTCCCAAGGTTGTGCAGATTTCTACGCATAATGCGCATCCAATGCACATCTGTTCACCAATGTCTGGTAAAATTGCTACTGGCATTTTTATCAACATAACTTGCTTTTGGATCTTAATATAATTTCCCCAAAAACTGCCAATTATAACGGCGTTAGTGAATTTTTAACGCTGTTATAAAATTCTGATCGCATTTTTGAATTTTTACAAAAGATTGCTTCCTACAACAAATCGAGCTCAGAAATCTGGAGTGAGGATTTTTCCAAATTATGATGATCAGCTAATACAAGCTGCAAATGTGAATTTTGTTTTCTTACTGAAATCAAATTCATCTTGTCAATTTCAATTACATGTCTTCCAATTGCAGACAATATCCATCCTTCATCCTTTTTGAATTTTGAAATGCTGCCTACAACAATGGCAGAGTTTGTCTTTTGTCCTGTGCCAACAAGCAACATGATAATATTGTTGATTATTCTTCCAGAATCTTTTTGATTAGTTATTGTTGTAAAGAATCCATTTAATGAGTCAATTATGACTAGGTGTTGTTTTTGTGAGATCTGATCCATGATGTCTACACACAGATTCTTCCATGTTTGTTGTGTTGGTTGATGTAGTATGACATTTTGAGATTGGGATAATATCTTTGCAGCAACATAACCGCTATACAATAAATCAAAATCGAGATAGAGAGTTGGCATGTCTGTAATTGAGGTCAATTTGTGAAAAAAGTATGTTTTTGTTATTGCGTCCTCAAATGAAATTGAGCTTAGGCGTTCATTGTAAATAATTTTCTGGATTTTAGCTACGATGTCAGTCGAATCATTCTGTTGGTTTTTATGCAACAACTAGTAATTTTTTATCAGATATAATAATGAATTTAGATCAAGAGCTAATTTCCCATTCTTTTGTCAAGTCAGAGCGTACCTATCTCAACAATGCGTCATCTTCTTTGATTCCGCTTCAAACAATGAAAGCCATGACTGACTTTACCATTCAATATAATGAATTAGGTCCAGATTCGCTTGATTTTGCGGCTCTTTTGAAAGAAAAAACCATTCGACTCAGAGAAGCTATTTCCAAATTAGTAAAGTGTAGGCCAGAGGAGGTTGTCTTTACACAAAGCACAACAGAAGGAATCAATGCGGTTTCAAACGGCATGTCATTTCCAAAAAATTCCAACATGATAATCAGAGGATCAACTCAAGAGCACCACTCTAATTATTTTCCTTGGTTGCGTCTTTCAAAAAATGTAGAGCTTAGGAGCTTGGCAATTGATGAGAGTGGGTTTTTTGAAATTTCTGAGCTTGAGAAATTAGTTGATGAAAACACGAAACTAGTTGCTCTTAGTCATGCGCTGTATAATACAGGTGCAGTTATGCCCGTCACAGAAGTAGGCAAGATCCTACGAGAAAAGAACGTGCCATATTTTTTGGACGCTGCTCAGACGGTTGGTTGTATAGGAGAGTTTGATTTTTCCAAGATAGATGCCAATTTTGTGGCTTTTAATGGCTACAAATGGCTTTGTGGCCCAATGGGAATTGGGATTTTTGTCTGCAAAAAAGATTCAGCGGGATTGCTTGAGCCGATGCAAGTTGCGGGAGAATCCTCAATGCTATATGATAAAGACCAGCTTGCCCACAAGGACATACCGGACAAGTTTCAGGCAAGTTTTAGAAATTTTGTAGCAGTTGTAGGACTCGAGTCTTCTGTTAATTTTTTACTCCATTTTGGATTAGAAAACATCAGACACAAAGTAATAAGCTTGGCAAATCTGCTAAGAGATGAACTGGCAAAAATTCCTGAAGTGACATTGTATGGTCCTGCTGACCAACAAAAAAGAACAAGCATAGTCTCATTTACTGTTAGTAAAAAAAGCCCACAGGAAGTTGTCGAATACCTGGAACAACAAAGAATCATTCTTGCCCAGCGCGAGATATCGGATAGAAAAATTGTGCGTGCTTCTCCTCACTTTTTTAACACTGAAAACGACGTTCTAAGGACTGTAGAGGCTATCAAAAAGCTATAGTTGTTCCTGCTCGTCTATTACCATCATAGTAAGTGTAGATTGAACTTTATCGATTTTCCTTATTTTGTTAGTAATTATGCTTCGTAGATGATCGGCATTTTCTGATTCTATCTTTACGACTATATCGTAAATACCATAGACGCCCTGCACTTCAAACTTGAGTCCTTTTTCCACATTAAGGATCTCCTTTATTTTTGTAACAATTTCTTGGTCTGAACCCAAATCGGAATTCAGAAGAATGAATGCAGTTGGCATTGTAGAATGTATTCTGGATGGGATCTATTTAATATCTTTGATCATAAGAAAATAGAAGTGATGTCGTGATAATTTTGAGGCCTCAAGATCTGACATTAACTGTTTCAGAAAAAATTCCAACGTTTCCTGGCTCCCCTCAGCCGCACTTTATTGAGTGGGCCGAGCTAAAAAAAGATCATTATAACCTTGAAATGCTTTTTTTGAGCTCACATACAGGCACGCATGTAGATGCTCCTTATCATTTTGTAAAGAATGGCAAAAAAATTCATCAAATTGCCCCACGGCGATTCTTAGGTGACGCAATTTTAATTAAAATTAGTACAAGACCAAATTATGGAATTACAAAATCTGATATTTTAAAATTTGAAAAAAAGAATGGAAAAATCCCAAATGGTTCAACTGTGGTGTTTGCTACTGGATGGAATAATAGTTTGCAACGAAAGAACTTTTTTAAAGAAAACCCGGGCCTTGCCGCCTCAGCTGCAAAATATCTGGCCTCAAAAAAGACCAACATGGTTGGAATTGATTCGCCAAGTATTGATGTTGGAAAAGATTCATCTTTTTCCGCTCATCACATACTGTTAGAAAATGACGTGCTTATTTTGGAAAATCTTTGTAATCTAAATAAAATTAAATCAACAAGGTTCAAACTTGTTGCCTTACCACTAAAGCTTCAAAACGCAACAGGTTCACCTGTTCGTGCCGTAGCCTTCTAGATTACAAATTGGAATCTGTTTTTCTTGTATTTTTTGTCTAGCGGGCCGATGATTGGAATCTGCTTTCCACAAAACTTGCACTTGTTGTTTGCATCAAGGTTCCATGCTGTGATATCGAACCCATATCTGCCAACTGCAATGTTTTTGCACTCAGGGCAGTATGTGTGTTCATATGGATGGCCAGGGACGTTTCCTAGGTACACATACTGCAATCCTTCCTTTTTTGCAACCTCGTAGTGTTTTTCAAGAGTTTTGGTTGGAGTAGGTGGAAATTCCATCATCTTGTGATCTGGATGAAATCTCAAAAAATGGATTGGCATCTCCGGCCCAAACTCATCATACAAAAATTTAGCTAGTTTTTTTGTATATTCCAAATTGTCGCCAACCTCTGGCACGATCAAGTCTGTGATCTCAACGTGAATCTTGGTTTTGTCACGAATCTCCAATAATGTGTCAAAGATTGGTTTTGGATCAGGAACACCAATGTATCTTCTAGTAAAGTCGGGCTCTGCACTTCCCTTAAAATCAACTGTGATGCAATCCAAAAATTCGTCCATCATTTTTACAGTTTGTGGAGTATCATATCCGTTAGAGACAAAGATGTTAAAGAGTCCCTTTTTGTGTGCTTCAATTCCACAATCTCGCGCAAACTCGATAAAAATTGAGGGTTGATTGTACGTGTATGCGATCCCGTCCGATCCATTATCAACTGCCATTTGAGCAACTTGTTCAGGTGTCATGTCAGCTCCTTCTACTTTTCTTCTCTGTGATATGTCATAGTTTTGACAGAACTTACAAAGCCAATTACAGCCAGTCGTAGCAATAGAAAAGATTCTAGTCCCTGGACGATAGTGCACAACTGGTTTTTTTTCGATTGGATCTACATGTCCTGTGATAACTTTGCCATAGACGAAAAGGTCAAGCTTACCACCTTCATTTCCCCTGATTCCACATAGGCCGATTTGGCCATCCTTTATCTCACAATATCTAGCACAGGCAGTACAACGAACGCGGCTATCTGGTAGTTTTTCATACAAAATTGCTTCTTTATTCATGCCACCATCTTACGTTAATTTGCAATATAAGCGATAGCTCATAATCTAAATATCTAAGATTTTAAAAATAGTAAATGAGTAAACCAGGAAACTTTTGGCGTAAAATTCATGGAAGGGTCACAAAAAGGCCTACTAATTTTTCATGGCTTCTACAGGACAAGCTTGCAGGATCTGGCATGCCAACGACTTTTGAAGAGATCAACTGGGTTCGAAAGCAAGGAGTCAAATCAATTATCACAATGACGGAACGGGGTTTGCCAGATTCTTGGGTAGAAGGACTAGAATATCTACACATTCCAACAGAAGACCTCTCAGCCCCGGACATAGACAAAATTGATGCTACAGTTGATTTCATACATGAGCAAATTAAAAATAAAGACCCAGTAATGGTGCACTGTGCTGCGGGAATTGGCAGGACTGGTACAATACTTGCCAGTTACCTTATCAAGTATCAAAATCTTACAGCAAAGGAAGCAATCAAAAAGATTCGACAGGAAAGACCTGGCTCAATCCAGTCAGAATCACAAGAAATGGCAGTTACTTTTTATGAAAAATTTCTAAAATCAAAGTGAGCCAATCACCAAAGATTTGTGTAAAATGTAAGAATTATTCAGGAATTGAGGTGGTTTCTATTTTGCCATCGACTAGTTTGACAAAGAGAAATCTATTGTCCTTAAAAATTAGTGTCACGCCGCCTTCTGTGTCCGGTTCTTCTACCTCAAGAACTGGTTGGCCTAAGAGCCCGTCATATTTTGCCATGAATCTTTTTTAAAAAACTAGCTTATATCCCTACTTGATTGTTATCTCGATTTCTTCTGCATTAGATTTTACGTCGTCTGGATCACTAAAGTGGTGTTTTTGCCACGAGGCGTAGATTTCGGCACCAATTTTGTGTTTTCCGCTTCCAAGCTCAGATGCCTTAAAGGTGAGTTTTTCATCAAAATCAAACAATTCTCCCCTTACTTCATCCTCCGTGAGCCTGATGATTGGCTCAAAGTTTTTTGCCACCTGCACCCAGACCCGTTTTTCCTTCATTGGATTTACAAGTTTTGGGTTGCGAGTCCAAAAAATCGAGGCCTTTCTGTACGTATCCACTGATTTTAGTTCACGTTTTCTAAAGCCTCCAGATACAAGTTTTATTCCATATTTTAGCTTAAACAGATTATCAAATTTGTTATAAGAATCAGTCCAGTTTTTTTCGTTGAATGCCTCACGCAAGGCGCCCTGAATTGAAAACCTGATGCCGATCACAATATCATCGCTATTAGAATACTCATCTTTGTCGTTGGTGAGGCTTACTTCTGAGATGAATGTCTTTTCGCTTCCCATATTGCACAATGATTTATATCCGCAATAAGTGGTTTTCCGACAGAATGAATGCCCAAATAGTCAAGTCCTCCACAAAGGAAACAAATCTTTCGATCAGAGATTCTGACATTGGCACGCTGTATATTGTCCAGCACGAGCTGCTAAAGGATCAACAGGTAGAATTTGCAGGGGTAATTCTCAGACATCCTCTAACAAGCGAGTACTCTATGCGTGTAAATTCTTCAAAGGGCAATCCATTAAAGGAAATCCTAAAGGCAACAGATTCAGCAATCGAGTTTACCAACGGCCTGAAACAGACAATTCACTCAAAATTCAAGGGTGTTTAGTTGCAATTTTGCTCCACATGTGGCGTGCGTCTAAAGAAAGGTACTTGCCAAAAATGTGGTTATTCTGAAGGCGAGTCAAAACAAGAACCAAAAAAGCTGACTGAACAATCACAATCAGAGCTGACAATTCTTGAAGAAACCGATGGGAAAGAAGCTTTGTCATCAATCACAATTGATTGTGAAAAATGCGGCAATACTGAAGCTGTTTGGTGGATGCTTCAGACAAGAAGTGCAGATGAACCAACAACTCAGTTTTATCGTTGTACAAAATGTAATCACACTTGGCGAAACTACGCGTGAACTATTATTGGTAGATACCATGACTTTAGATTAATAGAAATTTTATAGTGATAACGTTTAACTGGCACCATATTAACACCAAATTTAGCTTTGGTATTTTCAGCAAAAACAAGTGGTTCAGATGAATGGAAGGCAATACTTTCAGCCATATCTACTCTGGTAGAAGAGGCGACCTTTGAGGCCACTGCAGAGGGGATAGCTTTTCGTGGAATGGATCCCTCGCATGTTGCACTAATTGATATTTCTTGGCCAAACTCTGCCTTTGAGAAATACGAGTGCGATGGCGACATAAAATTTGGTGTAAGAATTGATGAATTCTCAAAGCTGATCAAGCGTGCAGAAAAAAGCGACGGAATTGAGATCAGTCTTTCAGAAAACATGCTTCTCATATCAATTGGAAAGAACAAGCAGTACAAGATGAGATTAATTGAAAGCTCAGCAACTGATACACCGCTGCCAAAAATCCCATACGATACAAAAATTGGTCTTGCAACCGTTTTGTTTGACAAAATTTTGGGCGATGTTCAAGTTGTTTCTGATTATTTGACCATTAAAACAACCTCGACAAAATCCGAGTTTTCCGGCAAGGGAGACGCTGGAGAGGTTCTCATATCACTTCAAAAACAACAGGGCGAACTATCCGAGATTTCAGTCAAAGAGGAGAGTGTGGGAACCTACAGCCTTGAATATCTAAATCCAATTGTCAAAGCAGTGGGCTCAGCCTCAGAGTTGATTATTTGTGAATATTCGTCTGCTAAGCCTCTTCGAATCGAGTTTAAGGTAGCAAACATGGGTAGAATCCACTTTTACCTAGCACCGCGAGTTGAAAGTTAAAAAGCATTTATGGTTTAAGTCCAAATGACATCTAAGTTGAGACTTGTTCTAAAATTTGGTGGCACGTCACTTTCTTCTGCAAAACAGATTAAGGCAGTTGCAAAATTCGTTCATAACGTTTCCAAAAAAAATCAGGTTACTGTGGTATGTTCTGCAATAAATGACGTCACAGACCAGCTAATACAGATATCTGAATTTATTCAGAAAAGGAACAAAGCCGGAGCAAGTTCGACCCTAGCAAAGCTCAAAAAACAGCACCAACTGATTGCAAAAGATTCCATATCAAACGCTAAAGTAAGAAAAAAACTAGGCGAGAAATTAAATGCCAATCTTGCAGAACTTGAAGGACTACTTCATGGCATGATGTTACTAGGAGAAGTCACCCCTCGTTCTTTGGATTATTTGATATCATTTGGTGAAAGACTATCAGTTGGAATTGTTTCATATGTCTTGCAAGACCTAAAATCAAAGTCGATTGATCTGACTGGAAAGGATGTTGGAATTATCACTGATTCAAACTTTGGCTCATCGAAGCCATTGATGGATACAACACGACTTAGAGTATCTGCTAACCTAGAACCCTTACTTTCAAAGAAAATAATTCCAGTAATCGGAGGTTTTGCTGGGGCCGATCAACACGGGCACATTACAACTTTTGGACGTGGTGGTTCTGATTACACCGCTACAATAATTGCTTCTTGCATCAAAGCAGACGAGGTTTGGTTGATGAGTGATGTTGATGGTTTGATGACTGCAGATCCAAAAATTGTCAAAAATGCCAAGGTGATCCCCGAAGTATCATATGTTGAAGCAATGGAGATGGCACTTTTTGGAGCAAAACAAATCCATCCACGCTCCTTTGAGCCGCTTTTGACAAAGAAAATCCCGTTACGAATCCGAAGCACCTTCAATGTCAACAATCCTGGAACGCTCGTTACTGCTACGCCTGATGAGTCTACAAACAAGACAGTCAAGTGCGTCAGTGTGATTCGCCACAACGGCTTAATCGACATGAGGGGCGGGAGTATGGTCGGCGCACCAGGAACGGCAGCTACCATATTTTCTGCTTTGGCAAAGGCAGGAGTCAACATCATGATGATATCGCAGAGTCCTTCAGAATCCAGCATCTCAGTTGTAGTAAAGAAAAACGATTTGGATAGGGCAGTCAACACGATGGAGATGAATTTGCTTGGTAAGATAATAAAGAAAATTGACGTGACTGCCGATGTTGCCATAATCGCTCTGATCGGATCTGGTATGCGAGGAACGGTTGGTGTGGCCTCAAAGGTCTTTGGCGCCACAGCAAGAAAGAAAGTAAATGTAGTTATGATTGCGCAGGGTTCATCTGAACTCAACTTGGCCTTTGTTGTCAAAGACAGTGATTGTGCAGTTGTAGTACAAGCACTACATGAGGAGTTCAAGCTTGCAGAGCAAATCAGTCAATAGTTGAAAAACTTAAACATGTTTGGAAGCCACGACAGATGTTGAGAAAACTAGCAATCATTTCTGTAATTGTATCAGTAACACTAGTTCTTACAGCATTGTCAATGCTTTCTGACGAGCTTGCAGTTGCAAAACCACAAAGTAAAGTTCATTTTACAAAAACCATAACATCGTCGCAGGATCCCGGAGTAGGACAGGGTAGTTACGAGTTTGCACTCGTTCTTTCACCAAACCAAGGAAGTCTCTATACTGGATCACTTACATACACAGCAAGCGAGGCAGTCGAAGTTGTTGTATTGCATGAACTTGATAAAACTGACGATGGTGGGCAGCCGACTTGGACAGTAGATGGCAACACCATTTATGCAATGAGTGTAATTGAGCCGTCAGAGGCACGCTCATTTGATTTTACTGGTGCGGCTATTGCATTTAGAAGTCAGAATCCATTTATCGTTACTGCCAGCGTTGATGGTTGGATCAGAGGCCAACCGGTAGAATTAGTTATACAAAAATTAGAGATCAAGGAAAAATCACTTTCTCTTCCAGACGCACGTGTCCCAGTAACAATTCCAATGAAGGTTGGATTTTTTGGCAAAGATTCTGTTTACTACATTCTCACAGACTCTAGCAACAAAACGTTGGCAGAAAAGATCACAGAAAAACAAGGCTGGCCAGTCCAATTTGCTCCCAAGCTTAGGTGGTCACCAGCCTCCTCGCAAGATACCATCTATGTATTCACAAATGGTGTCACTGGAGACGGAATCCATGGTTTCCAAGGAGAGGTCTTCTCAAGCACCCCAGCTCAAACTGAGTCATACAGTCCCCTCAGAACATTAGTTAGTGTATCCTGGAAAGAGGGGCAAAATCCACAGATACTGGATACTGCCGAAGACATACTCAAGGCCGAAAAGGACAGCAGGATTAAGCTTGTAAGGACCAATGTTACAATAAATGCGCCGCAAGTTGCATGGCCTGGAGGTCAGCTGTTTGTTAGAAATGAAACGACCCTATCAAATGAGACTTTTGAAAAAGGCCAAGTAATTGGAATAGACAAAGATGCAAAAAAAGTCACCTTTGTTGCACACCGAGGTTGGGGTTTTGATGGTAGAACCATTTACTATATAATGCCTGATGCAACACCAAAGGGCCCTGCGGATCTCATGGGTATTCCAGTCTCACCAAAACTCGCAAATGTGTTATCAGGTGTTGTATTTGCAGACATGTATCAATTCAAAAACGGATTCAAAGGTCCAGGCCAGCTTGGATTTCAGGCAAGCATCATTTCATCAAAGATGGATGAAAGCTATGTTCCAATTTGTCGTGTCTCCATAGTAGAGTGGAAGGAGCCAGATTCTGCATTAGTTCTTGAAACGATTTCTGATATTAATAAGAAAAAATCAGATGGTAGTATCTTTGTAACACTCGCAAGGCCACTAAGTGACGATCATGTGGTAAATTGCCCTCTGGTTGAACTCACAAATTTATCCAATAAGGGATAAATTATCTTACAAAAGACTAAAGGATCACTTGTCAGGAAAACTCTACATCGTTGGTGTCGGCCCAGGAAGCCACGATCATATGACATTTAGGGCAAAGCAAGTAATCGAAGAAAGCGACACCATAGTAGGATATGATACCTATGTTAGTTTAGTTGAAGATTTGATCAAGGGAAAGGACGTTTATCGCTACGCAATGACCCAGGAAGTAGAGCGTGCAAAGCAGTGTATTGATCTTGCGATGGAAGGCAAAATAGTTTCTTTGGTCTCAAGCGGAGATCCGGGGATTTACGGCATGGCTGGTTTAATTTATGAGACATTAGCAGAGTCAGGATGGGATCCGGAATCTGGCCTTGAAGTCGAAATTGTTCCCGGAGTTTCTGCGCTTAATTCCTGCGCATCTTTGGTTGGCTCGCCACTAATGACTGATTTTGCTGTAGTCAGCATGAGTGATCTTTTGGTTCCTTGGGAGATAATAACAAAAAGAGTCGAGGCAGCAGCCCAAGGAGACTATGTAATTGTAATTTACAATCCGTCAAGCAAAAAACGGATTCACCAGCTCCAAGATACAAGGAAAATTTTGCTGAAATACCGCAAGCCGACAACCCCCGTCGCAATAATAAAGGGCGCATATCGCGACTCTCAGGTAGTTGTCATAACTGATCTTGACAATATGGAAAAACATGCAGACAAGCTTGGGATGATAAGCACCGTGATAATTGGAAATTCATCAACATATAATTTTAAAAATTTGATGATCAATCCACGAGGATATACATCAAAATACAATTTGCAAACAAACTAAGTTCTAAATGCTATTTTTTATTGTGTTATACAGCTCTTCATCTAAGGCAATCTTGTCACGGATTGGTGCTATGATTTTTACCAGATGGTTTGCTACTGTCTGCTTGAGATCAGACGGATGTAGTTTTGCCGCGCCAAAGTCTGATTCTAATTGTGCATAACTAGCATATGTAACATTTCCTCCAAATTTTTCTGGTCTTTCTACTGTAATTTCAGAAAATTCATGAAAGATGATGTGTCGTGCAATCTGCAGAATTGGGTTGTTTAGGTTGCCTACTTCACACCAGCCTTTTTTGATTTTTGAGCGAATCTCGTCATCGGAATCATGAATGAATACACCTGAACTTGGTTTGGATTTGCTCATCTTTGTTCCTGCGTCATCCTCAACTACAGGTTCAGATAGGCCAGGAAGAAGGCTGTGATGTACAGCAACTGGTACCTTCCATTTCATTTTTGGAAAAATCTCGCGCACAAGCATGTGAATTTTGCGTTGATCCATTCCAGCATGTGCAATATCAACATCAATGGTATGAATATCTACTGCCTGCATCGGTGGATACAAAAGTTTTGATAGATCAATTTTTTCCTCATTTTCTGAGCGGCCCATGATTGTCAGTGTCCGCATTGTTCGGGCAAGCGACATGTGCTTTGTAAATAAGATTAGGTTGCTCCAATATTCCTTGTGTGAATCATAAAGCTCTGTTCCTTTGATAATGTTGACGCCTGGACATACAAGCTTGAATGCTTTTTCATAGTAATTTGAGACCTTAGATATGATATCCCAGTTTCCTTCAAGCTTTTCGTTAATTATGGTGTGCCAGTCTGCCAAAAAGACATTGCATTGTACGCCAGCTTTTATGAAATCATTAATTTTGAATCCTGTACTTATTAGACTCCCTAGATGGAGAAATCCGGAAATCTCCAGTCCAATGTAGTGTTTTGGTTTTGAGTTTGTTTCAAAAAGATTTGTTAGTTCTTCTTTTGTTACTATTTCTTCGGTTGGCGGTTTTGATATTAGTTCGATTTTTTGTGCAACATCCATTCTAGTTGACTTTTACTTGAAACTCTATAAAGATAGTGAAAAAACAAATATGAAAACTGCGTTTATTTTGAACACATATTTTTGAATGCTTCTTGTCCTGCTTTTTGGAGTTCTTCTGCAGACATGTCTTTTTTGTGAGTCGCAATGCCCCAGATATGTCCAAAAGGATCTTGCACGTTGCCAAACCTATCGCCCCAAAAAGCATCCATCATAGGCATAATTGGCTTTGCGCCTGCCGTGACTGCCTGATTGAATACTGCATCTGCATCTTCGACATACATGTAAATGGCCATTCCTGAGCCACCAAGAGATTGTGGAGAAAGACAGTTCATCTGTGGCATTTCATCACTTAACATTACGATTGAGTTTCCTATTTTAATTTCTGCGTGCATTATGCTATTTCCATCCGGTCCAGGAAATCTGTAAAGTTCTTGTGCTCCAAACGCCTTTTTGTAAAACTCGATCGCATTTGCAGCACCCTTTACTATCAAAGAGATAGTGACCGTGCTAAAACCATCTGGAATTGGTTTTGTCATGGAGATAACTTGTGGATGTTTATTTTAAACATTATTCCAATTTAATTGGTTGATCTACATAGATTATGGATTTAGATCGTCTAGTGACTTTCGTGGTCTGGTGCTAAGATAGAATGAGTGTGCACTGATCAAAAATCCTGCAAGGAATATTTTTGTTGCAAAAATAAGATTCCATGGTCTTTGTGGATCCGGATATGCTATTGTAAGCGAGTCAATGTCTGGCACTTTTCCATTCTCAATTCCAGCAGAGATCTGTGCCTCAAGAACTGTAAAATTGTACAAAACCTCGTAAAGGCAAATCACACAAAAACCAAGAAGCATTAGTTGTAACAACGACATCTTCCAGGAATAAAGCTGGGTTGTTTTCTTCCAACCAATTCTTGAAACACAATACCAGCCAATTATGATTGCAAAAAATAACCATGTAATCAGTTTGGCAAAATGCGGAAACGGAAATTCCGTTTCGACAAGAACTTCGCCCATCACATATGTGCCATTTTCTTGCCATTCTTGCATCATTGCATAAATTGCATAGAAAGTAATCGAGGTCATCATAATAGCACAGATATAGAAAATATACAAGAAAACCCTGTAGCCTTTTTCGTCTTCCTGCAAATGGTGTACTTTCATGTATCGACCGCTCAACAAAGTAGCTATAAAAATCATAAAGCATTGATGAGATTTATTAGAGTTTGACAAAAAGACAAGGCATGAAGGTTCCTGTGAATATACCCTTCCTTGGAAAAGAAGAGATTGCAGAGGTAAATTCTGTTCTTAAAGGTGGCACGTTGACATCTTCGGCTAGTCTTGGAGGTAAAAATGTGCAAGGGTTTGAGAGACTTGTTTGTTCTTTTATCAAATCAAAATATGCCATTGCCGTCAATTCTGGAACTGCTGCGCTCCAAGCAGCCTTGTACGCGTTTGGTATCAAATCAGGCGATGAGGTTCTTTTGCCTTCATTTACGTTTGTTGCAACCGCAAATGCCGTTGTTTCTGTTGGTGCAAAACCAGTTTTTGTTGATATACTAAAAGAAAATTACACTATGAGTCCTTCTGATCTGAAAAAAAAGATCACTAAAAGATCAAAGGCGATAATTCCAGTTCATTTGTATGGTAACGTAGCATACATTGACGAAATATCGGAGATTGCAAAAAAACACAGTTTGGACGTCATTGAGGATGCTGCACAATCCATGGGTTCAAGCTACAAAGGAAAACAAACTGGAACGTTTTCTGAGATTGGTTGTTTTAGTCTTTATGCTGCAAAGGTAATGACGTCAGGTGAGGGTGGGGTAGTGGTAACAAGTAACAAAAAACTCTGGGAAAAGCTTTTGATGATAAGAAACCATGGCATGGTTCATGGGTATGATACACGCGTGCTTGGTTTGAATCTGAGATTGCCTGAGCTCAACGCCGCAATAGCCAAAGTACAGATGAAGAAGCTTCCCAAGTTTTTACAAAAGCGTCAAAAGAACGCAAAAATTCTCACCGAGCTACTTACTGGTCTGGACATAGGTCTTCCGCATCAAAGAAAATATGAAAAAACAAACTGGTATCTGTACACGATTGCCACAAAGGCTAGAAACAAGATAATGAAGGAACTCAACGCAAAAGGAATTGGTGCGACGGTTTACTACGAAACGCCTGTGCACAAGACTCCCTTTTACAATAAGAAAATCAGGCTGGAAAATACAGAGTGGGCTGCAAGCCATGTGCTTTCATTACCAGTCCAACCAATGGTTACACAGCACGATTTGGAGCTGACTGCAAAAACCATTCGCAGTGTGGTTACTTGAACTCCTTAGTAGAACTTGCCGGCCAGCTTTGCAAAATACTCCTGCCAATAGATGAAGAGGTGTTTTATGGCGACCCGTCATCAAATGTTGCCATATGTACACTCTCAAGCATGAGTCTCTTAAAGGAAATATCAAATTCTGATTTAATGACTGAGATTACTCTTGTAGGTAGGCTACTATCAGAAAACAAAGGAATTGATGCATTAATCCGCCATGTTAGCAAACATCCAACTCTTGACACAATAATTATTTGTGGGATGGAAGTATCAGGCCATAGGGCAGGTCATGCCCTCTTTTGTGTACACAAGTATGGTACAGATGAGCAGAACAGAATAATTAATTCTGTTAGTCCAGACCCGGTACTTTCTGTTTCCAAGTCCGAAATACAACAATTTCAAAGACAAATTACACTAATTAACAAAATTGGCCAAACAAGTCTAGAAGAGATCAGGTCTGTTATGAGCTCTCAGTAGCCATTTCTTTGCCGGTCTCTGTTAATTTCGTTTTTTCTTTTGTATTCTGCTATGATATCTTCTGGGGTGAGGTTTAGCTCAAGTGATGCCTGCACTACAAAATGCCAGACATCAATTAGCTCTTCTTTTGCGTCAGCTATGTTAAACGGTATTGGTTTTTTCCACCACTTCCAGTTTGTTGTTCTCTGAAGTTCTACTGCCTCATGAATTATTGCAGTGCATAAAGCAGAGATTCGTCCTTCTACATCTTTTGGATATCTATCAAGGTTCATCATTTCTGCGAGACCTTTTTGCAGGGAGAAAATTAATTCTAGTTTATCCATGAACAGATTCCGAATCGGTTTTCTTAAACTTTTCAGAAACCAATCATTTTTTGGTATTGTTTGATTCTATTTTCGATCTTTGTCTTATTGATTTGAAGCAGACCGTCTACACCATATCGTTCAACTGCAAATGAGCCAAGAACATTTCCATAAATAATGGACTTTTTGATCTCAGATAGGCTTGTGGTTTTTTTGCTCGCTAAATAGCCAATCATGGCTCCAGCAAACGAGTCACCTGCGCCTGTCGGATCCACAATGTCTTCCAGAGAAAACGCAACCGATGGGAAGATCACGTCTTCGACGAAAAGAAGTGAGCCATGTTCACCTTTTTTGATTATGACGTATTTTGTACCCCAACCCATCATTTTTTTTGCGCACTTGATCAGGTTGTGCTCTTTTGTAAGGAGTTTTGCCTCTTCATCATTTATGACAACTGCATCTACTGCCTTTATCATTTTGATAACTGAGGGGCGTTTTGTTGCGATCCAATATTCAATGGTATCGCACATCGAAAATTTGATGTTATCAAATTCTTTGATTAGTGAGGAATTCTGGTCCGGATCATTGTTTGCAAGATATACAAATTCAGATTTTTTGTATTCGTCCGGTACTGTTGGCTTGAAGCTCCCAAGAACATTTAGATCTGTCTTGTTTGTAGTCCTTTTACTAAGGGTCAGGTCATAGCTGCCATCGTATCGAAAGGTTTTTCCTTTTTTGACTGCAAAACCACTCAAATCAAGATATTTTGAGAGTGTGTCATGGTATTTTTTTGGAAAGTCGGTGCCAACTACTGCAATTAGACCAGTATTGACAAAAAAGCTAGCAGAAATGCCTGCAAAAGTTGCAGCCCCTCCTAAGACCTCCTTGAGAATCTTCGTTGGAGTCCTAATTGTGTCTAGGGCAGTTGAACCAAAAACAGTAAGCATTATCTGCAAAATTATGTGTCGTGTATAAATTTGCTAGTCTGGCTCTCTGTTGGATAGTATGTGAATGGAATCTCAATTGATGCAAAGAGTAGCTGGTATTTTGTCACGCCAATGATTTTTACTTGTGGGTTCTCCGAGTTTGCGCTATGATCCTTAAGGAACGTACCGCTTGTTGTTGCTTTTCCAAGCGCAGGAAGCAGGAACGGATCTAATTCTCCCCCACCAAGCGTATCATCATCTGCAGCTATGGTAAATTCAGTCTTGCCTGCATTAAGAAACAACAGTGATGGGTTGCTGAATTCAAGCTCCAAGTTATACAGGGAGCCCTGCTCTGTTTTTTGGATTAATTCGCTGTCTGTGATCACTACGGTAATTTGATGAGCTGATGCGTATTGCGTGAAGCCAAATAAAATTACCCCAATTATTGCTGCTGCTATTATAGTTGCCTTCTTCTTTTTAGTCACGCTTTAACATATCAAATCTGCTTTTGTGTGAGGAGGCGAAAGATTTTCTGATAATGTGTGTAAAAATTTTGATCCGTTCTTTAAGCTACTTAGAGCTAGTAGAATAAATGAAAATCTCTTACTTTTAGTATAAATGGCAAAAATTCGACTCAGATTCGGCGAAAATGAGGTAGAAATAGAGTCACGTGACTTTTACATAGATAACGATACCGCTGGACAGGTAATTTCAGAACTTGCACGTAATCTTGAGAACAAGGCAAGAATAATCACAGATAACGAAATTTCATTAGAACCACCACAGCAAATCAGGCAGACATATCAAGCAAATGTCGATTATTTGAGAATGCTAAAAGACGCTGAGGTTCACGAGCCAGAGTTTTCTCCGCCAATGCCAGTCTCATCAGATGAGATACAATCAAAGATCGAGTCGCTAGAAAACGATTCGTTCTTTTTAAAACCGCGAACCGTATCGGAAACTGTCGAGCAGCTAAGAGAATATGGATGGCTTGCAAGTCCGCTTGATGTATCAAAGATACTTGCAAAGATGGCTTTTCACAGAGAGCTGGCAAAAGATTCCCAAGAAAATAAGACCTATTATTTCAAAAAACAGATAATTGTTTAACTAGACGTTGTATTTGCAGGTAATGCATTTAGAAAATACTGTTCCTTCCAAATGATCAAAGTGTGTGTTGCATTTTTTACAGGTGTGGTGCATATCAAAATAACCATCGGCTTCGGCTTGCCCTACCTGAAATGATTCAAGGTCTGTACTCTTGCATTTTATACAATGACACCCACAGTCGCACTGCATGTGGTGACAGGGTTCTTTGTGTTAATAATTTATTTCACCTCAGTTTGTAAAGGAGTGTTGGCAAAAAAGCGGACCATACCAATTGAGATTGATGACCATTTTAAGATATATGGTAAGGAACCTTGGGAAGTCGATTATGGGGAAAAGTGCCCAATATGCAATGTTAGAATAGATGAGTATGGTTTTTGTTCCTGCGGTTCTAGCGGAGATTAAAGTTGTTAGTATAACGGGCAGCAAAGATCATGGCAGTAGCCAATATCAAGACCGCTGCAAATGGGAATTCTGGAACTGCCGATACCCCAATGATTTCAACAGTACCCGTTTCGTTGGTTTTTATGTTAAGCCATACGTTTTTTTCATCTGAATAAAACTCGTGTTTTAGCATTTTGTTTTCGTTTAAGAACACTTCGTATGGATTCCAAAGTAATTCTAAGGGGATGATTAAGGTGATGTATTGGTTTGCATCACTGACGTCAAAGCTGATTTTTTTGTTTGGTTGATCAAATTCAAATGAAGAGATGTCTGTATTTGTAATTATTCTGACATCAAATTTTTTATCTTCCCATTGTACCTGTTCTACTGTTTCTGTTTTATCAAGTTGATATTCTAGTATTACCTGACACCCATGACACCGAATGCCGTCAAGATCACTCAAGTTGATCGGATTTCCATTTACGAATACGAGGTCTGCTTTTGTAGGCAAATAAAATGATGTGCTTGCAAGATAATGATAGTCCCAAGTCATCATTCCATTTTTTTCTGATATTACATCAGCCAAGTCATACTCAACATTGACTTTTTTCTTTGTTGGAAGAATCAAAAATGCAGTTCGATCACCACCTATTTCTCCGTATTCCACAGAATCACCGTCTTGGTCAGTTATTTGCAAATTAATAAAGTCATTACTAATGACGCTCAGCTGCCTAGAGTTGCCACTTGGTTCTACAATATGAACTACATGTGCACTCGAGTCCTCGTTTATTGTGATTTGAACTGATTGTACTGCAGGTTGACCAAAATTTACTTCTTGAGCAAAGACTGTACTTGTTGTAGAGAATAATGTTACAATAATTAATCCTAAAATAATTTTTTTCAAAATTACCGCCTATTCAGATACTGAAACCTTTAACATTCTGACATCTTCTAGTGGACAGTCGTTTTTGTCTCGTTGTTGGCTGACTATGGTATCTGCAATATTGATTCCCTCTGTTACCTCGCCAAATACAGTGTATTGCCTATCAAGGAATGTGCTATCACTAGTTACAATGAAAAATTGTGAGCCTGCGCTGTCGGGGTCTGTGGCCCTTGCCATTGAGACTATTCCACGTAGGTGTGACTTTGAGTTAAATTCTGCCTTTACTGTGTAGCCTGGACCACCAAGGCCCCACTTGGCTTTGTCTTGTGTTTTGGTATTTGGATCCCCCCCCTGTATCATAAAGCCCGGTATGACCCTATGAAATAGTGTACCGTCATAAAACCCCGATTGCACCAAGTTCATAAAATTTCTGACAGTCTCTGGCGCAACATCAGGTAGTGGTTTAAATATAATCTTGCCAAACTTGGTTTCAATAGTTACATTTACCAATTATTGGCAAAATCGTTTCTTATCATAAGAGTCTTACTATTCTCAGATAAATTATTTTGAAATTAGATTGTAATTATTACATAGTTTTCAGCCATGCTGCGTTTCTATAATGTACTTTAAAATTTATTATGAGAAAAGAGTTGCTCTAAAATTTCTTGTTATAATAATTTTTTGTAGTTCATACGGAACAGCATTGTTTTGTTGGTAAAGTTATAGTCTTATATAGATCGAGAAAAATTACAGGTTGTGAATCGCACAAATCAAAGCACCGTCATAAAACAAGCAATCAATTCTTATCTTGAAAAGGGGCTAACTGACAAACAAGACATTTACTCTAAAGTTGTTGAGGAACTTGGCGTTCCAAGACCAACAGTGCGAAGAGTAGCACGAGATCTCAGAAATGAGTTGCTGGTGAAAATTAAAATTTTACAATCAGAGACCCCACAGGCAGAATCATCTGCGCAAGAAAAAGACGAATAAATTTCGTTTATCTTTTCTTTTATCTTTTCTTTTATTCCTAGTTGAGAACTAGCATTACTGTTATATTCGACTTTTTTGGCTTTAAAACATGGGTTATTTGCGAAACCAGCTGGCAACGGTAGTGGTTTCTGCTTTTGCTGCGTTTTTGACAGGCATGTACTTTGTTCTGCCCCCCATTTTGAACTTCTTTATGCTGGTGGTAGTAATAGTAACTTGGTTTTTGGCTGTTATGTGTTGGATTGTACAAAAAGGTACAGATTACTCACATCGTCACAGCCAACAACATGGCTACAGTGAAAAAAAAAGCTCAGCTAGTCTAGTCACATCTACTTATACAAAGACGGTATCTTTGGATGAGCTGACCAAGTTCAAAGAGTCGTTTACTGTAGAACTCAACGAGTTAAAGGACGAAGTCAAGCTCAAAGATGGAGAAATAAGCAACCTTAGGCAGCAAATTGCCAATCTCCAGACACAAGTTCAAATTGAGGCACTCAAAGTAGAACTTGCAAATCTCAAAGTTCTTGCAGCAAAAGAAAAGTCATCAAAAAGAAAGTAATTTACTGACAATGCTTGCAACCACCCGATTTGTGATGTTGCTTGCAACTCGGACAGCTTACAGCCCCGCCGAAATGGCATTTGCAATTACAGCCATCATTTAAAATCTCTTTATCCACCAACAAGAATAATTGATACGTCATCTTAATATTTGACTGTTAAAGAAAGGCTTTAATGGTCTTAAAGGCGGTTATCGCAAGTTTGGTTTTTGCACTAGTGTTTTCAACAGTCTCCATGGCATTTGCTGATAAGGTTCAAACACAGACTACCATTACTCCGATGGATGAGTCGATTGGACTAGAAAAGACAACAGTCCCGTTTCATGCACCAACACAAAACAAACTTCCATGGGGCTTTGTTGAAGGGAAAATTGCCAATCCAGTAGAAGGGTATCCAGTCATAATCCAAATTTTCAAGAATGGTGAAGCAATCCACTTTGCACAGACAGATGTCAATGAAGATGGGATGTATGAATACAAATTTAGAGTAAGGGATGTAACAAACAGCCGGGTCACGACGATTTTTGAAGGCGATTATACTGTCAAGATCTTCAAGGTAGTGTATCTAGACAAAGTCACTACTCTAGTTTAGAAGCAAGAAGCATCGTTTCATCAACTAGTTCTTTTAGCCTTGTTTTGCCATTTTCGTCTATAATTGCGTCATCTTTGACCATATCCGCAGTCATGAATACTGCTTTTGGATTTGTTATTACGCGGAAATAACTCATAAGTTGCGTAAGCAAGGTCTGCACATCGATAAATCCGATATTTCCCGAAGCCAGAATAGCAATACCGGCAGTTTTACCTGCAGTGTTCTTGTAGTTTATGAATTCAAACATGTTTTTGAGAGCAGAGCTGAAAAACGAGTTATAAATTGGCGTTCCAACCAACCACACGTCAGCTTCTGTGATGTCTTTTGCTGCCTGCAGGGTTGTCTGAGAGTAATTTTCGTTTGGGCCACGGTAATAATCTATGCCACCATCTGAGAGGTTGATAAATTTTGTATCAGAGTTCTTTGATTTTGCATACTCGTAAACAAATTTCATCATTACTTGCGTGTTTGCAGTTTTTCTTGGACTACCGGATAGTACAACAATTTTCACAAACATTGCGTCGTTTAATCGCTATTTAAATTAAAATAAAAAAACGGGCTTGGAGGGCTTCGATCCCTCGACCTGCAACTTAGGAGGCTGCCGCGCTATCCATGTTTCGCGTCGTAATGACTCTGCGCTACAAGCCCTTGCAAAAATCAACTGGCAATTACTTAAAAGCCTAATCAAGGTTTGTTCGAATTAACTCGTAGATCTGATTCCAGGTAGAGAGCCTTTCAGTCTGCCCCCATTTTTCAAAGTAAACTACATCCTTTAGCTCAAGTCGAGGTAGCCAGTTTGCAGTCTCCAAGTCGGGTTTTTCTGCAAATTCCTCTACATGGCCAAGGCAAAGATATGCTACTGGGATTATATGGTCAGGAAGATCAAGTGCTTGTTTTAGAGTATCATTTGAAAGAATGCTTACCCATCCGACACCGATTTCTTCTGAACGTGCTGCAAGCCACAAGTTCTGTACGGCACAGCAAACACTATAGATCCCAGTTTCAGGAATGCTTGATCTTCCTATGACAAATGGACCAAATCTTGAAGGGTCATATGTAACACAGATGTTAACGTCTGATTCTAGAATTCCTTCGAGTTTTAATGACAGGTACTTTTCCTTTCTTGGCTCTTCTACTTTTTTTGATGAGTCCTTTCTTTCCTCTTCAAACGAGTTTTTCACTTTATTTTTTGTTATAGGATCACGAATCAAAATGAAATTCCATGGTTGTGAGAAACCAACCGATGGTGCATGATGTGCCGCATTTAGGATTCTGGCCAAGGCCTCATCAGATATTGGTTTTGAATTAAAGTGAGAGCGGACATCTCTTCTTGTGTAAATTGCCTTGTATAGGCCAGATTTTTCTTGGTTTGAAAATTTGTCGCTCATGCTAATCTGACTTGTTGTGATTGTTGTTAAAGATTAATAATGTAGACATCAAGTCTTGTACTTCATTGGGCCGGTAGTCTAGTCGGTTAGGATACTGCCTCGACACGGCAGTGATCGAGAGTTCGAATCTCTCTCGGCCCACTTTTAATCATCCTTGTTCCGAAAACAATTATTGTGATGTCTCAAATTCTTTTTCCACGAGGCTCCAAGCTGACTCTACCATCATCATGCCTTTAGCGCTAAACGTTACTGATTGGCCGTTAACTATTACGTCGTATTCATTAGAATTGTCACCTGATTGTATTAACTGAAAGGTGTTTGGTAGTTCTATTTCTGCTCCTGGATAAAATGCAGCCCTACCTGGAAGTGGAATGTCTTCAGTAGAGTATTGGCCTTTGCCAATAGGTTTACCGTTTGCGAATAGCTCGTAATCAATGATTGATACCGTGAATGTTTTCTCGCTAGGATTTCTTATCAGAAAGATTACTTCCAGCGTAGCACGGTTTTCTATATTGTTTACATTTTGTACTTTCACAGTTGTAAGCTGAATTTCTGCCATGTCGAGTTGCGGATTATCAAGGCTTGCGTACCACGTAAATCCTCCAAGCATAGCTAATAACGCTCCTATTGCCGCATAAAGTATGCCTTTTCCTCTAATCAATTGTTGTTTTCCAATTATTACAACTAAAAAACGTTCCAGTCACATAGCTAATATTTGAACAAGAATTCGATAGTTTGATGGCACTAGAACAAGCTATCATCACGTGGATTCACTTGATTTCTTCAGCTATTTGGGTTGGCGGATCTTTGTTTATTGCAGTAGTGTTTGCGCCAGTTCTCAAAACAATGTCGTCATCAGTAGAAGAAAGACTGCAAATCATGGTAAAGGTTGGGAGAAAATTTAACAAAATCGCCATGCCATCACTGATGATTTTAATTGGGACTGGAATTTTTAACTCGCACCAGATCTTAAGTAGGCCGGACTTTTTGTTTTCTACCACTTATGGCATTCTTCTTGTTATCAAGATAATTCTTGTTGCGGCACTGCTTGCATCGTTTGTTGTTCATGTAAGAATTATCAGAAAAGACGTAGAACAAAAAATAATGGAAAAACAACTTTCTGAAGTACAAATTGTAAGACTTCGAAAAAAGATAATAGTTGTAGGTCAGCTTACAGTTGGCCTTTCTATTGTGATTTTGCTTGTTGCGGCATTATTGGATGCAGGAATCTGAGTTTCCCTCAATTCGTACCTCATATCCACCTTCGATCTTTCCTACACCATATTTGCAACCAGTGATTTTCGATGTGATGTAGAGATTTGTTTCAAGATGTTTTGAGATTTCCTTTACTGTGAAAATTGAGAGCCCTTTAGTTAAGCTTAATGGCAATACTAACATGTCGGATAAATGCAAGTCCACGCCAAGGTCGCAGCCAATGAATGTAGACGCCGATTTATTGCCAAACTCAGCGCTTTTCTTATCAAACAATTCGTCTGATCCAATAATTGAGCTCAGATCATGACTAAGAACAAGCATTGAAGCTCCTTTATCAGTTGCCTTTTCTTCGTTGATTTCAATTTGTGCAGAAAATTCTTTCTTTTCTAGTGTGCTTCGTACGTGATCTACTGCTCGTGAAATTTCGCTGGCATTCAGATTAGAATAAGAGCAAAGGATTTTTGCATTTCTTTCGTTTCTTTTAGTTAAAAAAAGTGGCAATAATTTCTTGCTGGGAAAAACCGTTAGCTCAACTAAGCCGCCCCCCCTTGGATAATATCCTCGTCTTTGTATTTTCATTAGAAAATCAATCCCAATTCTCGAGTATGCTTCAGCTAAAACGTATTTTGTATAATTTGCAGTTGGACTCCACGGCACATCCGTTCCCCCGCTTATGGAAAGCTCCAGTTTCTTTTTTGCAAGTGAGACAGCGGGTATTAGTGCTTGTAAGATAAGGGAAATGCTTCCAGCAGTACCCACACTTTCTTTGATGCGCATGTCTTGGATTTCATTTGGAAAAAACTTGATGGACGTAGAACCAATCTGCAATCCTTCTGTTTTGGCGTTACAAATTTTTGCAAGAAGACTTAATGTGGTTAGATGTTGTGCTCTTAGCCCGGGAATTTTCCTGTTGTGTCTTATCTTGTCAATTTGGATTGGTCTTTTCGTTATGCATGAGAGTGTTATTGCGCTTCGAAGTATTTGGCCACCGCCTTCTCCAAACGAACCGTCAATTTTCAAACTTTCCATGATTTGTGTTTTTTAACCAATATGTGTTTATGATGGTTTTTAAATGAATTAGGAAAAAAGAGAAGACATGAATGGGCTTTTTATTGGTCGGTTTCAGCCGTTTCATCTTGGTCATTTAGCTGCCATAAAATTTGCACTCTCAAGTGTAGACAATCTATCGATAGGCATTGGAAGCTCAAACAGATCCAATGAAAAAAGAAATCCGTTTACTGCAGACGAGCGGAAGGAAATGATACTGTCCTCTCTTGATGAATCCACATTGGAAAAAATCAAAATTTATTATATTCCCGATGTGGATGATCATGAAAAATGGACATATCATGTTGATTCGATTGTGCCTAAATACGACGTGGTATTTTCAAATGATGATTTTACTCATAACTTGTTCAAAAAGCGTGGAGTCAAAATTGTATCCGTCCCATTAGAACAAAGGGAGGTTTTGTCTGGAACTGAGATTCGCGCAAAAATTGTAAATGATCAAAATTGGTACGAGTTTATCCCAGATGGCACTAGGAAAGTTTTGTTAAAAATTAATGCAAAACAAAGACTGAAAAATCTGTAATTATAAATAAAGCCCTAAAAACAAACCTTCAGGCGATATTATTTGGAATATTTAGTCATGTTACCAGGTCCAACTAACGTACCAGAGAGAGTAATGAGGGCAATGATTACACCTATGATTAATCATAGAAGTGACGATTTTGTCGAGTTATACGAGGATGCAGTTGAAAAAACAAAACAAGTTTTTCAAAGTAATGGTGAGGCGGTTTGCCTTTCGGCATCCGGGACTGGCGCAGTTGAAGCTGGTGTAATTAACCTAATCAAAAAAGGTGATAAGGTCATAATTCCAGTAAACGGCGAGTTCAGTGGTAGGTTGGCTCAGATGTTAGAGTGGGCTGGCGCCACGGTGATAAAACTTGAAACTCAACCTGGAGAAAATGCGAGCTTTGAGGCCGTAAAGGAAGCATTTGACAATAACAAAGACATTAAGGCGTTCTACTGCGTGTGGAACGAAACATCCACAGGAACTATGATCAAATATTTGGACCGAGTAAAAGATCTCACCTCAAGAAACGATTCGTATTACGTAGTAGACGGTGTCTCCATTGTGGGCGGTGAGGAGCTCAAGATGGATAAATGGGGAATAGACGTCGCAATGACTGGTGCCCAAAAGGCCTTTGCTGCACCTCCTGGAATTTCTCCAATTGTAGTAAATGCAAAAGCAAAAAAGTACATGATAGAAAATCCACCAAAAACAATGTACTTTAACTTGTCAAGATACTTCAAGTATTACGAGGAATCAAAACACACTCCGTTTACGCCAGCACTGCCGCTTCTTTATGCCTACAGAGAGGCGCTAAGCATCATTTTAGAAGAGGGTCTCGATAACAGAATACGACGCCATAGAATCTGCTCAGATGCGCTTTACTCAGGACTAAGCGCGATGGGTTTGACGCCATTTGCCAAAGAAGATGCGCGTTCAACAGTAGTCGTGGCACTCAACTATCTGCAAGGCTTGGAGGACAAAACCTTCCGAAATACACTTGCACAGAAATTCAGAGTGCTTGTTGCAGGCGGGTTTGGGGATCTAAAAGGCAAAGTGTTCAGAGTTGGTTGTATGGGCGAAGTGCAAAGATACCATGTAATGAGAACAATTTCGGCAATCGGCTCTACACTTGAGATGATGGGATACAAAACCAAATCAGTGGACGCACTAAAAGTTGCTGAAGAAAAACTAAAAGCACTTTAGCTTCTGTTATACTTATATTAGGAAATTCGAAGACGGATCGCGTTGACTTTCATTAAAGGCTCACTAATTTTAATTGATTACACTGCAAAAGTTAAGGATTCAAACGAGGTTTTTGAGACAACCATTGAAGAAGAGGCAAAAAAACACTCAATCCTTGAAGCCAATCTCAAGTACCAACCAAAACTAGTCTCTGTTGGAGAGTCTTGGGTCATCAAGGGTCTTGATGATGCACTTACTAATGCAAAGGCCGGGGACAAACTCACAGTTGAGGTTACGCCAGACAAAGGCTTTGGTGAACGAGATCCCTCCAAAGTTAGAATGATTCCGTTACGTAAACTAGGTGAAGATGCTGAGAAGGTCTCTGTTGGAGACACAATAGAGATAGATCAAAAAACCGGCATAGTGAGGTTTATTGGTTCTGGTAGAGTCCAAGTTGACTTTAACCACAGATTTGCGGGGAAAACGATCATCTATGATGTTAACATCTTAAAATCGCTAGAATCTGATGAAGAAAAGATAACAGCTATGTTAAAGCGACACATACCTGTGGAGGATTCCAAGATTGTTTCGAAACTAAATGGTAGTTCTCTTGATGTTGTAATTCCTGAGGAGATCTTTGGCGCAGAAGGATTACGAATTATTAAACATTTTATTCAGATAGATGTTTTCAAGTTTATTCCAACTCTTGAAAAAATCAACTTTATTGAAACCTATAATAACAAAAAGACAGAAAAAAATAAAGAAGTCCCCCTAGAAACCAAGGCAGCCTAAATTACACAAGTACTTTTTGCAAGATCTAGTGCTTTTGTTTTTGTCATATGAACTTCTTTTAGGATGGTATATCTTTCTGGTCGAAGCGATTGTGCAATGATTAGTGCCTTTGCAAGCAGATTCCGTTTCAGACCAATCTCTTTTGCAGTTGTTGGTGCTCCAGCATTTTTCAGAGTTTTTGAGATTTTTTTCCAATCTTGGCCCTGCAATTTTGCCATCAGAATAGCACCAATTCCACACTTTTCTCCATGGAGACCGACTCCAGGTGCAATCTTGTCTAATGCATGAGAAAACAGGTGCTCTGAGCCAGAACAAGGTCTACTGCTACCAGCTATGCATGAAGCAACTCCAGCACTGATCAAGGCTTCAACTACTTCTCTAATGTCTGGATGCTTTTTCTTTTCTGAAGCCTCGACCAAAATTTTTGCGCTCATAGATGCCAAATTTGCGGAATATCTGCCAAAATATTCGCCTGTCTTGTCTCGTCCTATTTCCCAATCTTTTACTGCAGTAATTTTTGCGACAAGGTCGCCGCAACCGCTTGCCAAAAGTCTCTTTGGCGCTCTCTTTATGATGTCAATGTCAACAAAAACCCCGAGCGGAGCGGTTGCAACAAGAGAGTGTGGTCTTTCTCCCCGAATAGATACAAAAGGACTTGCAATCCCATCATGTGAAGCTGCTGTTGGCACGCTCACAAATGGCCTTTGTAGGTTAAATGCGATCATCTTTGCAACGTCAACGGAGCGACCGCCTCCAATTCCAATAATCAAATCGCTTTTGTCTTTTTTAATTTCGTTTTGAACTTGGCGTATTGATTTTTCGTCGTTGTCTTTTGGGCCATGCCAAATTGACCTTATTTTTGATTCAGAAAGCGATTTTTGAAGTTTCTTTTTAACAATTTTCTGTACATGTGGTCCTGCAATAACTGAAACCTTTTTTGGCTTACCTAGAGAACGCAAGAATTCCCCAAAATCACCAATGTTTTTTTCTCCGACCACAATCAGGCGTGGAAGTTCCATTGTGTGTGAAGGAGTGTCTTGCATCAAGTTGTTGATGAATTTACTCCTTATCAACTTCCCCCCCAACAAAAAGTTATTTAAAAGGGTGTAAACCATCTCAGATTATCTAGGAGTTATTTTATTTGTCATCTAATAATGTAGAGGAGAAGATTTTACACGGAACAACTACCGTTGGTATTAAGGCAAGTAACGGTATAGTATTGTGCGCAGACATGCGTGCAAGCGCAGGCTATTTTATTGCAAACAACAACACCATGAAAATTCAACAGATTGCAAAACACGCCGGTATGACTATGGCGGGAGGAGTTGCAGATGCACAAAACATAACGGATGTCTTGCGATACCATGCAAACATACACAAGGTACAAAAAAATGAGGACATTCCCATTAGATCCCTCGCAAGATTGTGCTCACTGCTATTTCATCAAAACAGAGGGTATCCGTTCATTGCAGATATTCTCATTGGTGGATATGATAAAGAAGGTCCTGCGCTAGTAAACATCGACATGTTTGGCTCAGTGGAAGAAAAAAAATATGTCACAACAGGAAGTGGCTCGCCAGTGGCATATGGGGTACTAGAAGATGAGTATAGTGATAACCTCAAAGTTGAAGAAGCTAAGGTTATTGCGTTACGTGCTGTAAAGGCAGCAATTGTCAGAAACATTGGTACAGGTGATGGAATCAATGTTGCAATTATTGATAAAGATGGATTTCGTCTCTTAACAAAAGAGCAGAAGAAGGCCATCATAACGTTATAGTGATTTAATGCAAAGAAAACAACAGGAGAAGGAAATACATTCAACAGCCCAAAGCGTAATGGCCACCATACTGCAAAGTATTCCAAAAGAAGCCCAAGTAAGCAAAATTGATTATGAGGGGCCACGAATTGCCCTTTACACAAAATCCCCCCTGTACCTGATGGAACACAATGAGATTATCTCTGATCTGGTCAATGTCATCAAAAAAAGAATTGTTGTTAGAACCGAAGAATCAATCAGAAAAACAGAAGAGGATGCAAGACAGATCATAGCAAAGGCATTACCAAAAGAGGCTGAGCTTCAAGGAACCTTTTTTGACAACGCAACTGGTGAAATGTCAGTTGAGGTAAAGCGACCGTGGCTTTTACACAACAACCCTCAATTCAACATTGCACAGCTAACAGAGAGTGCAGGTTGGCGCCTACGGATTAGAAAGGCAACAACAATTCCATCTAGTACCATTCAAGCAATAAACTACAACCTAAAGGTCTCAACATCCGATAGGGCAAAGCATCTCAAACAGATAGGCGAAAACATATTCCGACCACGTCTTGTTCAAAAATCTGAAGTTTCATTATTGACCCTTGGCGGTTTTGGCCAAGTTGGTAGATCAAGCATGATGTTAGTCACACCAGAAAGCAAGATCTTAATCGATTGTGGCATCAACCCTGGCGCACGTACCCCGTTGGAGTCATTTCCAAGACTTGATTGGGCAAACCTCACGCTTGATGAAATAGATGCGATTGTGATTAGTCATGCACATCTTGATCATACTGGATTTTTGCCAGTCTTGTGCAAATATGGTTTCAAAGGACCCATTTACTGCACAGAGCCCACTTTACCAATGATGAATCTAATTCAGCTTGATGCCATAAAGGTAGCAGCTGCTCAGGGTAGAGCACCTATCTACTCGGAAAGAGATGTCAAACAAATCATGAGGCAAACAGTTACAATCCCATATGGGACTGTAACTGATATTGCACCCGACATTAAACTTGTATTTTCAAATGCTGGGCATATTTTGGGATCAGCTACTTGTCACTTCCACATAGGCAATGGCGACCACAACTTTGTGTATACTGGTGATCTGAAATTTGGTAAAAGTATTTTGTTTGAAAGTGCTTCATGGAATTTTCCACGTGTTGAGACTTTGCTCATTGAAAGCACATACGGTGCAAAAGAAGACATCCAGCCTACTCGACAAGAAGTAGAATCCGCTTTCATTAACGCTGTAAACAACACGTTAGTAGATGGAGGCAAGGTTCTCATTCCAATTCCGGCTGTTGGTCGTGCCCAAGAGATAATGATGGTGATTGATTACTATATGAAGGCGGGTCAGATGGTAGAAGCTCCAGTGTTCATGGAAGGAATGATTTCGGAGGCAAGTGCCATTCATGAATCATTTCCAGAATATCTGGCACGAGAATTAAGACAAAAGATACTTGAGACTGATGACAATCCGTTTGATTCTGAATATTTTACAAACATTGAGCATTCTGATGCAAGAGAAGAACCGCTTAGGGAGGGTACCCCCTGTATCATTTTGGCTACATCTGGCATGTTAGAAGGTGGGCCAGTATTGGAGTATTTCAGAAATATTGCGCCTGGAAACAAAAACAAAATAATTTTTGTTTCATACCAAGTAAATGGCACATTGGGACGTAGGGTTTTGGATGGAGCAAAACAAGTCCCCCTTTTGGGAAGAGATGGTAAGGTTGAAATTGTTAACATTAATTGTTCGATGATAAAGCTTGATGGGTTTAGTGGTCACAGCGACTACAATCAACTACTTTCATTTGTACACAAACTGAGACCAAAGCTTAGAAGGGTCCTTGTAAATCATGGCGAACGAAGAAAGTGTGAAAACCTTGCTATGACAATTCGCAGAATGTTTAGGATTCCATCCCATTATCCTCAGGTTCAAGAGGGAATCAGACTATTCTAGAGAGCCCAACCTCAGACATACAAGACATCATGTTTTATTAAATAGCCAAGCCCAGAAAGATACTCGGTATCAGTAATTTTTCCTTCTGTCCACCACCTTACAACATTTTTGAACCAAGGTGGTATTCTCATGTCTTCGTATTGTATTTTGATATCCTTTGTGAAAATGTTTGTCTCAACAAGTTCTGCAGTCCAGATAGTCTTTCTGATCCTGTCTTGATGTTTAGCAAAAAGTACTGCGCCTGTCTGTTTGTCAATAATTTCATAATAGCTATCTGTATGATCTTTTGCGATCAGTGCGGGTCGTTTTTGATCCATAAATGGATAGACGATCTCATCGGTTAATTGGGCATCAAAGGTAGAACCGATTTTTGTTCCTATTTGAAGTGGCATTTTGTGCATAAATCTATAGTAATCACAGCATTTTTGATCGGCCAGACTAGCAAGACCATCCTCATTTATTTGAAAAGTGTTTGTTGTCTTGCCACTTTTTGAGACCTCTTGTGCCAATATAATAAGCGAGTTCTCATTTACATTTTGGAAAGTATGAGTTAATGTGATCACATCTTGTATGCCAGTGTTTTTTATTGAGTATTTTAGAAAGTCGTTTTGCACAGCGCAGATTCTATTTTCACAGTAATTTGGATCAGAAATGTTGGTTAGTGCAGGGATCATATCCGAGGTTATCATGTACCTTATTCCGTATGAAAAAACAGTGTCTTTTTCCTTTCCTTGTTGCCACCTTATTGCGTCATCTTTGATCCATTCTGGGATGGTTTGACTTTGTGTAAGGCGATCTCGTACAGGCATTGGTACTGTGGGCTTGTCTAATAAGGCAACAAGTTTTTCGGTGCGATCTGTGTCATTTGAATACCATAATAGATCATTGAATAAAATGGTACAGCTCCGAAAATTCATGTGGTATTGATAGCGTTGCCGAAATTTCTCAGTCCCAAGTTTTTCTAGATCTGGATAAATTTTTTCGCAGCTTTGAATCAATATTATTTTCTCATCAGTACCAACAGGTGTTTCTGCGGCAGATGGTTTTGTATTCAGTATTACTATAATTGATAATGCTGTAATTACCAAAAGAAATTTTTCCAAATCAGGAAAATTGTGTTATTCCACGATATTAAAGAGACGTAGAAATGATACGTTTTGTTTTAATATTATTTCAGATCATATTCTGGCTTCCAAATTTTGACGCCAGGTGGAGTTACGATGATTCTTTCTTCGCCAAGCCTTGCAATATCTGCATTGTAATTTTTTGCCTGTGCATAGAGATCTTCTACTAGCTTGCGCAACTGCTCAACATCTTTTTGTGCAAGCGGCGTTACTCGTAATATCAATATCATGTTTTTTTTCATGTCTTCTTTGATTGAGTGAATGTCGCTTGGATCACGAATTGTTATTGCTTTTAGATATGTTGGGCTTTCTTGCTTTTGCATCTAATTATGATTGCGGATTACTCCCTCAAAAAGTCTTTCGCAACAGGCATGAAGTAAGTTTGTGATTTTTGTTCCTAAATTCTATATTTGATATAATCAGACTCTTCGGCCTTATTAGTTAGGATTTCCGACTTAGTACCGTTACCTTTTTCAATACTTACAATTCCTTGGGTTTCTTTTGGTGCATCTGAATATCGAAGTGTAATTGCCGCACAAAGATCTTTATGGGTTTCTACCATCTCACCGCGTAATAGTGCAATTGGCCCCATGTGATCTTTTACTTCAAATATTAAATCATCTGGCAAAGCTAACGCTTTGATCATTTCGTTTTCGTCTTTGTTTCTTCCAACGATTAGTTTTGATTTTTCATCCAGCCTGAAATGTCTTCCAATTTTTAGAAGGTCGATATCGTTTGTTGTAGGAGTTGTGATATGTTTGAAGAGATCTTTGGCTCTTATGGCAAATGCTGGATCTGTAAGAAGACACCCCCCGCCCGCATTTGGCGGATTTTCAATTCCAAATTCTTTTGCCATTTGAAGTTGTATTCTTCTTGTTCTTCCACGGATCATCCCCATGTCTTCCCTTTTTATCAAACCATTTTTTTCTGGCATTGTTTGCGGGAGTAATGCTGCAGATAGTGGTCTTACTATGTAGCCTTCAAGCTCAGATTCTTTTTCAATCGTCTTAAGAGCTGGGCCGTGTTGACTCATGGGTCTTTGACCCAATACCTCACCTGAAATGATAAAATCGGCCCCGATCTCATCCATGTGTTTTTTTGCAGCCTTGAACATCATTGCTCTACAATCAATGCAGGGATTCATCCCAGAGCCAAACCCATGTTTTGGATTTTTTAGCATCTCAATGTATTCATCTCCCAGGTAAACTGTTTTGAGGTTTACTCCGAGTGTATCTGCTCGTTCTCTGATTTCAAATCCACAGCCTCTTCCACAATCAAAATCGCAAAATGGTGTTTTTATTGCAACTGCAGATACCTCAAATCCCTGCTTTTGCATCATTTTTACAGCTAGTTGGCTATCTAAGCCTCCCGACAATAATGCAACAACTTTGTGTTTTTGTTCTTCCAACAATGCAAAAAGTTGAATGCCCGTATACAAACTTTGCAAAACATCAAACTTGGTATCGAATAGTTGTGTTCTTCTAGATCAGATTCGTATAAATTCGCTATACGAATACCAATTTTCGACTTGAAAGAACGTCGAAAAAAGCTGATGCAATACGCTCAGGACATGAATTGTAATGTTTTAGTTTCTTTTGAGCCTGAAAATCTTTTTTACATGACTGGATTCTGGGGCGAGGCGGTGGGAATACTTGAAAAAGATGGCACCGCAACAATAATTGCGCCTGAGCTCGAAGTAGACAGGGCAAAAAAGGAATCAATAGACTGCAATGTTATCAAGTCTGAGCGTGGGGTAGGACTTCTTTCTAGTATTATAACAAAAATTAATGGTAAGAAAGTCTGTACTGATTGCCAAAATTATGTTGCCATGGAATCTTTGAAAAAATCAATCCCCTCAATAAAGCACTCAACTGATCCCTTTTATCGTGCAAGAGAAATAAAGGACCAAACAGAAGTAAGCACTCTAAGAAAAGCTTCCAAGGTAATTGACCAGTTGTATGAGTTGTGCGTAAAAAAAATCGTGGTTGGGCAACGGGAATCAGAACTTCAGGCAATTTTAATGTCATATGCTATGGAACACAACGCGTTTAGCACTGGATATCGTTCAACTCTAAATCCTTTGATAATTGCTGGGGGCCCAAACGGTGCGTTGCCACATGCTCAGGTTACTAAAAGAAAATTTACAAGTGGAGACCTAATTGTAGTAGACCTTACACTACGATACAATGGATATGTCAGTGATGCGACAAGGACGTTTGGTCTTGGTACTATTAGTGATCAAGTAAAAGAGGTTTATGAAATAGTAAAAGAATCACAAAGGAAGGGTCTCAAGATTGTAAAACCAAATATTTCTTGTAAATCAGTCGATGATGCATGTAGAGAATATATTAATCAAAAAAACTTTGGACAGTACTTTATTCATTCTACTGGACATGGGATTGGTCTTGAGGTACATGAGCTACCAACAATAAGCGCAAAAAGTCAAACCAAATTGCAAAAAAATATGGCAATAACAGTTGAGCCCGGCATCTATATCCCAAAAAAATTTGGAGTAAGAATAGAAGACTCTGTCATTGTAAAAGACACCCCCCAAGTTTTACATAAGTTCACAAAAGATTTGATTATCCTCTAGATGTTGTCCGTTTTATACACACACCAATCTAAATTAGAACGGTTTGTAGGTTAGACAGTGGAGTCATTAGTTGGGTATGTGCTTCCAATGAAAATTTGGAAACACCCAACAATTTTTATGGATTTTTCGCAGTAGCTATTAGAACTTTCCAAGGAAATACAATCTGACCGCTCTCTTTTGTGTAAGGAAGTGTGTTTTTTCTGATTCGCTCTCTCATTGAATGTCTTTGATGGATTGGAATCTTGTAGATTTTTTCTTTGAGAGGTTTTGCCAAATACCTCAGATAATCATTCCAGTAGTTTGAAAAAGTGCCAGGTCGGTACTCAAAATTGTGCTGTTTTATCTCAATATTTGTAAAATCAGCTTTTGCTAATGCTTTTCTTAAGCTGGTTTTTGTTCCAAATCTATCAAGTGATGGGGCACCGGGTGGAATGTAGTCTGGAACAAATTTTATCACTACATCAAGTATGCTGCTAAAGTAAGGAACTGAGTTTTTCTCACCATGAACTGAGACTGCGAGAGTTCCATTTTTCTTTAAACAGTGTTTTATCTGTTTTAACACTGTGTTTGTATTTGGAAAAAAGAACAAAGCGTACTGACATGTGATGGTATCAAACTTTTCATTGAAACCAATGTGTTCTGCATCAGCTATGACAAAATTCACGTTTGGTTTTGCATTATTCCATTTTTTTGCAATTTTAATTGCAGTTTGCGAGCTGTCGATTCCTGTAACTTGCCCACTATTACCAACTTTTTTTAGAATTTGTTTTGTGACTACGCCTGTTCCGCATGCAAGATCAAGGACTTTGTAACCGTAACGAATTTTTGCCATAGAAACTAGTTTTGCTGTACTCTTGAAAGGGCCAATGTTATCTTTGGCCCACCTTTTATGATATTTCGGAGCTATCTCATTCCATGTAGTAATTATTCTCCTTTTGTATTCTATAGAATTGAATTTAATTTTCTTCGGATTTCCCAAATTCTCTATAGTCTATATCAAATAGCTTTTAATTATATTGTGAATGAGTACTAAAATATTGGATGCAAATATTCGAGAAGGTAGGCTTCATGATATTACTCATTTTGGAATAAGGCTTGCAGTTGGTGTAATTTTCATAGTTCATGGGTCGGCAAAATTTAATCCAGGTTTTGTTGGGTTTTTGTCGAATATTGGCTTGCCAGCAGAAATGCAGATTCCAATAGCTTTGGCAGAGACGGTGTGTGGAATATTGCTTATCATTGGTGTTTTGAGTAGGATTTCCTCGTCGTTGTTATCAATTATCATGCTTGGAGCAATTTTTCATGTAAAGGGCGCAGCAAGTTTGACTGGAGAAAGAGGATTTGAAATAGATCTAATTTTATTGGCTGCAAACTTGACAGTTATTGCGATTGGTCCGGGAAGGGTATCGTTGTCACATTTAGTAAAGAAGATTCCTAGATTTCTGCAATAAATCTTTGAAATCTATTCTTTGTTTTTATGATTATTATTGCTGGAACAACAAAATACATTCCCATGTTCAGCAGTATGATTCCAATCCCATATCCTAACAGTTCTCGTTCAGAGTCAATGTCAACGTAGTTTAGTATCGATAAAGTTGATAGCATTGGTGTAATTGTTGTTTTAACTAGCTCCTTGAATGTTGGATTTTGCCTTTCCCAGTCTGCAACAGTTGGGCTAAATGAATAATAAAATTGGTTAAAACCAATCATAAATGATGAGCCAGAATTAGTGTTGAGTACAACACCATCTCTAATTTCTCGTAATAGCTGTACTTGTGGTGCAAGCTCAGAACCGTATGTAGCTGTTGCGATCAAGCACCCACCGTTTTTATCATCAGTGATGGGTGCCGCATGGTCTGAGTAGGTTGGTGGCGATGTTATCTTAAAAGATCTTATAGCTTCGTCGAATTTTGGTAGCGTTTCATCAAAATTATTTTCACTGTTTGAGTATGTTATAATATAGAATGTTTCAGAACTTTTTACGATAATTTCTTTAAATTTCACGTTGATTATTCCCTCTGGGGTATCAAACTTGCCTACTGCGTCTGTTATGTAGGCCTCATTTCCGTTGATTGATGTTTTTTCTTCCATCAAAATAGTTAGGGTACCATCATCTATTGCCTTTTGTAGAGTTTTTTTAATTGACGCTGAATAGCTTTCAAGTGAAGTGCCATTGGAGTTTTTTACCGAAAATGAAATTGCTGGTGTAAAACCTCCTATCTTACTTCCAGCTGCAACGACGTCAGGTGTTTGAGGGTTTCTTTTTGGTGGTTCCTGAACAAACCATCCTGCAGGAGGAACAAATGAAAATCCAAGTTTTTCATTTGAATATTCTTGTGCAGTCTGATTTGTGAGTGCAGATACTCTTTCTGGGTCACCAAGATCAAGAAGGTCTGGGATCTCTGAGCGATTTTTTATCTCTGCACTTAGTACCTCAGCTTCGCCCCACTTGAGTGGGATGCCATTTGCCGCTTCTCCTGCAGTCTCCAAATTTGCTATTTTATCTAGCGTTTCATAGCTAGTGTCTGTTGCAAGCCGACCAAATGCCGCGTAGTTTTGATCCAAGAAGAATGAATCTTTGTGAACAATGAAAAACTGTGAGCTGCCACTGTCTGGGTCTGAGCCCCTTGCCATAGAAACAATTCCTCGCTTGTGTTTTATCGTATTAAATTCGCCCAGTATGGTATAACCAGCATCACCTGTGCCCCATTCTGACACATTTTTGTATGCTCCTGGTTTTGTCTTGGGATCTCCTCCTTGAATCATGAAATCTTTGATGACCCTGTGAAATACCGTCCTATCGTAAAACCCATGTTCTGTTAAATTTAAAAAATTGGCAACTGTTTTTGGCGCGTCTTCTGGGAAGAGATCTATTACCATATCTCCCGAGTTTGTGTGTAAAACCACTACTTTATCAGAAATCTCTGTTTCTGCAAAAACAGGAATTACTCCTGCGGCAAATACACCAATAACAACTAGAACAACAAGACTAAATTTCAATATGGGTCGTTTTTGAGCCTCAAATAAAAGCTAATTGTATTAGTTTTTACTAATTTACTAAAAAGTTAGTATTAGTAAACTAGAATTTCTGTCAAAGCAATCAAAATTGCACAAGAAAAACTGGAGAGGTGTATCATCTTTTTAGAGTTTTTAGAAAATAATTTTCCATTTAAAAAACACTCTCAGTAATAAGGTGGGCGGTTGGAATGACGGATCGAGTTTTTTATTGTATGTAAGTTAATTAATTTAATAACTTCTGTGTAATTACTTTTATGTTGAAACAAACACAAACTCTTGTTCTGGTCATTGTTGGAATTAATGTACTAGCTATAGTAATTGCGACAAACCTAATTCAGCAACAAACAGAAGCAGAAAAAGAGAGAGTGAGACACGAACAACAAATACAAGAAATAAAGAATGCATTTTTAGAAAATGATATTAAAAAAGCCACTAATCTAATAGAAAGAACTGAATTAAATGAAGAAGATGTACGAGAGTTGGATTGGATAATAAGTCAGGAAATTGACAGAAGGTTAGATAGTCTTACTAAATCATTAGATAATTGGTCATTACCTGATTGCACACCTGCACAGAGAGTTATGCTCGACTCGCTGGAGAAGCGTTTAGAGCAATCACAGACCATAAAAGAAGCCATAATACATCAAAATCAGATAAATAATATACTTTCACAATGCAGATGACTTCTAAAATTGGTATAAAGAGAGATAGTGCTCTAAATCAGTATTTTTGAAAAAAGTTACTAAAAAGAGAGAGATGGTGCAGGTTTCCGCTTATATGAGAAAGTATTCTACAGATCTTCCCAGTGCCATGACTTGGTTTTTTTGTGATAAGTGATCTTATGATCCGTTTTAGTACCATCTGGTCTCGTAAAGGTGATTCTTGTATAATCAGATTTTTCTTTAAATTTGGCTTTCCAAACCTTCCAAGAAGGAGGAGAGAAATCTAGCTTTATCATTAAATCCGCGTCATAGATTACATCGTGTTCTTTAACAATATCCATTAATCTATCCCAAATATAGCCAAAATGTTTTTTCCGTGTCATAGTCTTACTCCTTCACCAATAGCATCAAAAATTATTTTTCTATTGTAAGGCATACTCTCTCTTTTTTCATATTCTGGACATCTATGAAGATACCAATTACACATATCATCAAATGCATACCATTTTCCATTTCTGTATTGCCAGTAGATTATCTGGCGGCAATACTTGCACTTTAAATTCATGTTCTCTCTCTCCATTTTTGGCAATTCTCTTCCACTAATTTCCCCATGAATGAATCATCATCCTCAATCTCATCTAAGATTGGATATCCGTGATCGCTACTACCAAATAGACTCAGTTTAATGGCATTTTCAATAAAGTATTCAGGAGAGCATTTTAACTTCTTACAGGTGTCATGTAATATGTCAGTCAAATTAATATCAAGCTCTATTGAAACAGTCTTTAGGCTCAACTTTTCAATACCTCACTTGAAATTATGAATTGCTTATCGTCTAATGCGTAGCATTTGTCACAGTAATCAATGGTGTAATTGCCTGCACTTCCACCATCAAATGTTATACGGTGAGTTTTCTTTGATGCACATCCACACTCTCTCAATGTCCAGCCCTCCCAAGTAATTCAATTATTATGGCTTCATAGGACTGGCCAAAACGCCCTAATTTTGCAAGTCTTTCCTTTGTGGATGGATTTAGATTTATTGTGGTAAATTTTGACATGTATTACCTTAGATTAGCTACAATAAGAGAAGTAATTACTCAATGGCGAACACGTCGCCATTGGTCTCATTAGGATCCTATTTTGTTTCCTTCACTACGATTGTCTTTTCTAATCGTTCTTGGCGCTTTCTTACCTTTTCTAAATCCTCTTTCATCTCAATGATTAACTTTGTGAGATGTTCAATTTCTTTGTTCTTAGATTCAAGCTGTTCCTTGAACAACCCGTTTGTTGCATCTGAGTTTCCAAAAATTAACAGAGCTGGCTCTAATGTTTTGTACATTTTTGCTCTTTCTTCTGGCGCTATTCTGTAATATTGCCCCAAATAGCTAGTATGACCATCTAACGCATTAGCATATTCAGTACTATGAATTCTTGATGCGTTTGTGTGGAAATACGCACGAAAAGCATGAATGTTTACAACAAATCTGCTACTGCCTTCATATTTTTCTAAAAGACCACACCTTCGTCTCAATTTACTAAAAACAGCTTCTTCAACACGAACCGCGGCTACATTGTTTTTCTGATTAGCAAACACGAGTTCAGAGTCGCT
>DASWKH010000081.1:0-24287 GCA_036396715.1 Candidatus Nitrosotenuis sp.
ATGCCAAGCGGGTACTTGATTCTAGCCTGGGCGCGCATGAACACGTTTGCAATAAGGCCAGTCAGAAGAATATAGTCTGCGCGACCGCGCTTTATTAGCATCTTGATTGCCTCAAGCCTGTCTGTTATCTTGGAGCCTCCCAATACTATGACATGCGGTGCCTTGGCAATGGTGATTATCTCATCTAGCTTTCTTACTTCGCGCTCTACAATTTTTCCAGCACATGCCGGTATGATGTGAGAGAAGCCGACTAGAGACGGGTGGGCCCTGTGCGCACTAGGAAACGAATCTAAAACACACAAATCAAAAAGACCTCCGAGTCTTTTTACCATGATTGTGTTTGCGGCATCCTCTGGAGTAAATTCATAATTTTCTTCTGCACAAAATCTCAGATTATCAAGCAAGATGATCTCGCCTGCTTTCATTTTTTTTATTTCTTCTTGTGCAAGTGCGCCAATCACATCTTCGACATATTTTATTTTTTTTCCAAGGAGTTTTTCTAAAATCTTTGCGTGCTCGGACATGCCAATGTAATCCGTGTTTCCAACCCTTCCTTGGTGCGAGACCACGACGACTTTTGCATCGTTTAGTGCATTGATGGTCTCAGTTACCTCCTCGATTCTTTTTGCGCCGGAGATCTGGCCGGTTTGAGGATCAATTGGGCAATTCATGTCGACTCGAAGCAACACTGTCTTTCCTTTCAAATCGAAATCAGCAAGCGTTAGAATCTTCACACCCTTTGTCTTTTTTGCCATCTTAAAATCTTTGAGCCGATCTAGCGTGCACAAAATTCTACAAAACACGTTGCTGGCGTCTTGCAGAAAAATTAAAAACAAGACTGCCGAGTCCTGTTTGATTGCAAAACTGGTTATTTGATGTACGGTCTAGACCGTTTCTTATTTTGAGTGTCGCATTCGTCATAATGGCTATTATGGTAAACGCAAAGGCCACATCGGATTTTGACAAATCTGCTATCACCTACTTTCAGTCCGTCGCAGGAAACCACGCAGTCGATGTGGCAATGTGGGTAATTACCGAAATAGGCGACGTGTGGTGGCTGGTGCTCTTTAGCATTGCGATATTTATCATAAGAAAAACCAGGAGGATGGGACTGATTCTGATTTTGGCGCTGGTGGCAGGAACGATTGCCGCAGGCTACATCAAAGGATACGTGGTGGATAATCCAGGGCCAAAACTCGAGTTTTTGGGAACTGAGCTTCCATTTGAGATAGGCCAGGACACATTCGTTTTGGGCACGGACGGCTCATTTCCATCCGGCCATGCGACACGGGCCGCAGTTGTGGCACTGATCATAGGATATGCGTTATCACAAAGGTTTCCAAGAGGATGTTATCTGATTTGGATATTTCCAGTACTAGAATCGATAAGCAGGGTATACGTACTTCAACACTATCCGATGGATGTTTTTGGCGGAACAATTCTTGGGGTGCTGCTGGCCGGAGTAATAGGCAAAAAGCTAAAGCTTTCTGAAACCTTCAAAAAATCACAGGCCTAGATCATCAAAAACTTTGGCACTAATTAGAACAATGGCGTAATTTTCGTTGTCGTGGTGGTATGTCCAGTATCGCAGGTTACGATCTTGTTTTGTTTGCCGTAGTTTGTAATTTATTTCAGTAGTTATTGCAAATCCGATTCTTTTTGCCAGCTTGTCCTCATTTGGCATTAAAACTTTGTATCCGCCCTTTTGATTTTCAAATCCCAAGCTTACCATCTCGGCTGCAGAATCAGACGCTGCCTTTTCGTCTTTTATTACAAATGTTTTTACAATTGGGATCTGTGATGGATGAAAATCCACAAAACAAATCAGAACAAGATCAATTTAACTAGTTTTTTCGTACAAATCGCAAGATCTGGCAGTATGGTGTTAAACTTGTTAACTCACAAGTCAAATACTGGTTATAGTTATAACTTATCGATAATCAAATAGACCAAAACTTGTTGACCTCCTTAGAAAAAGTAGTAGAAACGCTAAAGCGACAAAAGCTAGAGGCATCAAAACTAAGGCGACAGAGCGAAAGAAAACTAAAAGAAGCCAAGTCTTTGGCCCGGCGTTCATCTTCTGGACTCCATTCCGTTCAGAGAAAACTGGAGGATACGCGAGAAAAGCTAGGCGAAATTAATGCCGAATTTACCCAGTTTCTTGCTCGAAAGGAAAGCCTGGAGCGGCTAATCAAGGCTGCAAACGACCGCCTCTCGCAGGAAATGGAGGCAAAAGCACAGGCGCAAATCGACTTGGAGAATGCAGATTCTCAAGAAGAAAAACAGGCAGCATCTGAGAGGCTTGCACAGATAATAGAAAAAATCCAGGAGCTAAAATCAGAAATAAAGCAGCGGGAATCCTCATCACAAAAACTCCTCCCTGTAATAGAAGTCCAGAAAAAAACAAAATCAAAAACAAGCCAGCAAATCCACAAGCAGGTGCAAACAAAACCTACCCTAGTCACCCTCATAAAGAAGGGCACAACAGAGTCTGAGCGACTAAAGAGGCGAGTAGATATTGCAGCAAAAAAGGAAATGTCAATTAGCAAAAACTTGCACGAGGCAGCCCAAAAACTCGGAGAGCTCCTAGCTAAAAAAAGACGCGAGGCGGCAAAAAGGGCAGCACTCAAGCGAGCTGCAAAGAAAAAGGCACTTGCCCTAAAAAGAAAGCAGGCGGCACTGAAAAGAAAACTTGCAATGAAAAAAAAGCATGCCAAAAAATCCAAGAAAACAAAAAAGCCAAAAAAGGCAAAATCAAAAACAAAGGCAAAAGCTTCAAAAAAATCAAAAACAAGAGCCAAATCAAAAAAATCCTCCAAAAAGAAATCCTCAAAGAAAAAATCAAGGCGTTAATTTCAATACATACATTATACGCTGGTAAGCTGATTTACACTTGATGATAAAAAAACGCGGAATTTACGTCGCAATTGGCGGTGTGGTAATGATTGTTGTCGCTTTTGCAATAACTACGTCCATAATGACAGACCAGGGATTTGATCGGGACGGATTTTCATTGCCTGATGTCCTAGAGGGGATGTTTGACCAAGTATCAGATGAGACGCAGCTTGCGCCTGGGGAAACTGCATACTTTTCATTTGATGCCTCAGCAGACACAAAAATGCTGTTTTGGGGAGTGCAAATTCTGGACTATCAAAGTGGCGATTCTGTTTTAGTTTCAATTTCAAACATCTACGGCGATGACTTTGGGCAGTTTACTGTGGACCAGCCTGCGTTTTTTGAAACAATGGAGACAGAAAATGACAACTCTTACAACTTTAATGTGGAAAATCGGGCAGGCAGGACAATCACAGTTGTAATGATGTTTACAAAAAATCCCCAAGACTCCAATATGTTTTCTGATCCAAACTCGCCTCTATCAAAAACACTCGTACCGCTTGCAATCTCCGGCGCGCTTTTGATCATTGGTGTGATCGCAGTAATTGCCGGTATAGTAATTATAATAATTGATTATAAAAAAAGACGTTCGGAATTTGTCTAGTATTCCTTTACGATGATCTCGCCGTACTTTCCTGTTCCTAAAGAAACTTCGCCTTTGAAGGTGTTTGTATAGCCGTTTTTGATTATTATTTTTGATCCGTTCTTTACTTTTTTGATGTCCTCTCCCCACAAAGCAATCTTGATCTCGCCTGCCTCATCTACTAGGAATGCATTGCATACCTCGGTTGTTCCGCCGACTTTGAGATTTACTGTGCGTGGTTCTTCCATCCGCTCGACTGTACCTTCTATGTCGATTTTGTTTCTCATGTTTTTTGCTTGGTCTGTTGTTACCACAAATTGGGTTTATTCTGAACTAATAATAAGTTTTTTTAGAATATTAGGAATTCAAAATTTCCCAGTTTTTTTGAGGTAATTTGAGAAACCGACCTCTGAATGCTATATCAGTTATATACTAATATTTGAAAAATGCTTTTGCAGGGGTATCGAAGCCCGGTCAACCGAGAGGGACTCAAGATCAAAATAAGACATCCCTTCCCTCAGGGGTTCGTGGGTTCAAATCCCACCCCCTGCACTTTTCCTCCATGCCACATCACAGATTGCGCATATGCAGATTCACAAAACCAGGAATGGGCACAGGGATGCTGTCGAGTTATAAGTGCGAAATTGTATGGTGTCATAATGTTTATCCCCAAAATAGAAAAACGCACCTCAAAAATCGAGGGCCTGGGATTGTTTGCAAATAAAAAAATCTTCAAAGGCGAGATAATCTGGACGTTTACGCCAGGCACAGTCAAAGTAATTGCAGTCGATGAATTTGAAAAGCTGCCAAAAGACGAGCAGCAGGTGTGGGTAGACCATTGCTACCAAATGGGCGACAGATTTTACATGGATGTTGATGATGCAAGGCTGATGAATCACAGCTGCGAGCCAAACATAATAGATAATCCCAATGATGGCGCAGCGACACTTGTTGCTGCAAGAGACATAGAAAAAGACGAAGAGGTCACCTGGAGCTATCTGCCTTACATGAATCCGTATCAGGCCTTTTCATGTTATTGTGGTAGTAAACATTGCGTGGGGACAGTAAAGAAGGGAGCAGTTGTAAATAGTGCCAAAATCAAAATTGAGCAGCGCTGAATAAATGATGATCTTGGCAAAATCAACTGGACTCTGACCAAAATTTAATATATCGAGCTAGAATGGGATCGATCACGACATGGTCTCCACTAAAAAAATTTTTGATGAAACCATAAAGACAGATCATAAAGTCATAACCGAAGAAGCCTCAAAATCAATTCTAAAATCCTACGGGGTAAAGGTTCCGCCGTATGCACTTGTGACTACGCCAAAACAGGCAGTCAAGGCGGCAAAAAAGATTGGCTATCCACTGGTAATGAAAATTGTTTCTCCGCAAATTTTGCACAAGACAGATGTTGGCGGAGTCAAAGTTGGCATTGATAATGACAAGGATGTAAAAAAGACGTTTAATGACATGTACAAACGACTCTCAAAGAAAAGAGGAGTCGAAGTCAAAGGAGTTCTTTTGGAAAAAATGGTTCCAAAAGGAGTCGAGCTAATTGTGGGACTCCAAGTAGACCCGCAGTTTGGTCCAGCAATCATGGTGGGCCTAGGCGGGGTCATGACCGAAGTCTTCAAAGACGTTGCATTTAGAATGCTTCCAATTACAACCTCAGACGCAAAGTCAATGCTAGACGAACTCAAGGGCGCAAAAATTCTCAAGGGCTTCCGTGGAAGCAAACCAATTGACATGGACATGCTTGCAAAGGCGCTAGTCCAGATTGGCAAGCTGGGAGTAGAGAACGCGGATTATGTCAACAGCATCGACTTTAACCCAGTTGTAGTATATCCAAAATCATACTATGTCGTAGATGCAAAAATTATTCTTGGTAATCAAATTCACAAAAACGCAATCTCAAAGGCCCAGCCAGACGATTCCTTTATGGAAAAATTCTTCACGCCGCAATCAGTCGCACTAATTGGCGCGTCTGCAACACCGGGCAAGATAGGCAACTCTGTTTTGGACAGCCTGGCAAAGCACGACTACAAGGGCCAAGTGTATCCAATTAATCCAAAGGCAGAAGAAATCTTGGGACTAAAGTGCTATCCATCACTTGAGGCAATAAACGGCCCAATTGATCTCGTCGTTGTATGTGTAGACCTTTCTGTTACGCCGCCGATTCTTGAGAGCTGCGCAAAGAAGGGAATTCACAATGTTGTGATTGTATCTGGCGGCGGTAAGGAGCTTGGCGGAGAAAGAGCAGACTATGAATCTCAAATCAAAGAACTTGCACTAAAGCACAAAATCAGAATTATTGGTCCAAACTGCATTGGAATGTTCAATGCGGCAAACAGACTCGACTGCGCATTCCAAGGACAGGCAAGGATGGTCCGCGCAAGGCTTGGAAATGTGGCACTGCTCTCACAGAGCGGAACTATGGGAATTAGCTTCCTAGAGACTGCGGATTCCTTTGGGCTATCAAAGATGGTAAGCTACGGCAACCGCTCAGATGTGGATGAGGCAGACATGATCTGGTATCTGGCAAGCGATCCTCAAACAAAGGTAATTGCGCTATATGTCGAAGGCTTTGGAGACGGAAGAAAATTCGTCGAGACTGCCAAGCGGGTAATGAAGGAAAAGAAAAAGCCAGTAGTGATATGGAAGAGCGGAAGAACAGAGGCCGGAGCAAAGCAGGCAGCGTCCCACACGGGCTCCCTTGGAGGCTCAAACGCAATAATCATGGGCGCATTCAAGCAGGCCGGAATCATTTCAGTTGACAGCTATCAGGAGCTGGCAGCAGTTGTAAAGGCACTTGCCTGGCAGCCGGCAGCAAAGGGCAACCGCGCAGCATTGTGCAGTAATGGTGCAGGCCCGATGATTGGGGGAATTGATCACTTTGAAAGACTCGGCCTTGAGCTTGCGCAGGTCACACCGCAGACACTAAAAGAGCTCAAAGAACACTTTCCGCCCACATATGTTATTGGAAGGGGAAACCCAGTTGATGTTACCGGCGGCGCAAACGCAGACGATTACAGATATACAATTCAAAAATTCTACGACGACCCAAACGTCGACATTGTAATGCCGTGGTTTGTCTTCCAGGACGACCCACTAGAGGAGACAATAATCCAGTATTTGGCCGAGTTCTCAAGGCAGCAAAAAAAGCCACTGCTAGTTGGCGGAAATGGCGGGCCGTACACGCAAAAAGTCTCAGCACTAATTGAAAAAGAAGGCGTGCCAGTATACGATGATATTCGAAGCTGGGTTGCAGCGGCATCAGCGCTAGTCCAGTGGGGCAAACATCTCTAGACAACATTTATTTCAAGCAAAAAATTTTGGATCAAACATGGCTTTAGTGACAATCTCAAAATCAAACGGAATTGCTACAGTCAAAATCAACCGTCCTGACAAGCTAAACGCAATGAATGTCGATACCGCAAAAGAAATCATCCAGATATTTACAGAATTGGACAAAGACGGCGAAGTCAAAGTGATAATTCTTACCGGCGAGGGCGAAAAGGCATTTTCTGCTGGGGCAGACATTGAGTACATGTCAAAAATCAGCGCAGACGAATCAGTGGAATACGCAAAGCTTGGGCAGCTTCTCACGGCAACTGTGGAAAACGTATCCCAACCGACGATTGCTGCAGTAAACGGCTTTGCCCTAGGCGGCGGATGCGAGCTGGCAATGTCTTGCGATATTAGAATTGCAGCAGACACTGCAAGACTTGGGCAGCCGGAAGTGACAATTGGAATACCACCGGGATGGGGAGGAACCCAAAGGCTCATGAGAATAGTAGGAATTGCAAAGGCAAAGGAACTTGTCTTTACTGGAAAGATGATCAAAGCCGACGAGGCAAAAGAAATCGGCCTAGTCAACCAGGTGGTTCCACTGGCATCACTAATGGATGAGACATTAAAGATGGCGCAGCAGATTGCGGCAAACTCTGTTTCCGGAGTGCGAATGTCAAAGATTGCAATAAACAAGGGACGAAACGCAGATCTAGATACGGGTCTTGGAGTGGAGCTTTTGGCGTGGAGAAACTGCTTTACAGATCCTGACAGGGCTGAGCGCATGACTGCATTTGTGAACAAGTCAAAAAAATAATCTAACCTAATCTTCTTTTTATTTACGTGGGAATTCGGGGAAAAGGTTATTGTGAACATACCATCAGCGAGCCGATGGTCTCCCACTACTGGGATGTAGTTATGTTGCCACAGCTACTCTTCCTGCTTCATCGACCGAGCTTTTGATCTCTAGCCCATTTTTTGATGGACCGTCTTGCAACGCAGGCGTGCATTCCCGCAGTTCCTGCGGTAATCTGTCTGAATCCAATCCCGTTTCGGCTTTACATGACATCGGGTACAGATTCATATCGTGGTCACGACCTTCTTCCATTTTGCCTAGCTCTAACATTGGGCATCTTGCGAATTGACCATAATTAACAAGCTGGTTATATCATAATTACCAGGTTTCAACAACAAACGAACATTTCTGATAAGCTGCACCTAACCTTTTTTTATTTCCTAGTGGGTATTCGTGGAAAACGTTCTTATAATTTAGAAGAGCACTTGATCATATGGCAACTGAACAATCACAGAAACTAGTAACTATAACGCCAAAAGCTGCAGAAAAGATCGTAGAGTTCATGAAAGAAGAGGCAGAAAAGCCAGAATACCTTCGAGTCTATGTCCAAGGCGGCGGATGCTCAGGACTTTCCTATGGAATGGGTTTTGAAGCAAAGCCAGAAGAAGACGACACAGTAATCGAAGAGGCAGGAGTAAAACTGCTCGTTGACAGCTACAGCCAAGAACACCTACAGGGCGCAAACATCGACTACATCGAGTCACTGATGGGTTCTGGATTTAAGATCAACAATCCAAACGTAACCAAATCCTGCTCGTGCGGACACTCTTTTAGCACAGAATAAAATCTGCACAATTTTTCATTTTTCGATCTCGTACCCAGCCGGGGCTGTGCTGTGTTAAAACTTTGCATACACACTTATATCTAGATGGCAACAAAATTTAGCTATTGGAATTTAGGAGGAATATATTCAATTGCCGCCAACAGGCATTGTCAAATATCACGTTAAGCTATCCTTTGAAGTTGATGGGCTGGTCGAGCGAGCAGATATAATCGGAGCAATCTTCGGGCAGACAGAAGGACTTCTGGGCCCAGAGATGAATCTGAATGAGCTGCAGCGCATGTCCAAAGTGGGTAGGATAGAAGTTACTACAAACACTACTACTAATACCACCAAGGGCGACGCACTTATCCCGATGAGCACTGATGTTGATACTGCCTCACTAATTGCTGCCGCAATAGAAAGCATTGACAAAGTAGGGCCGTTTGACTGCAAGTTTTTGCTTGGTGCAATAGAGGATGTCCGCGCAACAAAAAAAGACGACATCATCAAGCGCGCAAAAGAAATCAAACAGCAATGGGCTACTAAATCAATTAGCGAAAGCGACACGATGCTAAAAGACATCCACGAAGGCACATCATCGTCTGGCAAGTTGACAACATACGGCAAGGGCAAGCTTCCGTGCGGAGTCGGCGTCTTTGAGTCCCCATGGATTATTCTAGTTGAGGGAAGAGCAGACGTAATCAATCTGATCCGAGCAGGAATCGACAACGCCCTTGCAATAGATGGTGCGCGAATAGACGAGTCAATTAAGGATTTGTGCGACACAAAAGAAAAAGTGATTGCATTTTTGGATGGTGATAGGGCAGGTGGATTCATACTAAAAGAGCTAAAAAGCGTAGTTGACATTGATGTGATCCACCGCGCACCAGAGGGTGTGGAAGTAGAAGAGCTCACGCCACAGCAAATCACCGATATCCTTAAGGACACAATTGATGAAATAAAAAACCCAAAGCCAAAGCCTACACTTTCTGATCCGGAAGACAAGTCGATAGCAGAGCTTGCAGAAAAAATATTTTCGCAAATCAACGAAACACTAGAGGCAATCGGATTAGACGCAAACAGAGCCGAGGTCTTCAAAGTTCCAATATCCGAACTCGTATCAAAGCTCTCAGTGCAGTCTGGAATAAAATATCTAATACTTGATGGGATAGTGACGCAAAGACTAGTGGACGGTGCAAAACAGGCAGGCATCGAGTGTGTCATAGGGCACAGGATTGCCAATCTGACAAACCAGGACGGAATAACGCTAAAGACATTTACCGACCTTGGTGTTGCATAAGACAACTAAATGTCTGAGCTGAAAATCCAACACCTAGTGACACTAACTGAGCTCCTCACAAAGGGGGCAAAAAATAATTTTGTTTCAATTACCACCTCATCACTTGGGAAAAACATCCACAAGTCCCAGCAGGCCGCATCAAAGCACCTATTGGAGCTAGAAGAGGCCGGGTTCATCGAGAGAATAATGTCTGGCAGAAAAATTTCTGTAAAGCTAACAAAGAAAGGATACGACCAGATATCAGACGTGTTAAACTTGATAAAAAAAGGACTCGAGTCTATACCATCAGTAATTGAGCTGAAAGGAGTGTTGATTGCCGGAATGGGCGAAGGGGCGTACTATATGTCGCTTAAAGGCTACACAAAACAGTTTAAGACAAAAATTGGCTATGTCCCGTTTCCTGGTACTCTGAATGTCAAGCTTGACAAAAAAGAACACATCGAGGCCGTGCGACAGCTGAATGGCATTGAGGGGGTAAAAATCGAAGGATTCTCCGACGGAAAGCGAACATACGGCTGGGTCAAGTGCCACCGCTGCACGCTAAATGACAGAGTCGACTGCCAGCTCATACTCCTAGAGAGGACGCACCATGATAATTCCGTAATTGAGCTGATATCGGAAACTGATATCCGGAAAAAACTCGGCCTCAAAAACGGGTCTGAGCTGACAATCAAAATTCCGATTTAGAAATTTGGAACCAATTTGGAAGTAATGTGGAAATTTGCTTTAATAGCATTTGGCGAATCTGGATGCAATGAACAAAAAAATGCTGATTGCCGCAATCATTGTAGGCATCGGAGTTCCAATAACTGTCTATGCAGCAAGCCCATTATTCATTAACACGACAATAGATGAGCCTCTTCCAACTAACATCATGAAGACAGACGAAAAAATGATGGAAGAAAAGATGGAAAAAGAAATGACGGAGGAAAAAGCCATGCTTAAAGATGAAATGATGGAGTCCGAAGCAATGCTGGAAGAAGAAATGACAGAAGAAATGATAAAGGAAAAAATGATGGATAAAGAATCTGTCATGGAAACGCAAACCATGGAAGAAGAAATGATGGAGAAAACCATGGAAGAAACCATGATGGAAAAACAAACCACTCAATCAAGTGACTCAGAAGATTTTTCAGCTAAATCCGGAGTCTTTGTCGGCGTTGGAGATGGAATACATGACGCGCAAGGAAATGCGCTAGTCATCCCACTAGAAAATGGACAAAAAGTACTTCGATTGGAGGACTTTCGCTCAACTAACGGGCCTGACCTCTATGTGTATTTGGCAACAGACTCTGGCGCATCAGACTATGTGAGTCTTGGACGACTAAAGGCAAACATTGGAAACCAAAACTATGACATCCCTGCAGGAACCGACCTATCAAAATACGACAACGTGCTTATTTGGTGCAAGCAGTTTTCAGTACTCTTTGGTAGTGCCGAGCTGGCATAGTATCTTTTTTTATTTTTTTATATTCCGTGCAGGGCCTCGCCGTACTCTTTTTCAATTTTTGAGCTTGAGAATTCCGGTATTGGGGACTGGAGTCTTGCTACCCGTACCTCTAGACCCAAGTTTTTGCAGCCGTCTGTGATGAATTTTTCCTGGTGCACCTGGTCGTACCCAAGTGCGATTATGTCCGGCTTGACAACCTCTACTGTCTTGAAGATGTCGCCTTCGCGCCCGACTAGACACAAGTCCACCATCGAAAGCGAGCCGACTAGCTCCTGTCGGTGTTCTTCAGTGTGGAGCGGCGTTCTTTTTTTCATCTTTACTGCCGTGCTTGCAGTTGCCACCACAACTACTAGGACATCGCCTAGCACCTTTGCGGCATTAAGGGTGTGGATGTGGCCTGGGTGGATAATATCAAAGACTCCGCCGGCAAGAACCACATGCAGTGCGGTTCTGCCAAACTCTGTTAGCGATTTTTTGTCCTTTGTAATAAGATCGTTTTTGGCAAGATTATCCATCCTTTCACTGAGGTATTTTTCTGAGAGCTGCATTCTTTTGATGCATATGTCCATTGGCTGCTCCTTTGTGATATTGCAGACGTAGAATATGCCTAGAATTTTTTTATCGATAATATCCAAACAAGGATCACTACACAACCATTCTTTTTAAGCCATCTATGAATTTAGCTCAGGTTCTATCCCTTTTGCTATTCTTAGCGCGTCAACTAGGCCGTCGGCGTATCCTATGGACAGTATGGCAAGCTCGTCTTTTCCCTGCTCAAAGAACCGCTCAGCATCCCTGATGTACAGCTCTGCGTTTTCAAGTACTCCTTGGAACTCTTTTTGGTCCTTGTAGTGGGGTATTATCTGCTCAAGGGCCCGTCGGACCATCGGGACGTATTTTTTCATCATCTGTGCGGAGATTTTTTCAATTTTTTCCGAATTATCTGCTGGCTCATCTAGGCATTCTGCCAATACTTTGAGGGCATCAGATTCCGTAAAGTGAAGCGCACCTGGGATCACAATTGAGTGGGGCGGTGCGCCAAAATTCACATTAGCCAGACTGGATATTTTGCCTGAAATGATTTTCTGGCTTTCCTGTCCAATTCTTGAGGCAACTATTGCATACATGGAATCCGAAATTACTTTTCTTGTCTGCTCTTTTTCTGTTGCAAGCAAGCTTTGAAATGCTTCTTTTGGATCCAAAAAGAAGTTTTTGTTTTGGTTGTATTCTAAGAGTATAACTGTGTGGTTTCCAAGCTTGAGGTTCTCAAAAACGGTATAGTATGCAGTAGTTGACGGGATACCGCTCATTATTGTGACTGTCTTTCCTACCTTGTAGTAGTGAAGACCGCACTCGCCTACTAGTGACGTTAGGGCAGACGATGCATGAACTGTACCGGTCTTGATTTTTTCCTGTATTGCCCGCGTCCTAAGCTCGATGTGCGTTGTTGCAATGTATGGGTCGCCAAAGGAAAGAAGGGAGATGTTTTTTGATTTTGCATTCTCTAGTATTTCCTTTCCGTCCTCGACTAGCCAGCGTGGGGCAAACTTGAATTCTCCTTTGGTCAGCTGCTTTATTTTCTGTACGTCAGAGTCCGGCATGGGGCTGGTGAACTGTTCAAAATATACCACATCTGAATCTGAAATTATTTTTTTTGTATTCTCAGAAAGGGAATCAGGACCAGTTATCCCTAACCCGATAAACCAGAGCATCTACTTTCCTTTCTTAGAATCGTGGAGCCGCTTTAGGTGGTGCAGTGTGTTTTTGATTACCTCGATTCCGCGCAGGTACTCATTCATCGATACTCGCTCATCCATGGTATGTGATGCGTGAGGGTCTCCAGGACCATATGTGACAACAGGAATGTTCCAGAGTGTGCCGATTATGTTCATGTCTCCAGTCCCAGTCTTTCTAATCAGGGATGGCCTTGTATGCTCTACGTCCATTACTCCAAGCGTGAATGCGCGAATCAGGGGCGAATCCAGCGGCGCCTCAAATGGCTCTGTCTCATCTAAAACAGAATAGATTGCCTCTACTCCCTGCTTTTTTGAAATCTCATTTACCAGGGTTGCGATTTTTTCTCCGACTGATTTGCAGTTCATGGTTACTGGGATCCTAATGTCCATTATGGTGTCGCATTCTTTTGGCGTGACGTTGTGGCTGTCTCCCCCCCTTATCTCAGTGGGCGTTGCAGTAAGGATCATCCCCTTTGATTTTCCCTCCTGGTTTTCCTCAAGGGATTTTCTCAGCTCTGCAGTAAACTTGAGTGCTTCTTCGATTGCGTTTTTTGCAAGCCACGGCGCAGATGCATGTGCGGAATCACCGACATTAACTTTGAGGTTGATTGCAATTCTTCCCTTGTATGCGATAGTAACATTTCTAATTCCGCTTGGCTCGCCAAAGACTGCATAGTCGATGTCAAGCTTTTGCTTTGCCAGATTTTTAATTCCGGTTGCGTTTCCCTCCTCGTCTACTGCTCCTACAAAAATTATTGTGCCGTTGTTTTTTTGCATAGTTGATGCCGCAAGAAGCATTGCCATTAGCGGCGCCTTTGCATCAGATGCTCCGCGTCCGTACAAAAAGTCTCCCTCCTTTCGGACCTTTACCTTGCCCGGCACTGTATCCATGTGTCCGCACAGCAAAACCGTCGGTGAGCCGGAGCCAATTGTAGCAATCAGATTTCCTACCTCGTCTATGCGGATATTATCAAATCCAAGATCGTCGCACTTGTCTGCCAAAAACTCTGCTAGCGGCTTTTCTGCTAGCGACGGCGTGTACAGCCGAAGAGCTTTTTCTAAAAGCTTAATTGAAAATCGGGGCGTAATAGTAAATGACGAGTCCATTTTTTACTTTCCTGAATTAACTGCGTATTCTAAAATCTTTGCGGCAATGTCTATTCCGGTGACTCGTGCCACGTTTCTATACTCTGTTGTGTTGTTTATCTCGTGTACTACGAGGCCTTTGTCTTTACTCTCCATTAGATCTACTCCGACAATCTGGCCTTTTACTGCGTCTTTTGCCTTTATGCAGAGGTCTTCTAGCTCCTTTGTCACCTTGCAGACTTCGGCAGTTCCGCCAAGGTGGGTGTTTGTCTTCCAGTTTTCCTCAGTCGAGTTTCTGTATATGGCTCCCGCTACCGTATCCCCAATCACTATTGCACGGATATCGCGCGGAGGCCTTTGCACAAACTCCTCAAGAAAGTGGACTTGGTAAATTGGGTACATTTTTTCGCGCTCCTCAATTATCCCTTCGGCTGACTCGCGGTTGTTTAGCTTCGATATCATCCTGCCCCAGCTACCAATAGTCGGCTTGATTACCCGGGGATATCCAAGCTTGTCTAGTGCTTCTAGTGCCGCATCCTTTGAGAATGCCACTGTGACATATGGGGTCGGGATTTTCATTTTTTGCAAGAGCATGTGTGTGAATAGCTTGTTTCCGGCGTATATTCCGGTGTGCAGCGAGTTTATCACATTTGCACCCATCCCTTCCAGTGCGGCAGTGGAATGCATGTTTCTGTAATAGCTGACGCACCGCTGCAGTACTGTGTGGTATTCTGTTTTTTTATCAATGTCTAGGATCAGGTTTTTACAATCTACCATTTCGATTTTGATGCCCGACTTGGCTGCTGCCTCGACGAGGGCTTTTTCTTCTAATCGGATAGTGTCGTAAAGAACCGTTATAGAATGGGTCACTGACCCCAGTCCTCTCCAACGCTTTGGGCAGGCTTTAGCCCAAATCCGTCTGAAGATTTTATTAGCTCAAAACTTGCTCCGCAGTCTGGGCAAGTTACCAGTTCGCCCTCTAGGGCATCCTTTGGAATGGAAATGTCTGAATCGCATTCAGTGCATTTTGTCATGGTTATTCCTTAGTGCCCTTTGAGTCATTAATTATCTTTCTTTCAAGTTTGCTATCAAGTGGTATTTCTAGGAGGTCTCCCATCCTTAGGTTCTTGAGCCCAAGGGCTACTGCCTTTGCCTGCTCGTCGTCTTTTTCCAGCCCTAAAATGGACATTAGATACGCAGAGCCTGTCTTGCCTGCAAGCTCACCAAAGACAATCCTGCGCCTGTTTCCTACTACTCGTGGGGGTATTGGCTCGTATGCTGCTGGGTTTCGCAGTATGGCTGCTAGGTGCGTTCCTGCCTTGTGCTTGTATGCCGAAGAGCCAACAAGTGGTTTTGAATCGTATGGTGTGACTCCGGTGTAGCTCTCAATTAATCTTGAAAGGTCCGATATCATGTCCAATCGAAAATCATTTGGTGATTTGTAGAGGTATGTCAGTGCAACTGCTACTTCAGCCAAAGCTGGAATCCCTGTCCTCTCGCCAATTCCGTCAATTGTAGTGTGAATTTGGTCTGCTCCTGCATCTACTCCTGCAAACGCGTTTGCCAGTGCAAAGCCGATGTCGTTGTGGCAGTGCACATCAAGTGGTACTTTGACTTTTTCGCGGATTGATTTTACAAAATTGTACATTCCCTTTGGCCTCATCACGCCGACAGTATCTGGCAGGCTGATTCTGTCAACTCCTGCCTCCTCTATTGCCTTGCACACCTTGAGCAGAAACTCTGGGTCTGCCCTGCTTCCGTCTTCTACTGTAAATCTCATTTTTAGTCCGTGTGACTTTGCATACTCTACTGTCTCTACTGCCCGTCGCAGAGCCTCCTCTCGTGTTATTCGGAGCTTGTCCTTCATGTGGATGTCTGAAATTCCAAGGTATGTTGCAGTCCACTTTGGGTCGCACTTTAACGCAATGTCGACATCTGACTTGAGGGCCCTCACATGTGCTACAATGTCTGCCTTTAGTCCCTGTTTGATTATGGTTTTAGTTGCCTCGAGGTGGTCCTCAGATACTACTGGGGAGATCTCAATTTGGTCCACGCCAAAATAATCAAGCATCCATGCGATCTGGATTCTCTGCTTGTTGGTAAAGGTGACACCTGGGTGCTGCTCTCCTTCCCGCAGCGTGCTGTCTAGTACGCGGATCTTTTTTGGCTTTTTTTCATACTCGTTGTACAGATGCGCATAATAGTTTGGATCACTCATTGCAGAATCAGTTAATCCACGTGGTGGTTATAAACATATTCGTACTAAAAACGTCGTAAATCAGCAAAAGTGTGTATTTTTTAGGCTTAAAGCAGAGATTTGAGCTCGATTCTCGTCTTAGGTTATTTCACGCAGGATAATTACCGTGTTTGTGTCTGAGACGCCCGGGACCTTTCGGAGAGAATCTATTGCGGCGTTTATCTCAGTTATGTTTGGAGACGATATTATTACTGCAATGTCGTACTGGCCGGTTATCTCGTAGACTGTCTTTACCCCCTCTAGTTTTGTGAGCCTTGCTGAGACCTTTGATGTGTCAGTTGACGACTCTACTGATATTAGGACGATTGCCTTAGTAGAGTTTTGCTCGCCGATTTCTATTGTGAATTTTTTTATGATCTTTGCGTCAGAGAGATTCTTTACTCTGCGCCTTACTGCGGATTCTGAGAGCTTTAGCTTTTTTCCAATGTCTACAAATGACTCCCTGGAATCCTCCTTTAGGATTTTTAGTATCTCGTCGTCAATTTTGTCCTTGTACATTCTTTCTCCTCTCTTCCTCTCTGGTAAATAACTTGTCTAGTACCTCTAATACTTTTGTAATGTCGGCCTCTGAGAGAACCAGCGGCGGCAGGAACCGAAGTATGTTTCTGCCAGAGTATAGCAGCAATACTCCTTCTGAAATCCCGTCAAATAAAATGTCCTTTACCTCGTACTTCATTTCTACTCCGATCATTAGGCCCTTGCCCCTAACGTCTCTTATGATGCTGTGTTTTTCTTTTAGATTCTCTAGACCTTCTTTGAATTTTTTGCCGATGGTTACGGCATTTTGGATTAATCCGTCTTGGGTTAAAGCTTGCAGTGTGGCAATTCCTGCCGCACACGATATGGGGTTTCCGCCAAATGTGGACGAGTGCTCACCCTTGCTCATTGCGGCCAAGACTTCCGGCTTGACTAGTGTGGCAGAAATTGGAATGCCTCCTGCAAGTCCCTTGGCAAGACACATTATGTCTGGTGCCGTATTCCAGTGCTCGCACGCCCACATTTTGCCTGTTCTGCCTAGTCCTGCCTGAATTTCGTCAAAAATTAGCAGAATTCCGCGCTCATCGCAGAGCTTGCGGACATCTTGCAAAAATCCGTCCGGTGCCACATTAATGCCACTCTCACCCTGGATTGGCTCCATTATTACAAATGCAGTGTCGGAGTCTATTTTTGATCGTAGTGATTCTATGTCTCCAAAAGGCGAGAATGTCACCTTTTCCACAAGCGGTGCAAATGATTTTCTATACTTTGGATTAAATGTCAAAGACAGTGCACCCATGGACTTGCCGTGGTACGAGCCGTTCATTGCAATCATTCCTGATTTTCCTGTGAACTTTCTTGCGAATTTTATTGCGGCCTCTACTGCCTCTGCTCCACTGTTGCCCAGGTGTACCTGTGATAGTCCCTTTGGTGCTGCCTTGATTAGATTTTCCAGGAATTCCTCTCTTGTCTTATTATACAGAGATGTGTGTACTGTGATTATTTTGTCAAGCTGTTTTTTTATTGCCTCGACTACTCGGGGGTTTCGGTGACCTACTAGTGCTACCCCATACCCACCCATGCAGTCGATGTATTCTTTGTTGTTTATGTCCCAGACTCGGGTCCCTAGTCCTCTTTCTATTGTTACTGGGAATCTCTGGTACAGGTTTCCCAAAAAGTCGTCTTCTGTCATCTTGTGATTACCGTGCACTTTGTGTGAGATATTGCCGATGATATAGGATTTTCCCGCTGGCCGTTTGCAATTAGTGCCTCACTTACCCCCATGTCTAGGGCCTCAGAGGCTGCAAGTATTTTCTTTTCCATCCCAAAGCCGACCTTTGGCCTAATCTCCTTTGCCTCTGCGTTAGTCATCTTTTCTACGAGCTTGTCGTTCATCAAAAGGCCGTCGACGTTTGTCAAAAACAGTATTTTATCGGACTTTGTTGCGCCTGCCACGTTTGCTGCAGCCCTGTCGCCATCGATGTTAAGAAAGTCAAACTCTTTGGATATGGCAATCGGGGAAATGACAGGTGTGTAGCCTTGGTCCAAAAGAAGCTTTAGCAGGGACGCATTTACGCTTGTGACCTTGCCTGTATATCCTCCGTCAATTACCTGCTTTCGGCCTTTTTCATTAATTATTACCAGCTTGTCCTTTCGCTCAGCCAAAAAGATCTGCCCGTCGACTCCGCTGAGTCCGACTGCGTTTATTCCGTTTTTTTGCAGCATCTGAACTATGTTCTTGTTTATTTTGCCGGACATTACCATTGTGAAAATTTCCGCAGTCTCCTTGTCCGTGTATCGTGATTTGATTCCGCTAGGTGATACTACAAATTTTGGTTCTTTTCCCAATAATTCGCAAGTCTTAGTTACCTCCTTTCCTCCACCATGCACTAGTATGACTCCTTCAGATTGTGCAACTTTTTTTATGTCAGGAATCGTAGATGGATGAAGATTTTCTACTACGCTTCCACCAATTTTGATTGTGATCATTTCTTACACTGGAGTCAGAGGCGAGTACCTAAGCCCATCCATTTCGTCAAAGCCTGACATGACGTTCATGTTCTGAATGGCAGAGCCTGCAGCACCCTTCATCAAATTATCAGAAGCTGACAGAGCAACTAGTCTGTGGTTGTCCTCGTCTATGTCAAACCCAATGTCGCAAAAGTTAGAGCCGACTACAAACTTGGGGTCTGGGAATTTATACAATCCCTTTTTGTCCCGGATTAGCCTGATGAATTTTTCGTCCTTGTACATCTCGCGATAAACCTTCCAGAGTTCCAGCTCCGTCATGTCTTTTAGCATGAATGTGTGGTTTGTGCAGAGGATTCCCCGAACTATGTCCACTGCGTGCGGGCTCATCGATACATGGATTGGCTTTCCTGCAATCTCTGATAGCTCCTGCTCTATCTCACCTGTGTGCCTGTGCTTTGCCGGCTTGTATGGCCTAATTACACCTGAGCGCATTGCGTGGTGTGTTCCTGCAACGCTCCCGGCACCAGCACCTGATGAGCCGATTTTTGAATCAACTATTATATGCTCAGTATCGATGAGATTGTTTTTAATTAACGGCGCAAGGGCCAAAATAGAAGTTACTGCCATGCAGCCAGGACACGAGACCAGCTTTGCATCTTTAATTTTTTCTCGGTGTAATTCTGGAATGCCAAACACTGACTTTGCCAGATAGTCAGGATGCGGATGCTCCCATCCGTACCACTTGTCATACCCTGCCTGGTTGTGCAGTCTGTAATCTGCCGATAAATCAACTACCTTTAAACCTCTATCGTATAATGCCTTGACAATTTCTGTTGCAGTTCCGTGCGGGACTGCGGTAAACACCAGGTCACACTTGTCAGACATTTTATCATAGTCTAATTCCGAGAATGTCATCTCTGTGAATCCCTTCAGTGAAGGCTGGATTCGGTGCAGATATTCTCCGACGTACTGTCTCGATGTGACCATTGCAATTTCGACTTTGGGATGTGATACTAAAAGACGCAGCATCTCGCCTCCGACAAATCCAGATGCGCCAACCACACCTACTCGTAACATATCATTTCCCTCGCGCAGTGCTATAATTTATTTTGTGATGTGGGTTATAGCAAACTTTACCATTTCTTGTGGAATGTTCTTTTTTGCAACCTTTGCCAGCCCCTTGAACTCGACTGTGTTATTTACCTCGTGTACTACCAGTCCGCGCTTTTTGTCCTCCATCAGATCTATTCCAAGGATTCCTCCGCCAACTGCCTTGGATGCCTTGATGCACAAGTCTTCTAACTCCTTTGTTATTTGGCACAGCTCCGGCTCTGCGCCTAGTGCAATGTTTGTCTTAAAGTCGCCTTCGGACTTGCGGTACATTGCTGCGACAACCTGGTCTCCTACTGTGATTGCGCGGATATCACGAGGCGGCCTGTCGATCATTTCCTGCAGATAGTAAATTCTGTCGTGCGAGCCGTCCTCAATATCACGCATCTCAATTATTGCCTCAGTTGTGTCCTTATCACGCAGTGGTAAGATTCCTCGGCCCCAGCTTCCAATTACTGGCTTTATGACTAGGGGATAGCCTACCTTTTCGATTAGCTTTGTTGCTTCTTCTGATGAAAATGCAAAGTATGTCCTCGGTGTTGGGACTCCGGCCTTTCTTAGCAAAAGCGATGTGATCATTTTATTGCCGCATCTATCCGATACGTCAAAGCTGTTGATTACAGGAACCCCTAGGAATTCCAGTGCTGCAGTAAAGTGCAGGCCGCGAAAATAACTAACGCACCTCTCTAGTACGACATCACCAAAATCAAAGTCGGAGCGTACGCTGTCTGTGTTTAGCTGAGTTATTTTTGCGTCAACCTTTGTCGTGTTATGGCCTAGCTTTGATGCCTCGTCTTCGAGCATCTTTTCTTCTGGTCTGACACGGTCAAAGACAATACAAATCTTTGACAACTATTCTCCCCAGTCTTCGCCTACGGTTTCTGCTGGTTTTAGCTGGATAGTTGCTCCTTCTTTTTGTGCAATCTCAAAGTCTGCGCCGCATTCGGGGCATGATACTATCTCACCCACAGATGCATCGTCTGGGACGTTGATACCTGCATCACATTCTGAACATTTCATGGTAACGATTTTTCTCACCTCTTCCTTAGTAATTTATTCGCTTCCGTCGTCTGCAGTCCCCACAACTCCACAAAGCCTGCCGCCTTTTTCTGATCAAACGCAGAGCCCTTGCCGTATGTGGCCATATGGTGGCTGTACAAAGAATACTTTGATTTTCGTCCGACGACGCGCAAGCCTCCCTTGTAGAGCTTTATCTTCACTGTGCCACTCACCACCTTTTGTGAGCTGTCGATGAATTTGTCCAAGTCTGCCCTTAGTGGGTCCTGCCAGAGTCCTGAATATGCAAGCCAGGCCCACTCTGCGTCTGCCAAATCCTTGAACTTGGTTTGGTGCTTTGTGTGTACCATTTTTTCCAAATCTGAATGAGCTTCTATAATGCAAAGAGCTGCCGGAGTCTCGTATACTTCGCGCGACTTTATTCCGACTACACGATCCTCTATATGATCAACTATTCCTACGCCGCAAGAGCCTGCTACCTTGTTTGTATATTCGATTAGCTTAATTGGGTCCATCCTTTTTTTGTCGACTGCAACTGGAATGCCATTTGCAAACTCGATTTCCAGATACTTTGGCGAATCTGGCAGGTTCTTTGTCTTAACCCAGATGAATGCGTCTGCAGGGGGCTCACTGTATGGGTCCTCGAGGTTTCCGCCTTCGATTGCCCGTCCCCAGAGGTTCTGGTCAATTGAGAATTTCTTTGAAACGTTTTCAACTGGAATCTTGTGCTTTTTTGCGAATTTTAGCTCAGTTACCCTGTTCAAGTTTAGGTCGCGAATCGGTGCAATGATTGGCAGGTTAGAACCGGATGCAAATGTCACATCGAATCGCACTTGGTCGTTTCCTTTGCCTGTGCAGCCGTGTGCCAGTGCATTTACCTTTTCTTTTTTTGCTATTTCTAGTACCTTTTGCGCAATTAGCGGCCGGGCCAAAGACGTTGCAAGGCAGTACTTTTTTTGGTACATGGCGTTTGCCTTGATTGCCGGATGGATGAAATCTGTGACAAATTCCTTTTTTGCATCAATATTGTAATGTCGCAAAACGCCTAGCTTCTTAGCTTTTGCTGCAATTTTGCGCTGGTCGCTTCCCTCACCGACATCCACTGTTACTGTAATTACGTCCATGTCGTGCTTTTCCTGCAGGTATCGTACCACAACAGATGTGTCTAGTCCGCCAGAAAAAGCAAGAACTGCCTTTTGTTTCATCAGAGCTTTTTGGAAATGTGATTTGCTTTTATCTTTTGTGTTGATCTGGTTTTTTCTCTATACTTTCTTGAAAACTTCTAGTGTGGTCTCAATTTTACACTCCAAATTGGCATGACATCTATCTGGAGATGGATTGCCCTCTCATCAAAATTGCCGAATCCTTATAATGGATTCTTACTCTATAAGATATGGAAACAACAATGAAATTTACCAACAATGTGGGTAAGCGCAAATTTACAATGCTGGTGCAAGAAGAACCTGAAGGTGGTTTTACTGGAAAATGCCTTGAGCTGCGTGGCGCAATCAGTTACGGCAAAACCATGAAAGAATTAAAAGCTAACATGAAGGATGCTATCGCTCTTATTCTTGATACATTGGAAGAAGAAGCAGAGAAAGGCAACTATCGAAAGGAAGTAATCGAGATTTCAAGCTGAAATGAATTTTTGAATGAGCCTAAAGAACCACGACTGGCGTAAAATAGTAAAAACGCTAAGCCATTTTGGTTATGTTCCAGTAAGACAGTCTGGGGGCCACATAATTTTGAGAAATTCAAAAGGTATGATAGTTTCGGTTCCACGATATGATCCGCTGCCTGAAGGAACAAAGAGCAATTCTGTTAGAAGCAGAAATCAAAAAAGAGGATTTCATAAAAAAGTTGTAGTAAACGAAAAGTGTGATTTTTAGGAAATTTTTCATTATCGAGTTTTGGAAAAAATCTTTTTGAGGCAAAATTTCCAAACTAGCTTAAGCTAAAATCCGAACACTATTTAACCAAAATTTCATAACGGTGTTTTATGAAAATCCGTCTCCTAGTTGGCATTGCAGCTGCGGCAATAGTTCTATCGGCCATAGTACTGGCGGGTACTGCGGCAAAAACCTCGGACCAAAACAAGATTCGAGTCGCATTTTTCCCAAACATCTCTCATGCAGTACCAATTGTAGGCACAGAAAACGGCGAGTTTGCCAAAGAACTAGGAGATATCCCAATCCAGACAGTAATTGTGGATTCCGGCCCGCAGGCAATTGAGGCGCTCTTTGCAAACTCTGTAGACATTGCATATGTGGGGCCCTCGCCTTTCATCAACGGATATGTAAAGTCGGGGCAGGGAATTAAGATCATATCTGGTGCTGCAAACAACGGCGCAAGCCTCATCATACAAAAAGACTCGGAAATATCTGGAATATCTGATCTGGCTGGAAAAAAAATCGCAGCCCCATCCATTGGAAACACCCAGGATGTCTCACTGCGGCATTACCTGTCTGAATATGACCTAAGGCCTGCAGAAAGGGGTGGAAGCGTCATAGTATACAACACTGCCAACTCTGAGACCTTTACTCTGTTTGCCAAAGGTGACATTGACGCAGCATGGGTGCCAGAGCCTACTGCAACCATACTAGTTGAGCAGCTTGGGGGAAAACGCCTGTTCAATGAGGAGGAGCTTTGGCCAAACAAACAATTTCCATCCGTTTTGTTAATTGGAAGAACGGATTTTATTGAAAAACACCCGGGCTGGATTAAGAGTTGGTTGGCAGCACATCAAAACACCATTAACTGGATTAACCAAAACCCGGAAAAAACGGAGGCAGTCTTTATCGATTTTTACAAAAAGCACACAGGCAAGGTTTTGCCTGAGAATATAGTCCACGGCTCATTTTCACACATCGTATTTACATCAGATCTAGACGAGGTGGCAATGATGACTTTTGCTGCGCGTGCATACGAGCTTGGGTATCTGGGCCGCTCACAATACAACATTGATGATATCTTTTACAATTCCACGGAGGACATATCATGGCAAAACTAGAGGCAAAAAACATTATCAAGCATTTTGATCACGACGGCCAGAAGCTAATAGCGCTTGGCGGAGTAAACCTCACAGTAGAGGATGGCGACTTTGTGTGTCTGGTTGGCCCATCGGGGTGCGGCAAGTCGACATTTCTGAGAATCGCGGCAGGACTGCAAAAACCAGACGAAGGCCAGATACTGCTTGATAATCGTCCGATAAACAGCACAGGCCCTGACAGGATTCTAGTATTCCAGGAAGGTGCGCTGTTTCCATGGCTGAAGGTCCGCGACAACGTAGAGTTTGGGCTAAAGATAGCTGGAATTCCAGAATCAGAGCGCCACCAAATATCTGACAGATATCTGGAGATGATGCAGCTGACCAAGTTTGCAAACTCGTACACGTACCAGCTATCAACTGGGATGAAGCAGCGTGTTTCCATTGCTCGGGCGCTAGTGATGGATCCGGCAGTATTGCTCATGGATGAGCCGTTTGCATCCCTGGAT
>DASWKH010000082.1:0-17242 GCA_036396715.1 Candidatus Nitrosotenuis sp.
GCGCAATCGAAAAATAATGCGTTCAACAAAAATAGTAACCTCTTTTGTGACAAACAGCCAAAAATTCCTCATACTCAAGCGGAGCAAGAGGGTAAAAAGCATGAAGGGTTTGTGGGGTGCAATTAGTGGCATAATCGAGGCAGGGGAGGAGCCACTTGAGCGGGCAAAAATTGAGATCTTCGAAGAAATTGGTGCAAACAATAACGCAGTGAGGCTGCTCAAAGCGGCAAAGGAGATGATAATTTCTTCGACCCAGTATCCCGATCACCAGTGGATAGTTTACCCATTTTTGTTTGCGCTAAGCTCGGCAAAAATTACGCTGAACTGGGAAAACGAGTCATACAAGTGGATTGCGCCAGATGAGATTTACCACTACAAGACAGTCCCAAGCCTTGATGTGGTGTTATTCAACTTGCTGTAGGTTTTCGGTTTCTTTTGTGTACTTTCTTTGCTGCGGCAGCATCACGTACACACATGCACCACCACACATGGTGCAAGGGACATTGTTCCCATCCCTCTGACCAGTCCTGTTGTGGATTCGAGCTGCTTCTTCTGGGTCAATTGAAAGTGCAATTTGTTTTTCCCAGTCTAGTGTGCGCCTTGCTTCAGTCATCTTCATGTCCCATATGATTGCCTTTTCTCTGAGCTTTACGAGGTCGCCTGCATGTGCTGCAATCCTATATGCAATCAGTCCCGCCCTGACTTCTTGCGCGTTTGGCAGGGCAAGGTGTTCTGCAGGTGTAAGATAGCACAACAAATCAACACCCTCGCTTGCGGCAATTGCTGCACCTATTGCACTTGATATGTGATCATATCCAGATGCAATGTCTGTAACAAGCGGTCCAAGAACGTAATATGGAACATCGCCGATTAGCGATTTTGCCAGTCTGACATTTGCTGCAACTTCGTTTAGCGGCACATGGCCAGGCCCCTCAACCATCACCTGGACGTCGTGTTCATGTGCTTGCTTGACAAGCCTTGAGATGTTTATCATCTCTTGGACTTGGAGCTCATCATGCGAGTCAAGAATTGAGCCGGGCCTTAATGCGTCACCTAAGCTGAATGTGACGTCGTATTTTTTTGCTATTTCTATTAGGTAATCGTAATGAGAGATGTAGGGGTTTTCCTTGTCGTATTTGAGCATCCACGCAGCAGTAATCGTGCCGCCCTTGCTCACAACGCCCCCATATCTTTGAACCTTCAAAATTCGCTTTGCCATCTCTTTTGAGATGCCGGAGTGGATTGTAGTATAATCTACTCCGTCCTTGGCGTTGTTTTCAAATGCATTAAGATAGTCATCCTCTGTTATGTCAAGTGGATTTTTGTGTTTTTCAACCCCATAGTTGTATGCTTCGTAAATTGGAACCGTCCCAAACGTGATTGGCGCTGCCTCAAGTAACGCCCTCCTAATCGAGCCAACGTCGCCCCCGTCGCTAAGATCCATTATGGTGTCGGCGTGGTGCTTTACTGCAATTTTGGCTTTTTCTATTTCCTCGTTAAGATCGACTTTGAGTGTAGATGTGCCAATGTTGACATTCACTTTTGTTTTAAGCCCTTTTCCTATCCCTACGCGGTGCACCTTTTGAGGTCTTGAATTGTTGGCAGGAATTATAATTGAGCCGCTTGCGATTGCCTTTCTTAGGAATTCTTCTGTGACAGCTTCGTCTCGTGCAACCTGTTTCATCTCGTCAGTAATGACGCCCCGTCGAGCAGCACTAAACTGTGTTCCCATGTATCTAGTATGATGATTCTAGATTTAAACAGTAGGCAAGCGGAGCTTTTAGATCTTGTTAAATACTGAACAGTTTTTGAATTACTTTCTGCTGATTTACAAAAATACTATTTACGGGAGAAACATCACAAAACATAATGAACATTTTATCAATAGGTGGATCAGACCCTTCATCGGGTGCCGGAATACAGTCCGATATCAGGGCCGCATCAGCACTTGGCGCAAATTGTTTTTCCGTCATTACCGCAATAACAAGCCAGAACTCCACTCGGTTTTCAAGTGTTGAGGCAGTCTCAGCTAATGCAGTTGCGCAACAGATCGATTCAGTTCTTTCTGATTTTGGAATCGATGTTATCAACATAGGAATGGTGTATGACTCGAAGATAATAGAAGAAATTTATTTAAAGTTAAAGGACCAGAAGGTACCAATCGTCGTTGACCCAGTAATAAAATCAACAACGGGCGGGGTTTTGCTAAAAAAATCGGCACTTTTTGCCTTCAAGAGGTTGATCATTCCGCTATCATACGCCGTAACTCCCAATGTAAAAGAGGCGGAGATTCTCTCAGGGGTAAGAATAGCTGGGTTTGAGGACCTCATTAGGGCGGCAAAAAAACTCTCGCACCTTGGTGCAAAAAACATCGTAATAACTGGCCACGCCTTTACAAAAAACAAGATCAGTGATTTTGTATATGAGAAAGGAAAACATCATTCCATTTCTGGGAAAAAACTTGGTGGATGGGCCCACGGGGGCGGCTGCAATTTTGCAATTGCCCTATCATATTCGATTGCGCAAAAAAAATCCGTCGCAGAATCTGTGAGATTTGCAAAAGAGTTTGCGTACCAGTCCATAAAATCCGCACAAGACTTAGGCCATGGAATCAAAATCACACGTCCCAAGCCAGACAAGATAAGAACGGAACTTGCTTTTGCGATACATGAATTTACAAAATTGGATGGCGTGACTTGCCTAATACCAGAAGTGCAGACAAACTTTGTGTTTGCAAAACAAAACGCAAAATCAATTGATGGCATATTAGGAGTAGGTGGAAGAATCGTAAAGGCAGGAAAAACCGCGATAGTTGCCGGAGAGCTAGAATATGGTGGCTCTCATCACGTGGGATCCGCAGTACTAACCATTCAAAAAAAATTCCCTCACCTAAGATCTGCAGTCAACATCAGATTTGATGAGAGATTTATCAAAAAAATGCAAAAAGCAAAGTACACAATTCTAAGCTACAACAGGGCAGGGGAGCCAAAAAAGACAAGACTCAAAGAAAACTCGACTATATCATGGGGAATTCAAAGCGCGATAAAAAATTCTGCCATACCACCAGATGCCATATACCACAGAGGAGATGTCGGAAAGGAACCGATGATCATTGTTTTTGGGGAAAGTCCAAGGGATGTCCTAGCCAAGGTCAAAATTCTTCTCAGGTTCAAATAATTTTGTAACGCAACATAAATACCCAATATTTTCATCTAGTCCTGTGAAAGCAGTCATTCTTGCTGGAGGACTGGGTACAAGGCTTCAGCCATATACTACGTTTTTGCCAAAGCCAATGCTTCCGCTGGGTGAAAAACCGCTCTTAGAGCACCTAATAGCATGGGTAAAGCGCAACAAGATAAAAGAAATCGTGCTTTGTGTAAGCTATCTTAAAAAAACAATCGAGGATTATTTTGAGGACGGAAACAGGTTCGGAGTCAAAATAGAGTACGCCGTTGCCGACAGGCCCCTTGCCACTGCCGGGCAGCTAAAGACTGCCGAGCCGTTTGTGGACGATACCTTTGTCTGTGTTTATGGCGATTCGGTCTTTAGTTTCAATTTAGCTAAGATGATAAACCAGCACAAGACAAAAAAGTCCTTTATTACGATGAGCCTGCGGCAATACAATACCACGCTAAAGTACGGCGTCATAGAGACTACCAAGTCAGGCAAAGTTACTGCCTGGAATGAAAAACCTCCGATCAGTGCCAACATAAACATCGGCTGCTACGTCATGGAGCCGGGCGTTTTTGGACTAATTCCTGCTGGCAAGCCGTACGGAATGGACGACGTCATCAAAAAGGCGCTTGCAAAGAAAAAAGATGTCAACAGCTTTCTAATAAAGAACGGATTTATCGACATTGGGGACAAGATCTCATACAAAAAGGCATATCAGGAATTTCGAGAAAAGCTTGGCAAGATCTAATGTCCGAAATAACAATTCGCAAAATTCAGGAATCTGACATAGATTGTGGCTTTTTAGAATCGCTAGACAGTCTGCGCAAGGCAAGCGACCTCGACAAAAAAAAGGCAAAAGAGATTCTAAGAAAAATAGCTGCAAATCCGACCCACGTGATTTTTGTTGCACTAAATGAGAACCGAGTCATTGGAGCTACAACCCTTCTAATTGAGCAGAAGTTTATCCATGGTGGTGGACTAGTCGGCCACATAGAAGACGTCGTAGTATCAAAGGAACAACAAGGATTAGGCATCGGCGAGAAAATCATGCTAGCTGTGCTGGAATATGCCAAAGGCCAAGGCTGCTACAAGACCATTTTGGATTGCGATGACAATGTCAAGCCATTCTATGAGAAGATTGGCTTTAAGAGACATTCAAACGGCATGAGATACGACCACTAAAAATATTCCTTTATTGGCCGCTTTTTTGTTCTAAATAATAGTCCGCCAACACCCATCACTGCAAATGACACTGCCATGAACAGCGGCGGAATTATCTCTACTGCATACACAAGATAGTTTCTGTCAATTTGCGGAACCAGTGTGTTTGCATAAAGCATTCCTACAAAAAGAACTGCACCCCCTGCAATAATTATAGAGCCAACTTGTTTTGAGCCGTATCGCTTTGTCATCAAAAACGCAGTTCCAGCAATGATCACTGCAGGTGCGGCACCAATTGAGATGAACATCAAGATTTGCGCCGCCGGCTCTACTTCTACTCTAGGTGCTATTAGGTAATTGTAAAATACGTTGATTTCTCCGCAAAACATTGCAAAGAGTCCAAGGCTTGCGACTGCAAGATACTTTTCTATTGCCACACCCTAGCAAAAATAGCGTAGATAAATAAATCGTGTGTATCGCTAAATATTTTTTCAGGTGATTCCGACTAGGCCTGCAAGTTCCTTTCTGCATGCGGCACCAAGCTGCTCTGCTGCTTTTTCTGGTGGAATTGAGTTGATAAACACACCATAGCCCCTCTCCAGTCCCGACCAAGCAGACGTCATTGGATAAATCTCAATGTGCCAGTGGATCTGCCTACTGTTTTTCTTTTCAGGCGAGAGGTGAAATACCAAATTGTATGAGATATTTTTTAGCGAGTTTGAGAGGCCACCCAGTGTCGCACGCAAAATGAGCGACAGATCATTTATTTCCTTTTGAGTTATTTTAGAAAAGTTTGTCGTGTGTTTTTTTGGACATATCCAGTACTCAAATGGGTACGATGGTGCCCACGGGCAAAACGCTAAAAATCCCTCCGTCTGAAGGACCTGCCTTGGCCCGCCAGTCTCCGTGTTTACCGTCTGGCATAGCGGGCATGAGCCCTTTTCGTTTAGAAACCGGTGCGAGGCCTCGGCTTCCTGCTCAATTAATGGCGGAATTGTCGAGAATGTGACCATGTTTATGTGCGGGTGCGGAGTTATGCTTCCCGCCTCCTTTCCATGGTTAATGTAAATTGAAACATATGTTACGCCGCGCTGCGTGTACAGCCACCGCATCCTATCCTGAATCACAACTAGAACATTTGACCATTGTTCGACTGGAATGGTAGCAAGCGAGTCTTTGTGTTTTTCAGAGGCCACGACCACATAATGATACCCGTATGCTGGTTCGCTGTAAAGGGGCCTGTCGCTGTACGAGTTTTCTGCTGAGATGGTAACTGCCGGGACCTTGCTTTCAAAGACTCGGACGCTCCAATTTCGAACATAATTATCTTCGCTGTCCTGGAGTCTTTGGAGCATTCCATCCTTTGCGACAAGGGAGAGCAGCGATGGATTTGTCATGGACTCATTTCCAGGACAGAGCGCGCATTTTTTTGACTCGCTTTCTTTTTCGTCATTTTGTGAAACTATGACAAACCTTTCTGAAAGGTAGTCTTTTCTCATGCTCCCCATATTCGATACTATGAAATCGTGTGAGTTAAAACCTTTTCAACGATCGCGTCTTAGCTAAAAATTTTTGAGTATTTCTGTAAAGTTTAAAGTGATCTTGGTAAAGCAACCAATCGGGGATCAATCATATCGGATAACACCAGTGTGAGAATTGTCTACGTATTATTGGATGGTGTAGGTGACCTTCCACACCCTGATCTAAAGGGAGCAACTCCACTTGATTATGCCAAGACCCCAAACCTTGATCAGCTTGCAAAAAATGGCGCAATGGGCGAGGTAATCTCAGTTGGAAAGGGAATTGCCCCAGAATCAGACATCGCAGTCTTTAACATGCTCGGATACAAGTTCCAGCATTCCGAATATGCCGGAAGGGGCGTAATTGAGGCAATTGGGACTGGAATTGATTTTAGGGACGGAGACTTGGCCCTTCGCGGAAATTTTGCCACCATAGATGATGGTGGGATAATAATTGACAGACGTGCAGGACGCAAAATAGAACGCGAGGACGCAATCGCAGTCGCAAAAGAAATTGAGGGCCAAATCAAGTTCTCAGAGCCCGGAGCGTCAGTAGTTGTCTCACCCACAATAGGGCACCGGGTAGTAGTCAGAATACGGTGCGATGGAAAGGCATTATCATCAGAAATTACAAACACGGATCCTGCCTATTCGAGAGTAGACGGAATGGGAATCGCAAAGGCAGTAGGCGACTATATGAAAATAGAGAGGTGCCTGCCGCTAAAAGACATCCCAAATGCGTCGCTTACTGCTAATTTGGTCAACGAATTCACAGAACAATCACTAAAGATAATGAGGGTTAGTCAGACAAACCAAAAAAGAAAGCAGCAGGGAAAAAAACTCCTAAACAGCATTTTGCTGCGCGATGCAGGAAACCATTATCCAAAGGCAGTCCCAATCAACGAGCTTTATTCGCTGAGGTTTTCATGTATAGTGGATATGCCAGTGGAAATAGGCATTGCAGAAATTCTAAAGATGAAGACGTTTAGCGCGGGGGGGCTGACAGACTATGAGAAAAAGGCCCAGGTTGCCGCAAAGGCAATGGAGACTGAAAACGCAATCTATGTGCACCTAAAGGGCCCAGACGAGTTTGGTCACGACGGCGACGCGTTGGGAAAAATGAAAAACATCGAGGAAATTGACAGGAGATTCTTTGGAACCCTGCTCTATAACATAGATACCTCCAAAGTGGCTGTTGTTGTTTCCGCAGATCACTCTACTCCGTGCATCAACAAAGGGCACAGTGACGACCCTGTCCCGGTTCTAGTGTCTGCAGATTCTGTCAAAAAGGACAACAGTGAAAGATTTACTGAAAAGAATGCAAAGGTCGGAAGCATCGGACTCTTAGAAGGAGCTCAGGTGCTCAAAACGGCACTGCAGATGATTAAATAGTGAAAAGCGAGATCTGAGCGGAATTTTTTATCTCCTGTATTTTTTGGCGCAGTGCGTCAATATTTATTCCATGATACATCCCTGCGGCTCTTGCGAGCTTGGTCTGGGCCCTACCAAGAACCGAAAGGCAGATGTCGTCTTCGGCCTTTTGATAGTGAACCATGGCTGCGGCAGCCAGAATTATTCCCTGGACTAGCTCCTTTTCTCCCTCGTAGCATTTTTTCCAAACGCCCTCTAGGACTTCGTGGGCCTCCCAGAAGCGTTCGTCATTAAAATACGAGATGCCCATTTTGATTGCCTCTTCTTTTTCTATGTGTTCTTCTATTACGTGTCTTGCGTGATCCAGCGGAGCAATTGGTGCCAGTATTTCTGAGAGGGTATCAATTTTTGATTTGTCTACCGATACGTCAAACTCGACATATTTTGTTGAGGCTCTTGTATCGCGAATTATCACGTTCATGCCGGATGTAAGCTGCCTTGCCTTTAAGAGAAGTTTTCCAGTGTCTTGTGGAGTGTAGCCGGTGTTTTTTAGATGCAGCATGAACCTGTCCATGATTTGAAAATGGCGTGCTTTTCTTAAATTTCTTCTTGATTTGCAATCAAGATTTATATGAAATAGCAAAAGGATGCACAATACATGTCGATGATTGAAACAATAAACGATGTAAACAACACCTTCCTTTCAAGAAGGGAGATTACGTGTAATTTCAAAGGAGTTGCCGGCAAGCTCAAAAAGCTAGAGGCAGCTGAGATCATATCAAAACAGTTCAAGCTCGATGGCAAAGTAGTCATTCCGATTTTTATGAAAGCGCAAAGCGGCAGGCCGGATGTGACTGGAACATTCTATGTTTATGATGATGAAGTGCTGGCAAAAAAACAGGTCAACGAAGTCATTTTCAAAAGACTTGAAAAGGCAAAGGGAGAAGCTGCTGCAGCAACTGAAAAAGCTGCTGAGGCAGAAAAAGCAGAAGCTGAAAAAGTAGTAGAGACAGAAAAAGTAGTTGAGGCAAGTGCTCCAGCAGAGACAGAAAGCAAAGAAGAGGTCAAGGAGTAATGGCTGGAAAAAAGGCAGCTGCCAAGGCAACCGGGATTGCAGCGTACTATAAGATCAGCGGTGACAAGGCGACAAGGACACATAAAATCTGCTCAAGATGCGGCAAGGGAGTCTTTATGTCAGAGCACAAAGACAGGCGTACCTGCGGCAAGTGCAACCTAACAGAATTCATTCAGTAGAGTTTTTTTCTTAAATTCGTAATGTTGGTTACCTGTTTAGCAATTTTGGAATCAGCATAGTTTGTTCTTGTTTTGCGATTTGTTCGATTTTTTTCTTCAAAGCAAGTTCGTCTGATTTGGTCTGTTCTGAGACTTGAATTTGTGGATATTCATCAAAAGTCTTTCCGTCCAACTCACGCCCACCACTTTTTGGCCTAATTCCACCCCATTGTTTGAAAAACACCGCGACATCTTGTTGCTTACATTGCTTTACGATATTTTTGATCCAGTCTTTTTTTACCTGACGAAAACCATAGCCACTTTCTCCTCCTATGATAATCCAATCAACTCCCTCTAGGTTTATCTGACCAACATCTCCAATCAATGGCTCAAAGCTAATGAATCTTGCATGGCAACGTACTCTGCGTAATTCATCAATTCTCCAGTTGTAATGTTCACTTTCTATGCTTGTGCCCATCCAAATGTGATGAGGTATTTTTATTTTGAATTCTGTCTCAAATAGGTTTGAGAATCGTGCCATCCTTTGTGGTCTTTTTGTAAGTATCTGATAAGTATGCCAATTAGCCATAATCATTGAAAAAAAACATTTCTTTACAAATTCAAAGTCAGATTTCTCATGGAAAAGGTCTGACATACTGTTAACAAAAATTTTCTTTGATTTTCTCCAAGTTAAAGGCAAATACAAATCGTCGTTATGCTGCACAAACTGAAAACCGCGTTCATATTTTTTCACGCCCATCATTTGTAACCTTTTGGTTAGTCTTTCTGCATAACAGTTTGCACAGCCTGGTGAGATTTTTGTGCAACCAGTAGTTGGATTCCAAGTAGCTTCTGTCCATTCAATTGCGGAATCTAAACCCATTGACACGATTCATTAGTCAGTATCCCTTAAAGGTTTCACCGTAAGTTTAGACTTCCGCTTTAGCTAGCTCTTCGCTAGTAATTTGCTCAAATACTTGTTCCAACATAGTCATATGATACATTGGTGATGATAAAAAATGGCCAGAGACCCATATCTTTGGGCAAAAGAAAAAATTAGTTTCCTTCTAGAGAAAACAGATATAATAAAAAACGATGGTCTTAAAAAATCTCCTGGTAACATATGGTCAATTAAAAAATTACTTGCCTTGGATTACTACATAGGGGGGTCGCATGTTTTATTCAAGAAAAATTTTACGAATTGGCATTATGTAGATACTCATTGTGGGTCTGGTTTAATAGGATTTGAAAAGGAAAAACTACAATTAGAACGATTTCCCGGATCTCCACTCATAGCTGCATTACGAGCCAATAATCAACCATTTACAGATTATCATTTTTCAGATATTGATGGTGAATCGATAAATTCTTTGAGTCAGAGGCTACAAAAAATGAAACTTCAGGTAGGCAACAAGGACTATTCCCCGATGGTTAGAAGTTTTGAGGCCACCGCAGATCATGTGACAAGATACAAAAAATGGGGTAATGCCTTTCTGATTTTTATTGATCCGGTAGGATTTACAGAACTTAAATGGTCGGTGATGAAAAAACTTCTAGAAATCAAAACTGCAGACATATTTCTTACTTTTATGACATCATTTATTGCCTTGAACAGGACAAATGCTCATCAAGGAACTGAGTATGAAAAAACATTCGATGAAGTATACGGAGTTCCAGATTGGCGTAAAGAAATCGGAGTCGATGCCTTGTTAGAGCTATATCTTAATCAAATAAGAAAATTCCGAAATTATGTATATACTATTCCAGTTCACAGGGCTGGCGAAAACAGATTGTATGACATAATCGTAGCTACAAATAGTCGCGGTGCCGGTAGCATCATCGATTATACAAAGAAAATCATGGAAATTTTAACAACGGAGCTTATTGAAGCTGCCTTAAAAGTGACTACCAAAAAAGACCGTGATCTTGATGAATGGTTTGATGGTTAATGTTGCTTTACTAACTCATATCTCAGTAGAGTTTTTTCTTCCGTAGTTTTGATTCGCGTTCTTCGTATTCTTTGATTTTGTTTAGCAGAATAGGATCCAGACTCACCTTTGCAAGCATCTCCGCTGAGAGCTTGACTGTGTTTGTGTCAAGTGAGATGTTGGTTACCGGCAGGTGTTTTGCAATCCAGAGCTTTTCGGTCTTGTCCTCAAGCTTGTAGTCCTTAAAGCCCGCAGGAAACTTTTTTGTGATGTGCGTTAGAAGCGTTTTGTCATCAAATACCGCTCTTGGCTCAAAGAGTCTTGTGCTGTCCGCATACACATTCTCAAAAAGGTTTGCAGAGACCTCATCAGATACAATCTCCATCGTAGATATTTTTCTGATAAGCTCAATATAGTGCAGAAACTCGTGCGCCAAAATCGCGTGAATAGTCCCCTTTAGACCAAATGCGACAAGCGGCGCAGATATTTGTATGACCACTTGGAATTTTTCTTCAAAAAATACCGGAAGAGTCCTTGCAAACAAAATTCCGTACTGGAACGACATGGAATCCGAGCCCGTCACTATTGCAGACGGCTCTACATATGATATTGGGTAAGGGGTGCCGGAGGCCTTTTCTATTCTTTGTATTCCTTCTGTAACTAGCGGAAACCTTTGGCTTATTGTATCAAAGATCTTTTGCGGTATGACTCCTTTTTGGTGAGCCTCTCGCACCTTTACTAGATGATCCAACAAAGTAACGATGCTGCAAGGTGTAAAAAGTGTTAGTTTGTGATCTTTACTTGTTCAAAATCAAATGTCTCGCATTTTGATTTGTTCTCCAAAATGTCTGATACATTTGGAAAGACATCCTCTCCGCTGACAAGCCGCTTTAGTGGAACGCCGCCGTCAATTACTAGTGAGAGGTAAAACGAGTTTTCCGAGTTGATTTTGTATTTTACGTCGTAGATGGATTTTTCAGCCCTCTTGCCGGATTTTTCATAAACTGCAATCGTATCCTTTAGCTGTAAAAGTTTTGAGAGCGATTCTGGTTGTATTGGCTGCTCAGTAGTAATTAGGAGCCGAGTTTTTGATACAAAGCGCACCGGCATTGTCGGTATTTTTTTTATCTGTTTTAGCGAAAATACGATTATCTTGCCAAGCGGTATTTTTTTTGGCAACGTAAGGTTGCGCTTTTTTGGCCCAATCAGCTTTGCAAAAAAAGGCCTGCCTGAGCCCAGAACAAGGCTTGTTGAATCCTCGCCCCCAATCCACGTTATTTTGACTTGGGTGGCACCAAATTTTTCAAAAAAATACTCACTCATTGCGCCTTCGACGCTGTCATATTCTGATATGCCGTGATAATTACAGGATGAGCACCCCTTGCCAAGGCAGTTAGAGCAGGGTTTTTGTTTTTGTGGCGTGTTGCGGTCGGACTTGGTATACCGCCCAGAAAGAAAGACTGGCTTTGAGTGCACGTCGCACGACTCTTCCTTAAAGTTAATCGTAAAGGTAATGTCTGGATCTAGCTGCTGGCCCTTCTTTTTTGTTTTTCTTGCAAACTGTTTTGCAAGCTGGCGCGTAACGTTTGTCTTCACTCCTTCCATCCCCCGTAGCTTAAATTGCGATCTTAGGTGGTCGTCCCTGTCCAAAATCGAGGGCTTGAGCTTTGCGCCAACGAGGAATGTTTGAAAACCATACTCCGATGATGCCTCCTGCATTTTTGCAACGTAAACCGGCACATTATCAAAGATGTTTTTGCAGACATAGCACTTTGTTGTTTTTATTTTTAGTTTCTTGTGGATTTTTTCTCCAAGCTTTTTGTTTGATGAGAGGCCGAGCTTTTTTGCAAACAGTCTTCCAAGGCAATAATCGCACAAGTCATATTCGTGTAGTATTTTTTTTGATGATTCCAGTACTGCTACAAGCGGTTTTTGTCTCACACCAAAAAATTTGGCCCACGACTAATTAATTTGCCTAGTCAGGCCCTATATGATCTAAGACTCGTATTTTACTGGAACCATATTGATGTAAACTGTTATGTATTGGTCAACACTCGATACATCAGATCCGTTTAATACATAAATGTCAAATATAGCCATTGCCTCTTAAATCAATAAGGCAAAACCATACACCAAATTCTGAGCAGACACGTATGATGGAAATATTCCGTCAGATGGTCAATGAATGCATCAGAATCGGTCTTGAGAACAACTGTACCACACTCAAAAAACTATCTTCGTTTTCATACTCCAAGCTGCAAAACTACGATATCTTATCATACTACAAACTGACTGCAATATCCCAAGCCTGTGGAAGACTGATCCAAAGAAAAAAAGACATCAAAAAGGGTAAAAAGCCAAAAATCCCGTACGTAGAAAAGCTGTTTCTGGTTTCATGTTATGGCTTTAAGATCAATGGAATGTTGTTGTCATTTCCAGTCAGAAACAGGGAGTTTGCAAACATCTTGTTAAATGATTATGTCGCAAGAAATATTTCAGATACATCCCTCAAAATAAGATCTTTTACAATGACTCCAGAATCATTATCGCTATCAATACAAAAAGAAGTAGAACCAATCAAACCAGAAAAAACTATAGGCATAGACCGAAATCTCAGAAACATTACCTTTGGGAATGATGACAAGGTAATTCTAGTCAACACCGCAGAACTGCTCAAAATAAAGGAAAACTATACCTACATCAAATCCACTTTTAGAAGAAACGATCACAGGATAAAAAAGAAAATCGTGGGTAAGTTTGGAATCAGACAAGCTAGAAGAATACAACAACGAATTCATAAGATTTCAAAATCATTAGTAGAATATTCCAAAAAGCAAAAGGCAATGATTGTTTTTGAGGATCTAAAAGGAATCCAAAAACTCTACAGAAAGGGAAATGGTCAAGGAAGAAAATTCAGAAGAAAACTCAACTCGCTATCTAACTACGAGCTTGAAAGACAGACAACATACAAGGCAGATTGGGTGGGAGTCCCAGTTTGCCACGTAAATCCAAGAGGCACCAGCAAGCTTTGTCCAAGATGCGGAGGGAGACTCCAAGAGGACAGGCAAAGACGTCGTGATTTGTGGTGCGGTATTTGTGAGAAATGGCAGGACAGGGATGTCGTTGCCGCGATGAATATTTCTCGCAAGGGGTTGGCAAGGTTGACCAATCCTCAAGGCGATACAAATGAAGCGATGAGGGGGAACCTGATTTCTGATTCAGATCAGGAACCAGTAATCCTCAGAGTCGATGTATCGAAGTTGATCACGGAGCTGGTCTTATGATCAGATCTAGTAGATTACAAAGAACCCCTAGCCGAGGCCCATCTTGCGCAAAAATCCCTGCATCTGGCGGCCCTTTGATGCCTTCATCATGCTTTTGGAGTTCTTGTAGTTTTTGAGCAGTTCCTTTACTTCGTGTTCTGGCCACCCCGAGCCCCTCGCTATTCGCTTTATTCTTGATGCGTTGAGCAGGCCGTCTGGGTCTGCCTTTTCCTGCTTGTTCATGCTCTGTATGATGTAGCGCCAGCGCCCTATTCTATCCTCCATCTGATCCAGCTGATCCTCTTTTACCATTCCAGAAAGTCCCGGCATGTTATCCAAAAATCCCCTAAGTGAGCCGACCTTTGTAACCTCCTCTAGCTGGTAGTAAAAATCATCCATGTTCATCTTGCCACTAGAGATTCGCTTAAGGCGTACCTCGTCTGCTTCGCTTTCAAGCCTTTTTGCCATATCAAGCAGTGCCTGGATGTCTCCCATGCCAAGAAGCCTACCAACAAACCTTGTCGGAGAAAACAACTCCAAATCATCGATTCTCTCGCCGGTTCCCACGTACATCACCTTGGCACCAGTTGCCGCAGAGGCGGCAAGTGCCCCACCCCCTTTGGCTGAGCTGTCAAGCTTTGTAATTATTATTCCACCGATTGGAACGGTTTTGTGAAATGATTCTGCCTGGGAATAGCACTGCTGCCCTATTGTTCCATCAATTACAAGTAAGACCAGGTCCGGTGCTGCGACCTTGCTTATCTCCTTCATTTCGTCGAGTAATTCTTTTTCTTCTTTGTGGCGCCCTGCAGTATCAATTAGTATGATATCGAGGCCCGAGCTCTCATAGTGTTTTAGTCCGTTTTTGACAATTTGCGTGGCATCCTTGTTGTTTTCTTCGCCATATACTTCGGCGTGTGCTTTTTCGCAGTTTGTCTTTAGCTGCACTAGTGCACCCGGCCTGTAGGTATCAGCACCAATGACTCCCACCTTGTAGCCCTGTCCTGTCAGAAACTTGGCAAGCTTGCCAGCAATTGTAGTCTTGCCGCTCCCCTGAATTCCAAGCAGCAATACCTTGTTTAGCTTGCCTGGCTTGAAGGAAAACTCGTTTTCCTTTCCAAGTAGGTTTGCCAGCTCGTCATAGAGAATTTTTACAATGTGATCCTTTCGTGATAGGCCCGGGGGCGGCTTTTCGTTTATTGAGCGGTACTCTAGATTTTTTGTGATTTCTAAAACAAGCTTAACGTTGACGTCTGCCTGCAAGAGTGCGCGTTGTACATCCTTGGCCAATTCCTTGATTAGCTCCTCATCCACACCCGATGATTTTACAATTTTTTTAATTGCCGCCTGCAGGCTGTTTTTGAGATTGTCTAACATTGTTTTTCTATTTTTGCCTGCACTATTTCAAACCTTCCTCTGTACCCATCCCATTCTTTTCTAGAGTCGTGGATTTTTATTGCGCCGCAAAACAGCGGGCAGCTGATCACAAATGTTTCTGCCTCCCCTCCCTCAAAGCTCAAATTGAATTTGTGTTTTTCTGAGAGTAGTATCAATTCATCAAGATCTTTTTTTGTGATTTTTTTTCCAAGCCATGAATCATCTAAGCCATCACAGGAAACTGCAGTTATTATAAATTCGAATCCGGAGTCTAGCAGCTCCTGCATGTATTGTTTTTGATCCGTTTTCCAAAGCGGCGATAGTATTTGCAGGCCCAGGCTTTTTGCAATATTCTCAAACTGTGTTTTTTGAAACTCGCTTAGTATGCCACCGTGAACTATTCCTTCTATGTTGTAGTCGTTTTTTGCCTTTTCTAGTGCCGCTTTTAGCAGCTCGACTTCTTTTTTCGTATCGACAGAATCGGCCCGAACCAAAATCTGCGGGATGTTCATTGATTTTGCCTGCAGAATCGAGAGCTCGATGTTTGGGTGGTGGAGCAGGTGGCTTTCCTCGGAGCTAGTCAGTATTGTGACAAGGCAACTTACGGTGTGGCCAAGCTTCTGGGCCTTGTAAATTGAAAACGTGCTGTCCTTTCCCCCAGAAAACAAAGCTGCAAGATTCATTGGTTTTGATTATTTGCAGTCAGGTATTAAGTAAGCACAGGATGCTTCAATACTCATAATCGTCATCATAGCTCAGATGGCTTTTCCACACATCATCAGCATCCGAACTTAGGATTTAATTCTCATTATTTTAGTTCTGTCCATTACCTTCCAGTATTCAACCATTTGGCCCTGTTCCAGTTTCCCTTTGACCTCGTCGTCTATCATCTGGGCATCTATTGTCTCAAATGTCTCGCTGTCCATTACTTGGACCTGATCACCGGTAATCGAGATGATTTGGCCGCTCCTTTTGTCAATTAGAGGAACGTGCACCTGCATGCTGACTGGGCCGACGTGAGGCCTTTTTTGGTTATCAAAGACTCCGACTCCTACTATTCTTGCCTTTGCAGCTCCGTGTTTTCCGGGCTTGCTGGTGTCGTATTCTACGATTCTGCACGGCTCGCCGGTTGCTTGGTCGCCGACTGGCAAAAGAATGTATGAGCCGATCTTTAGTGAACCAAGGTCTGAAGGCTTGCTCATAACCAGAGCAATTTATGCTCAGTATTTAATATTTTTGAAGAGAGAAGCTGATCAGCGGATCACTTTAGTTTTTCAAGAATTGAGAGGCCGACCAAATTATTCATCGTTATTCCTTTTCTGCAAACGTTTCTTCTGGTTTGCTCGCAGTACTTGTTTACGCTTTGGTGGCTTTTTTGGCTCGATACTTCCAAGACGACAATGTTGTTGCTGTACGGAAATGTGAACTTGGGCGGATCAGCTGCAACGGTGAGCATGTTTCCAGTCGATGCCTTGCGAACATGATCGTTTTTTGACACAACCATCGCAAGATCAGACAAATCCTCGTCTGATTTTGAATATTCCAGGTAATACACGGACACAAAGTTCATTGTGCCGTCCACTTGCCTTTCAAATATCTCGCTGTTTGTGTTAAAGACAAAGGAGGTCTTGCTTTGCTGGTATCTTTGGATGTCCTTTACGATGTTGTTGTTTGCATACTTGACTAGGAGATAGTGGTTTGCGTGCGACGGAAAGTACGGCTTGCTGTCCTGCGCAAAGGTGGCCGTGACAAAATACATGTTTTCAATATTTTTAGAGTCCTGCCAAGAATCCTTTATCTCAATTGATTTGTGGTCGTGTGTGTACGGCACACACGCGTATCCATCTAGTGAAGTTTCCGACACTAAAAGCTCTGATTTTTTTAGAATATTTAACAGTTCTTTGATCGCTTCCAAAAATGAAAAAGTGTGTTTGATCCCCGAAGCGCATCTATTTAATACAAGTCCGCGCCGAGGTTTTTTGTCCCAAGCTAGCTCAGCCTGGTAGAGCTTCCGGCTGTAGTGGTTGGCTTTTGGCTAACCGAAATCAGCCTATTAGGCGCACAGAAACCGGAGCGTCGAAGGTTCAACTCCTTCGCTTGGGACTACAAATTCTTCTCTTTTTATCAAATCCCCTATAGATCGGAGATTCACACTTTATTGCAAAGGTGTAAGATGCATTATTTTCAATTATATTATTTTTCTGAACACATTACA
>DASWKH010000083.1:0-27016 GCA_036396715.1 Candidatus Nitrosotenuis sp.
TATGCCGGGCCAAAAAAGGAGATTGGCTTTTACCATGATATCAGAATTGATCATGACTCTAAATCAAAGCTCTTTGAAGGGATTACAGACCCCTTTACTGTCTTTCACTGGCACGGCGACACATTTGATATTCCAAAAAACGCAACACGTCTTGCTCATTCTGAGATGTACAACCAGGCGTTCCGGTACGGCAGCGCAGTAGGGGTACAGTTTCACTTTGAGGTGGACAGGCAAATCATATTGTCATGGCTTGATAATGCGCAAGACCTGAACCTTTCTTACATAGATCCTCAAAAAATTAAAAGCCAGATTGATTCTAACATCAAAGACGTCCAGGAAAACATGAGGATTTTTTACAAGAACTTCAAGTCGGAGTTTAATCTCTGATCTTATTTCAGCGTGTCTATAACTAATCATTGTCAAAAACAAACTATGAGTCTTTTCATTAACCTCTGACATTAATGGTATCTGCCGAACGAAAAGTAGAACCACTCGGAGTTGTACCATCAATATTGATAAGATATTTTTTGCCCAAATTTACTGCAACGTTTTCAATTAAATGATCCCCAAATTGCTCGCCTGGTTCCAAAGGAGTCAGGCTGGTAATTGTGTAAAAATTCCCAAACTCGTCAACAAAGCTCACATTAACTGAGGAAAATGTGGTCATTCCAGTGTTTTTTACAGTTGCCGCAAAATAGGTCTTATCAGAAGCAATTTTTACCAAATTCACATCGATGAGGTCTAGCTTGGTAGTTTTCTGAGTGATCTCGTTTTGCTTGAACATTCCGTTTCCTGCAGCAATTGCGCCAACTACTGCAACGCCAATTAGAAAGATGGTAGCAATAGCAGGACTGATTGCTCTTTTTTTCATAATACCAATGGACTTACCTGCTTTAAGCCACAAAAAAGCGGGAGCGTCTTGGGCTTTGGAGCAAAACAGGTGTGTTTAATATGCATTTTTTTGAGTTCTTGTCTGAGATGTGAATTAGGTAAAGCAATCCGTGTTGTGTCGGCTTGAGACCCCTGATTTGGAGTATGTGAGAATCTGTCTCCAAGATTCCATTACATATCCTGGATATCTTTTTGATCTGCAAAACAAGTGAGTCTTTGGCAATTTCTAATATTTTGGCCACATCTTCAAGATTCTGATAGTATCTATTTTGTAGTTCCACAAAACAAAAACAGCAGGAATTGTTTAAGGAGTATCCATTGGCGTTGTTGAAAACACTTTGAGCTCCTCAGCTGACGGGGTGATCTGAGCCTTTAACCGATAATCCTTTGTAAGAAAAAGGCACTGCCCTCTTGAGAACGTCTTTAGCATATCTACTTCCTGCTCTGATAAGTCCATTGCATGTTTTATTTTCTCTGATGCCTGTTCAGTGTTTTGCAAAAATATCTTTGTTGCAGCGTTTTCAGCAATTGCCCTGCCGTACTGATTTTCTATCACATCCTCAGGTCTCTGTGTGATGAACAAAAAAATCACATTGAACTTTCTTCCAACTCGTGCCATCATGTCCAGGAATTTGCCCGCACTTGCCATGTTAAAGAGCATCCAACCTTCGTCTATTAGCAAAATCTTTGGCACACTTGTGGGAAGCGAATTGATCTTTTTCCAAATCTTTCCAAGAGTCAACAAAAGCAGCATGGAGACACGCTCCTCACCAGATGTGCCCCTAAGGGAAATCACAGTTTTGTCCTCAAGCCTTGGTTCGCCTGCAAGAATCTCGTAAATTGAACCTGCGATGAGGTCTTTTAGGTAGCTTTTTGCATCCTCGTCCACCCTGACATATAGGTCCTTTATTGATTTGCAACCCTGCGCCTTTGCGCGAAACTCTTTTCGGACAACGTCATCCCCTTTTGAGATGTCGCCAATTATCTCCGCCGCATCTTCCTCTTTGAATAGCTTGAAGGGATCAAGCCCAAGATTGGTCTCCTCTGTTACTTTGACCACATTAATTGAGAGGAATTTTGCAACAGATTCGTATTCACCGTTTGGATCCACAATAAAGACGTGCGCGGTTGGATATTTTTTGATTAGTCGTACTAAAATTGTCTTTGCAGTAACTGATTTTCCAGCACCCGATGTCGCAAGAACCAAAATGTTGTAGTTGTCCCTTTGGGTGTAATCATAAATGATTGGTGCGGAGGTGTTGAGGTTTACCCCAAGTGCGACGCCGTTTGGAACCTCTATCATATCTGCTGAAACAAACGGATAAAATATTGCACTAGATCCAAGCTCAAAATAGAGATGCTTTCCAATTCCGTCTTCAAGCATCTGCCTTTGCATGGTAATTGTCGCCTCAAATGAGCAAAGCATTGACCTAATCACAGTCTTGAAATTTTTGTCTGCAATTCTTAATGCAAGTGCGTCCTTTGCACTTATCATCACGGCCAATGAACAAGTAAACATTCTTGTCTCTTGTCTTGTGAGGGCTGCAAGCAACCCTGTCCCTTTTTCATACTTGTAATAAGAGTCAGGATTTTTTGTAATGCTTGCTCCAACTAACCCTATGTACCTGTTAATGATTGAAACAGCTCTGTGATTCTCAATTGGCTTCATCCTTATTGAAACCATTTCCACATGGGGCAGGAGGTTGTGGACCCACGCAGCAGACAAGCTGGCAGGGATCCTGTATAGGGTGTAGCATTTTGCAAAGCTGCCATCCTCTAATACCAAGTGTGAAAGCATCTCTGATCTGATTTTCCAGCTTGGCTCAGTAGTTGCCATGGAATAGTCAACTCCAATTTGCTGCAAAATCTGCTCCAGAGGCTCTACTGAAACAAGGTATGTTCTTGGTACCTGCAGACTGCGAACCTCATCCCCCATCTCAAACTCCAAGGGATCTTTGAGCATTATGATACGAATTGGCCTTTGAATTGAGGCTAAAATGTTGAAAAACTTGCTCAGCGCGACCATCTTTTTATCATCAGGGAGCATTCCAAAATTGGTTGGCTTGATTTCGTAGACAAACTTGGTTTTTGTTTGCTGAAGGTTTTCTAATTTTAGAAATCTCACATCATAAAATGCTTGGCGTCTTTTAAGGTCGGCTATCATAAACTACATTGAAAGGAAGACTCGTAAGCTTTGCTCTAATTAGCCACCGAGCAGATCTGTCAAAAATACAAATCATTGATACCTACAAGGTAAATGATGCATCTGTCTACATAACAAATGACGGCAAGTATCTAATCGTAGAGCCACTTCTGACCAAAGAATCTCACGACATTTACCAAGAGATGATGGAGCAATTGTTTTACTCACTAGAGCCGTTGAGTAAGACTGACGATCCAATCAACTACATTGAAAAACACATGTGGAAGGAAGCAGAAGATCGTGCAATTACAGACTCGTTCTCAAAATATTTTCACAGCCTTAGGTATTATCTGATCAGAGACATACTCGGATATGGAATTTTAGATGTTTTGATGAGGGATGAAAACATTGAGGAAATAACTGCAGAAAGATTTGATACAAAAATTGGAATAATACATCGCAAATTCAGTGAATTTAACATTCTTGATACAAACATTTCCTTTGGCTCTGCCGATTCGATGGGTTCATACATACAAAGGTTGATGCAAAAAACCGGAAACACGGTGACCGCCGCAACGCCAATTATGAATGCCATGACAAAGGAAGGTGATAGGATTACCGTAACTTATGGGCAGGAGGTCTCGCTTCCAGGGCCTACACTGGATATTAGAAAATTCACACGGGATCCATTTACAATTACACATCTGCTAGAGTTTGGCGCACTGACTGGTCTGATGGCAAGCTATTTTTGGATGCTTTTTGACGCAAAGGCCTTTGGGCTAGTAGTTGGGGAAACTGGCTCTGGAAAGACAACCATGATTAATGGCCTTATGGGATTATCCAACCCTAGATGGAAAATAGTCACAATTGAAGAGACACCCGAGCTACAAATTCCACATTATCGATGGGAGAGGCTGATTACACGGACTAGCCCAATGATAACCCAGTCAAATTTTGACATCACTATTATGGAACTTATCAAGGCCTCATTGAGACTGAGGCCAGATTTTGAGATAGTAGGTGAGGTGAGGGGGGAAGAGGCACAGTTCTTGTTTCAAAGTGCAGCAACAGGACATGGAGGCCTGACTAGCTTTCATGGGTCAAGTGCAGAATCTGCCCTTAACAGGCTTGCCTCTGATCCAATAAACATCAAATCAAGCCAACAAATGCTTTTGTGGTTTATTGCGCACATGACCAAACTCAAGACGGCCGACAAAAAAATAGTCAGAAAAATTGTGAGCGTCAAAGAAGTCATGCCAAAGACAGAATCGGTTTCATTGCACGAGCTGTTCAAGTATGACCAAAAAACGTCATCATACAATATTGACACAATTGATCAATTAATTGAAAAAAGCACAAAAGTTCAAGATGCGGCAAACATACTCAATGTCGAGCCAAAAGAAGATCTGCAAAAAAGAATTGATTTGCTTGGTGAATGCCAGAAATCATCTGCGCATTCCGTCGAACAAGTATTTTCAGTAATTTCAAAATACTATGCTAACAACTTAGGCTAAAATGGTTACATAATTTACAAAACCACTATTTTGGCCAAATTGAATGCTTTTGAGTTAAAATGTATAACACTCTGATCTTTGATTTACATTCTCAGTTTTTATGGAATTTTATCGTCATCATGAAGCTGTAATCTTGATTTTGTTGATTCAGATGCTTTCTCAGAAGCCTCTATTAGATGATGGTCTGTTGCCAAATCAAGAGGAATCGTAGCTGGTTTTTTCCTAAAAATTATGTTAAGAACATTCCCAACAGTTGTTCTAATTGAGAATTTACTTGTCACAAACTCGCTATCGATTATAGATGTTTTTTCCAATGTTCAATTATGGTGAATCATGTATTTATGTTCATTTGAGTTGGTCAAATCCTGAATAATAAAATTCCATTTTGATTGAAGTGCCTTTTGGAATATTTGTTGTCAAACCATCGACGAGGCTATCTTTGCCTGCTATCCTATTTTTGCTTATTACTAGATGGGATTCAAGAGGCTTGATTTCTCTAAATTCTATTCTTTCGGAACGACTCCATAAGATTTCGAGATCTGGAGTTACAATTGTAACTGTTCTTATGATGGAATAACGACCGATAATTGTGGCTTTCAATTCATAGAATGGTTTTATCCAGATGTAGTTAGCGTTGGTTTTTTCAGCCTTGATCCTTCTTCCTAAATAAGATATGTTCACCCAATTCTGAATGATGGCGTCACATTCGATATTTTCATAGCATGGATATTTGAAACCCCATTTCACATAAATCTCTCCTATCGTGGCATTCAAACTAAATCTGAACTAATGTTGGAAACAATGGGGACAAAATAATCGAAAGAACAGAAACCAGCGTTGCAATTCCGACAGTTATCGTATATTTCATAGAAAAATGAACAAGCTTGGACATGACAAGGCCTAGGCTTATTGCCGAAATGACGTTGAGTAGGTTGATGAATCCAATCAAGTCATTGGAGACTAACATGGCCTCAATGTTGAATGCACTTTGAACCATCTGGTCTAGGCCAGTGTTCAGTTTTTCTAAAATACTGGACATTTCCTTTGTAGTGTAAGATATCATAATTGGACTCAGAAAGGCAAAATACGAAATGACACTGATGCTTGCATGGGTCTCTTTTTTTGTCTGATTTATGTTGGTTGAAAAATTAGTGATTTGTTCTAGGATTTGGGCAGTTCCGCCACCACTGTCGGCAATTTTTCCTAGCACAAAAAATGAGGTTTTTGCAATCCATGATCTAATCAGCATGGAATCAAAAATATCTGAAAGGTTTACACCATGCTTTAGCCTTGCAGAAATTACTGAGAGTAGGCCATCAAAGTATTTGTTGTAGTTTCTACCTTCTGAGATTTTTATTATGGCATTTGGAATTGGAATGCCTATTTTTCGGTATTCTGTAATATCTCTGAAAAAATCAGGAAGGGCGGATTCAACAAAAGAGACTTCTCTGAACTGCTTTGTGCAAACAACGAAATTAAAAATTGCCCCAGCAGCAACACCAACACCGATTACAAACCAAGGTTGCTGCCCTAACAGTAATGAGACCACGGAAGCAAAAATAGCTACAAATACGGCCTTGAAATCAAAATCAATTACATTTCTAGCCCTTGGCTGTGAAAGGCTAATCATCAAAATTATGAAAATTGTTACAACTGGAATCAAAACAAATGAGAGGCTCATTACCACATTTACTGAATCCTCGGCAAGCATAAACGACGAAATAAGGATCATTGTCGGAAGTATGGTCAGTAGGATCAACATCGTTTCGCCAATTATGTGGGCCTGTGACTTGTAGTTTGCATATTTGAATTGCGCCTTGTGAAAAAACTCTTCGCCCTTTCTTTCCATGTATAGGGCAAGGTTGCCGCCGCTTTTACTAATTGAGACATATCCAAGTAGGAAGTTTTTGAAGTAAAAGTTCGGATGGGAACACCCGTGCTCGTTTAGCGCAGTAATCTGGTCCATCCCAAAAACCTGCACGTTCCTTGAGAGCATTTTTCCCTCATTTTCAATTGTAAGGAAAGTTCCCTTTCCCAACACATCGATAATGGAATTGTAAAGTGACTGTCCTATTGACTGCATGACGCCTGCATAGAGGGTAAAGAAGGCCATTTCGTCATCAATTGATGACTTGCGTTCTGAGACAATAAACCACAACTTGAGTTTTGGATAATAAAGCCAGATGGGGCAAACAAGTAACGCAAAAAACAAGTACGGATTTACGAAAAGTCCCAAAACAACTGAGATTGGAACTAAAACAAAAAGCGAAAAGATCATGTACGCAATACTCTGCTGGACTAACACTCTTGGGTTGTAGGCTTTGCCAGAAACCCTAACCTCTTGCTCAATTTCTGAATTGATTTTTCCTTGAATGGACGTGATAGTCTTATTTTTCAAGATTGGTTTTACCATCTCCAAAATCTTATTATTGGTACTTAAGCTGAGTCTGGTAGAATCGTTTTTGAGAATTTTTGATGATGAAAATTTCAAGTAGGCAAAAAATATCTGAAGTTCATTTTTAATTGCTGACCAGTTAACCCGTAAACCAATTAACACTAAAAGTGCTGCAATGCTTGAAAAAAATAGCGCCATGTTTTGCAGCAATACTGCAAGCCACATCGACTCACAAACAGCTAGAAATAATACGGAAACAACCTTCACAACATCAAAAAACCAGTTCTAAAAAAGGATAAATTTTTCTCACTCTAGTCTTCAATCAGTTGCATCCAAAAATCATACCATTCAATCGTAACTTCCACAAACAAAATTTTCTGCTTAACTACTTTACAGTTTTTACCAATGATGGCAACAAGCAAACTAGGCAAAAACCGACGCGGAATCTCCCCCGCAATAACATCAATCATATTAATTGGGGTTGCCGTTGCAGCAGGGATAGGCGGTTATACCGTTTATGCCTCAACTGCAAACACTGCATCCCTGAAAGGAGCTGTGACCGTAGAAGCAGTAAGCCTTGTAAAACAATCAAACGGCGAGGAGTATCTCTCAATAACAATAAAGAATTCCGGCAACAAGGCATTTGCCTCTAGTTCTGTAAATCTACAAATAGATACCGATTCTGCCTCCACTGGTATTCAACCTTTCTCGGCAAGCCCCTTACCAGCAGCACTAAATCCTGGACAGACAGCAAGTGTCACGGCACGACTCATCAACTCTGCTGGAACTGCAATTACCTTGCAAAACATTGGCGAAACAACTCCTCTTGAAATTGTAGTGGTAACAACTGACGGCTCTACAATAAGCGAACTCATATCTGTAACAATGAGCCTATCATAGGCCAAAAAATCCCTTTTATTTTTTGTATTTTTAGCTCATGTGAAGCCAATTGATCTTTTGTATTTTGAGGATGTAAGCCCGTTTCATGAGGCCGTTTTTACATTTCCAATAATTGGCAAGCTGAGTATGCGCCAAATGTCAATAGTTGGTTTTTCTGCAATCATTTCATGGAGCATTTACCAAGGATCGGGAAATCTACTTTCGATGATCCCACTTTGTGCGGGCGGCTATGTAGGGCTAAAAAAATTCAATGTCAGACCAATCGAACTCCAAATTATTTCCGTAATCAAATTCATGCTTTTTGGAAAAAAGGCTAAACAAAAAAGAAAATTTACGAAAAAAACAGCCTTCAAATTTCCAAGACAAGAAAGCAAAAAACTTGGACTCTCAGAAGTGTTCCAACCAAAATTAGAAATCATTGGCAAGGAAATCAGGGTCAGAGAGATCTTCACCGATCCACTCAAGCCGATCCGGCTGCAGGTAAAGCTTGAGACTGCTGACAGAAGACCAATAGTCAACACGCAAACACGAGTTGAGTTTGATGGCAATGTAATTTCCACACTTGCCACAAACAACAATGGAGAAATCGAGGTGCTTGTCATTCCACAAACTCTGGGAGAAAAGAATCTTTTGATTTATGCGAAGGGTTTTGAGCAGCCAGTCTTTGAAGAAATACTTTCTATTAAGAGTCTGTAGGATTATGTACATTACCGTTTCGATAAGATTGGTTATATTTCATAATTGGTAAATATTATTGCGGTTCTCATTTTGCCGTCAGGCAAGTCCTATCACGACTCGAGAACCGTAGTCTCTTTTTCATAATCTACAAGTCCCTTAAATCTACTATCTCCTTTTATTATGATGCTAAATCAAGCAGCACTTGATCACGAAGACAAGCAAAAATACATCAGTATTATAGTCGCTGCCGGAATTGCAGGAGCCATAATTTTTCTGGCGCAGGATGTTATGGAGTGGATGATAGGTGTGGACTTTGAGAGTCCTGCAACCGGCAACATTCCACCAGCAATCATAACAATGCTCGGAAAGATCCTACCATTCTTGCGATTCATTGGAGGTGGCTTGATAGTCGTTGCTGTAATAATTGCCGTCTCAAAGCTAAGTCTTGCGTCTAGACCTGTCAGATGGTAGCATGTCGGTTCTAGCTGACCTAAAAACTGCTATCCCGCTGGCGGGCTCCCTTGCACTTTATTTTTATTTTAAACCTAGTCTCAGTTCAGAGACATTGTTTTTCTTTTTTGGAATCTGGATTTCGTGTTTTGCACTTGATGCCAAAATAACGGTTTCAAACCCTAATCTGATAAATCATGAAAAGAACATTATTTTTCCAATTTTATATCGCAAATTCGGACCAAGGCTCTCTCCAATAATTCAATTAATCATTGAGGTACTCGCAATGGCACTTGTTGTGAGCCTGTTTGAGAGAAACCTAAACCTGATTTCGATGTCTGTTGTATCATTGGTATTTGGCTTGGCCCACTTGGACGCATACCTCTCAAACATCAAAACCATAAGGAACGTATTGAAAGACTAGACATCGTTTAGAATATTACAAATTTTTTTTTGAGTTACTCTAAACATCCTGTTTAAGGCCAGCCTTCGTTCCTTTTATGGAGAATTTTCATAAAATTTGTGAAGTTTAAGCGCCGAATCAGGTTTCAAAATCATCGTGGAGTTCTAGATGCTGGCATAATAATTCTTGGTATGATTGTTGCAATCATTGCAATTGTTGCGGCGACTCTTGCTTGGTCTGATGTTCTCGAGGTTTCATTTATAAAACTTATGACTGAGATGCCTAGATTCGGTTATGATGTCCAGTCTGGACACGAGATAGGAAACCAAAACTTTGAGATTTATCAGATTTTGCGCAACATTGCCTTCATAATCATGTTGTTTGTGTTGATGTTTGCAGGGCTTTCCTTCATGTTTGAGCACATAAACTTGGTGCCGCCAGAAACAGGATTTAAAATTATTTCAAAAAGCTTGTTGTATGTTTTCTTTTTCTTTTTTTTCCCACCGCTTTGGGACTTGGTGGCAGTAACTGTCGAACAAACATCATTGTGGATTCTAAATCCAGAGGATCAGACCATGCCAACAAAAAATGTCGAGTTTCTGTTAACTAAACTCGGCAGTATTGAATCACCAGAATTTACACTTGATGCCATAGTTGCAGGAATTTCAGATCCTTTTGGCACGCTGAAAAACATGTTTTTGAGTGTTTTTTTGGCAACTTTCAAGGCAATTGCGCTTTTGATTTTCATGTTCACTGCTTTTTTGTTGGGAACAATCCGAATAGTTTTGACAGCAATAGTCACAATCGCAATACCTGTGACATTGATGCTTTCACTAATCCCTTTTTTCAAAAGGGTCACCAACAGGTTCACTGATGCCCTGCTAGGCTTGATGATTGCCCCTATTTTTTCTGCCCTGGTAATAACTGCCGGCGTTGCACACCTTAAGACACTTGAATCAACTGCCCAAGATCCTGCTGTGGAATGGTTTGCAGCCCTGGCCGTGATGGCCCTTGCTACATTTATTCCGGCAATGATTGTACCACTTCTTGGGTCTGTTATGGGCTCAGTTTCTTCAATTACTGGCAGGGCTGTTTCGACAGGGGCGATAATGACTAATATGGTAGCATCTGGGGTGGCGCGAACCGTAGGAGGAGTGATCACCGGTATGACAGATCCAGTTCGCATGGAGACATCAACTAATCCATTGAATCTTGCAAAATTGGTATTCTCAGGATCTAGGTTTTTACCAATGGCAAAGACTAACGTTGAGAAAATAGGGGGCGAGATTTCTCATGCTGGAACAATGCATGGCCCACTTTCTGGGATACACAGAATGGACGAAAACTTGTCTAGAGAATCAGCGCAAGACTTCACACTTTCACGCAATGTGGATAAAAAAAGTAAATCCGATAGCGCAAACGAGATCTAGTCCTCAACATGCATAATTTCCATGTTTAATTCCTCATGTTCTGACAGACACACTTCTGCTTTAGTGCATCAACTTCAGAAACAGAATAAGCAAATTCTTTGTTTGCGACAGTGTAGGTATCAAACACTTGTTTTGCTGAGCCCTCCACCTTGAATTCATAATGTAGTCTATGATCATCTTGCGCCCATTCTATCTTAAACGAGTTTCTGCCAGTGTTTTTGTATGCTTTGAGGATTTCAAAGGGCAAGTCTAAAACTAGTCCGTTTCTCTGAGTTTCCAAATATGCTCCAAAGTTTGTAATGTAAAAAATGCCCTTTCCGTGAAGGCTTTGTTTTACCTCAAAAGCCCTTGCGATTTTTTCACCCAGTCTGAAGTTGATCATAGGACTAGCTAGAAAAATAATCAATTCTTTGCTCGGAATTTATGTCGAATCTTGCGGCTTCTATCTTAGTTGTGAGGAATTTTTGGCTCATTGTGGGTAACAGAAACCATGTCTTTTGACCTTTGTAGGGGATTTGTACTGCGGGAATACCAAATTTTAGTACGACTCCTTCGGGTTTTGCCACTATCCCATCGTCTTTTGTCCTTATCCTGTATTCTATCTGATGTGGTCTGCTTTGGAGATCATTTACTTCCTTGAAAAATTTATTGTGTGTGATGTAGAGATTGCGCTCCTTGTCAAACCAGCAATCATTCCATATTTGCTCACTCAAAACATAGGAGGGAGTCTTTTCGAATCGAGGTTCTATGACTGGATTTTGGATGGTAATTTTTTCTCTGGCCTGCTGTTCGATTTTTAATCCGATTGTCCTTACCGCATTTAGGTAATCTTCATGGATGCTTTTGTATCTGGTTGTAATCTCAGCTGGCTTTTCATAGTTGAAAACAAAATCGTATGCACTATTACTTTCCTTCCAAATGATTTTGATGGATTTTTTGTCAATTGGTTGCAAGCTTAGGATGGAGTTGTGATCAAGCTCCAATATGACACCATTAGAGTTTTCAACTAGTATTCCAAAATTGCTTATGTAAAAAGTAGACCTACCAAACTTGCAGTTTATTGCAAATATTTCTTTGATCTGTTCTCCAGCAAGAAGCGATTTCATGCAGTCAAAATTTTAATCGTATTTAAGACCACATGAAAGCCAAACCAAATTGCTTCTCCTTAAATGATATGAAGTCGTGATCCTTTATGTCAAGCCCATATGTTATTGCGGCAATAAGTCTCTCTTCGATTCTGGCTCTTGCTGCAATAATTGCAACATCAAATGGGGTAATGACCAATGCTCTTTTGGCCCAAGAATCAATACAAATCCAGACACAAAAAAATCGTGAAAACTTGGAAATTGCCATTTCTAATGATGTTTTAACAATGAAAAATAATGGGTTGGATTCGATAACTATCAAGGAAATTAGGATTTACTCTGATGCTGACACCACATCACTACTTGCGAGGATCAAATTTCCTGAATCTGGCCTGCAGCTGAAACCTCTTCAAAAATCAAGCCACAATCCTTCGGAATTTTCTGTTGCCAGCTTTTTGACAACGACCATTCTTGGAATAACTGATTTGGGAAATGTCTTTGTTGCAACGAATCTGTTGGCTGAAAACTCGGGGAATGGAACAGGAAACGGGGAGGCAATGATTAATGGGATGGGATTAAATTCCAGAATAGTTACGTATGATTATTCTGGAAAGCTAACGCACGGATATGGTGATTCTGGAACGCTAAGCTCGTTAAAGACGTATAATCAATTTTCAACTATGCATGATTTTGCTGCTCAATTACTTTCTACCGATTCCAAAATCACCGTTGCAATTCCACAATTTAACACAGAATACGAGTATGTTCCTCAAACCCAATCTGTTCAAGCAACGGGAACTACAAATCCTAACACTCTTGGTTATTCTCAATCAAGGACAGTTGGTGGATCCGCAATCACTGCTGTGGGAACTGACGGAATTACAATTTCAGGAACCGGCATTGTCATCTTGAAATTAAATAATTATGGTGATCAAACTTTGGTACTAGAAGGAAATGTTCCAAGTGGTGGCTTGCTGCAAGTAGGAACTGATCTACAATATGATTACATCAACATACCGTATGATAACGCATATGGTTTCAGACTATATTCGGGGGGTTTGCCAGGTGCATCTTATTCGCAAAGCCCGTGTAGTTATGCAAACGGTGTTGGCTACAACTGTTGTGCGTCTTGGACCTATACACAATCATTTGCATCTCCACTCATACTGACCACATCATCAAACTATTACTCGTACTATTATTCTGCTTCATATCCATTCTCAATACTTGACGGCACTCAAAATCCAACCACATATTCACTAAACTCTATACGGATGACTGCAGGTGCCTGTAGTGGATGGCATTCACCCTATGGGAGCTGGCCTACAACATCACCTGTTCCTTCTGGTCAAACCCTTTTTGTATTCGATAAAGCATATGTCATGAACACAAAAATCGATCTGACTTCAACTTTCCAAATGCCGCATTCCTTCCAAGCTGGAAAACAATATTACATATTTGCAAAACCAAACGGCGGAACAATAACGATCAAAGGTTCTTCTTTCAATCCTTCTATGACTCCTTATCTAAAAATTACAGACCTGCCCCCAAACATTCCATACGAAATCGCAAAGGATGGACTTCTAGCGGTGAGTGGCATGGCTGACAGTATCGGGACCGTATCTCTGACATTAGACGATGTCAAAATCGGTGGCACGAACCCAAACGGGAACTTGTATCTTTACCCAGACTCTTTGAAATACCGAGGTTCCTTCTCAACAGTGGTTTTTGATAACGTAAATGACCAGACAATCCACATAGACACCCCTGAAGACAGGGTTTACGTTACTCACGCATACGTACAAATTCCAGTTGTCGGTGATGTTGAAGTAACTGACACATATCTTGACAATCATCTCTCACTTTCATATTTGAACGGCAACTATACTACCGGCGAGAGCATCAAGGTCCCTGTCATATCTGGGTACCATGATATCAACATGAAGATAAACAATGTCCAAACTATGACAGTAATTGCGAATGTTCTTGGCGGCACAGGACTTAAAGTAATCCAGCCGTCTGCATCCACCATAACACAACAAAATGACAACAACCTCGTTTCATCAATTACAGCTACGACAGGATCTGTCTCGTATATTATTTCCACGTCTTCTGGAATCGTCACAACATCAATTACTGCCACAATTTCAGGCGACTCTGAAATCAAAAACCATGCGTATTTTGGGGCTCCACCACCGTCTCCTCCGTCCCCTCCACCAAGAGATCCACTCAAGGCGTGGGTTGATGTGTACAAAAACGGAGTCTTGGTAAACCAACAGCAGATTTACTTTAACGCACTTCCAAGCTCGCAAAATTCTGGAGGGGTGAGTGGGTCCTCCTCATACGTGATTGACAAATACATGTATCCTCAGACTGTCGTTAACGGCGTCATTACAACAAATGTTTTGCCAGGTGATTTTGTTGAATTATACTTGTATGCAAACATTCAGGCGGACGGCTCAACGCCGCCAATTCCATCAGGCCATGTTTTTTACCATCATTCCGGCGAAGGGCATGCAACTACCACTATTCATAGTGGAAGTATTTTATCGTCGTAAAGTCATTTTATGACGCGAGTCATATCCAGCTCATCAATCTGCGCCTCGATTGTCCGATTGAGCGCCTCTTTGTGCTCTGGGCAAAACCAGAAATACCCATCAATAGTCTCAAAGCAGCCGCAAATCCACTGGGTTTTTTTGTCGCCCTCTACTGTGAGCTTGTGATAGTCCGGCTCTGACATGATACGATTACCAAAACCAATCAATTAAAATGTATTAAAAATAAAAAATTAAAAAAAAGAATCTATGGGCAGCCTTCCATCTTTTGGATGAAAAAGCCGTTTGTCTTAATTGCGTCCTCTACTGGCTTTGGCGCGCCCTGCGAGTGGCAGAACTGGCACTCCTCAGTAGTTACGCGCGCATCTGCCTCGCCGATTGAGCCCAGCCATTTTTTGGCATACTCGATTGCCTTTGTGTGGTCTTTTTCTGATGTGATCACATCAAAGTGCATGGTATGGCCGTCTTTGGCCTCTACATAAGTGTCGTAGACGTGTATTTCCATGAAATAATAATAAAAAAAGGGATATTTAATTCAAGAAATACATGCACTCTCTGGTTTTTGAGATTCCAAAAATTGATAACATCACTCTAGAACTGGACGATTCTGGCACATCGGGGCTTATTTTATTGCGCCTCCCATTTACTGTTAAAATCAACATCTGGGGCGAGGAGATCTATACGGAACCAATCCCAGTCAGGGCAGAAGAAGAAAACGCAAAACCTGTAGTGGAGTTGTTTGATGTGGCGTACTGGCCTCCTGGGCAGGCGCTGTGCCTGTTTTTTGGCCCGACGCCAATTAGCAAGGACGAGATCAGACCGTACTCTCCAGTGAATGTGATTGGCAAAATAAAAAACCCTGACAAAAAAATCCTCTCAAAACTAAGAGATGGAATGAAGGTCACAATACGCCTTGCCGGCTTGGGCTGACTATATGTTCAAAAATTTCCGCACTTTTATACAAATTTTGCAATTACATATCATGAACAGACATGATACCATGAGGCCGGAATGCCACAAAATGGATCTAGATCTGCTAGGAACTCACTCAAATGGAACCAAGTTCTATCGCTGCAAAAACTGCGGTTATGCCGGCAAAGAAAGCGCTTTTAGCGGAGATTTTCATATTTCCCAAATACAATGACTGCATCAATAACCAAATCGGAAGCCTTGTCAAGTAGAGAGATTATGTTTTGCAGATCCTCAATTTCGCGTGGATTACTTATTGTAATGTCTGTTTTTAGTAGCTCTACTGCATCCATCAAATCTGCAAAGGCACCAAGTGTTTTATCAAACGCCTTTTTCATCACATCAAAAAGTCTTAAAGCATAAAACTTGGTAAACTCCAGGCAAAAATTCTCTCAAAGATAAAGAAATGAAGGCTACGATACGTCTGGCTTGATTCGGTTGTGATCTTAAATCTCATTGAACCGATTTTTGGCTGCTAAAATTTCTGCGCTTTTATACAAATTCTGCAATGGTGTGGTATGAATACACATGAGTTTTTGCGACCAGAGTGCAAGAAAACGAATCTAGAATTACTGGCAACGCACTCAAACGGCACCAGATTCTACCGATGCAAGAGCTGCGGCTTTGGTGGCCCAGAAAGAACATTCACCGACGAGTTTCATGTTTCCCAAATATTACAACGGCATCAATGACAAAATCGGCAGCCTTGTCAAGCAAGAAAACTATTTTTTGCATATCCTCGGTTTCGGCTGAGCTGCTCACCCTCATCTCGGCTTTTATGATGGCTATCGCATCAACCAGATCCGCAATGACGCCAAGTGTAATTTCAAGCGCCTTTTTCATCACATCAAAAAGTCTTAAAGCATAAAACTTGGCAAAACCTGGAAAAAAATCAAAGCTAACCGACGGAATGAAGCCACAATCCGTCTGGCATAAACCACACCGTTTCTGATTCTATTTGAGTCCCATATCAATTACATATTCTCTTGGCGAAAGAAACGGCATCCCAGTTATCCTGGACAGCTGAGCCTTCATGCGAAGAAGCTCAGTATCTCCTGTGACAAACGCCCCAAGCTCCCGGTTGTTTTGTTTGGCGTGTCTTGCTGCTGCAACATGCATCAGGTCCAGCGTTCTAAGTGTAGTCTGGATGCTCAAAAGTATCGATTCGTTGAACACGTTTGGCATGTCTGTTTTGATGTTTCCCACTGCAAAGGGTGTATCGCCTGACATGTGGACAAACCTTATGCCAAGTCCTGCAAGCGTCTTGAGGGTTTTTACCACGAACGTCTTTCTTTTGTGGTCATCCTTGCTGCCCTCGGCACGATGGTACAGGCGGCTCGCTACAGATGCGACCTCTAGTAATGTGAGGGTGGATGTTTCTGCCTGAATTTCGCCTTTGCGCAGCCTGCTGGCAACCCTGCCTGCCTCGGCGTGGTATGGGTCGTCTGACTTGAGTGCTGATATGAATACGTTAGTATCCATGTAGAACTGGTGCGTCTTACCTGTCCCTTCCTTGAGCCACTAGCTGAGCGGCAGTCTTGGCACCCTTGAATACTCTGGCTGCCAGCTTTTCAAATTGCTGGTCGGACATGTAGTCGGCCTCTCTTAGAATTCCTTGCAGCTCGTCATGGCCGAAGAGCTCTGGGTGTTCTTCAAAGTGTTCTTCGAGCATCTTTCTGACGGCCTCGCTTTTGTTTTTGTAGGCCTTCTTTTTGATGAGTCTTTCTAGCTTCTCTATTGTGTCCTTTTCAACTTTGACGTTGAGTATTTCCATTATGGTAATACAATGGTATTACGTAACATAAAAGTATTACTAGCTAGATGCCCTAACTGCGGCGGTTTATGTCATTAAAAAAATGCCTTTATTGGGCATTAAGGCCAATCATACTGTGACTGAAAAATCTGATTTCAAAAAGAAGCTCCAAGGTACGATCCAATAAAACCTACGACTTGGAAGGGACTGATTTCTAGGCCGAACAGATAGTTATTTATTATTGAAAGTGGTATTATTACTTAGTTAATGAATATTAACCAAGTAAAAATGGGGGTTTTATGAGCACCGAATCGGATCTGGCGCAGAGGGTGGAAAAACACTTTGCCAAAGAAGGCTGGAGTGTGAGAAGGGAAGTAAAGATCAGGGGACGGATAGTTGACATCGTGGCCATAAAGGACGGCCAGATAGCAGCAGTTGAAGTCAAAGGGGCAGGCGGCGATGTGGAAAAAGGGATCATGCAGTCGCTCCACCAAAAGGGGGCAGTTAACCTGTCCTATCTTGCGATACCGCAAGATACGCTGACTGATTCTATCAAATCTACATGCAGGAATCTCGGAATAGGCCTGATCCTAGTAGACAAAAAAATCAAAGAAGCTATCAGACCAAAGCACACCTCGTCTCTTATTTCCGTCAAAAATAAGATTCTTGGCAAAGAGTCCCAAAAGCGTAGTAAGGTCATAGAATCGAAGAGCCCATTGGAGATAATATTTAGGACAAAAAGCCAGATACTTGCACTCAAATTGCTTTTTCTGAACACAAGCAAAGAGTTCCATCTCAACGAAATAGCCCGCAGGACCGGTCTTACCCCCCCAGCTGTCTCAAAGGAGCTCGCAAAACTAGTCAGGGCGGGTCTAGTCAAACGGCGCAACCAGGGCAACCTCTCATTTTACAAGATAAACGAAGCTGGCATAATATTTGGCGAGATGAAGAGGATATTTCTAAAGTACGAGATATTCAGCGAGATTCTATCCCGGGAGCTAGCAAAAGAGAAGATAAAGTACGCACTAATCTACGGCTCGTTTGCCAAAGGGACGGAAAAGGAGGGAAGCGACATAGACCTGCTAGTGGTAGGCGACGTCTCAGAGGATTACCTCTTAAGGGTGATTCCGAGGATAGAGCGCAACACGGGCCGCGAGATCAACTTTATACTTTGGACCGAGAAGGAGTTTGGAGACAAGGTGCAGAAAAAAATACCGCTGATTCGTGAGATATTAGAGACTCCGATAATTATGATTGTTGGTGACGAGGATGGATTTAAGCGAGCTCTTAAGGAAAGGATTGGTTGAGGAGTTCAAGCTGGGGCCAGACCAGGTAGGAAAGGCATTGGAGAATGCCGAGAAGAGCCTAAAGACGGCCGAAAATATATTGAAAATAGAGGAATGGGGGGCGGCACATTCTTCTGCTTACACGGCGATGCTCCACACAGGACGTGCGCTCATGTTCTCTAAGGGATACAGGCCAAGGGCGCAAGACCACCATGTGGCAGTAGTGGAGTTTTCCAAAATTTACGAGAAAAAGTATACTGCCGAGGTCCTAGCGGCATTTGACAAAGGCAGGAGGCGCAGACACGAGTTCCAGTACGACGACGTAGATGCCATATCGCCAAGCCAAGCCAGAAACATAGTCGAGAGTGCAAATGCGTTTGTAAGCAAGACCAAAGAAATTTTGAAGATGTGATCATTTGCTGCAAAAACATTCTGTAATTTGATGGAAATCTTTTGTTGATGGCAGAAAGTGCTTGATCAGCAAGCCATCTTTGAAATCTTTGATTTGGATGAATCCTTAATTAAAACAAACCAGTATTTTTTGCCATGAGGGAGAGGCTTCTGTGGCTTTGCACGTGCACTGGAATAGAAGTCATGACTGCCACCGGCGTGACGGCATACCTTTTGTATTTGGGCCAGGCCACAACTGCCATAATCTCTGCAATCATATTTGCAAAGCTAATCGCATTTCATTTTGCCATAGAGGTTCACGAGAGACTAAAACGCAAGCGACAAGCAACAATCATAAAATCTTAATGTAGAGTGGTTTGCCTATATCTGTAATTGAGTAGTTCTGGCAACCAAATTGACGTCATAAAAAAATTATACGGAGAGAAAAACTGGCAGGAAATAATCTCGTTTTGCAAAAAAATGCTAGAAGAGGACCCAAAGGACCTAGTTGCCCTGCAAAACATGGCAACGGCGCTAGTCAATGTGGGAAAATTCGATGAGGTCATATCATGCTGTGATACGGTTTTGCAGATGAACGGGACTGATGAGTATGCGCTAAAAAACAAGATCTTTGCGCTAGAAAAGCTGCGCCGATATGATGATGTGATATCTTGCTGCGATTTGCTCTTGAAAAAAAACCAAAACGATACTTGGTCCCTTGACAGCAAGGGCCTGGCACTAAATGAGCTAAACCGGCACGATGAGGCAATCTCAAACTATGACAAATCCCTGCAGATTGATCCAGACAACACAGTAGCGCTAATGAACAAGGCAGTAACCCTTTCGTTTCTGCAAAGATATGGTGAGGCAATACAGTTTTTTGACAGGGCTCAAAAAATAGACAAATCAATCAAGGAGGCAGCTCTTGCAAAATCTGACGCATACAAAAAGATCGGACGGGAAAATGAGGCGTTTTTGGCAGCACAGGGGCTACTAGTAGAAGAAATCGAGGGACTGGTACTGGAGGCAAGGCAAAAAAAGACGAAAGTCTTTGACCTTTACTGTCTTAGGGAGTTTGAGGGACTAGAAGAACGGGAGAAAAAACACAACGAAAAACAGGATTCAAAATCAAAAAGCTAGCTTGCGGGCTTGCTAAACTGTATAATAATATCCTACCTTCGTAAAGGTTTTTGAGCTTGTATGTTGCATTGTTTTTGTGCTCAGGGCAAACGCTTTGTTATTTGTTGGACTGGCCTTGATTTTATTTGGAGCGTTTAATCTAACAACTGACGCACTAGCACAGGATTCCGACGTTGAACAAAAATCTGGTGATCAAAATGACATTGTAGACACTATACTAATCAACCTGATTTCACAAATTGGACCAATAGTTGCAGGTTTTGTATCGATTGGAATCCAGTTTGCGCGAAAACAGGGCTTGAAGATAAGTGCCGAGGCAGAAGAGTATTTTGTAAAATCAGCAAGCTCCTTTGTCGTAAACCAAGGAAGGTTTCTGTACAAAACAATTCGTGACAACCCGGAATATCTAGATGATTTCAAAAAGGGTGTAGTTCCAGCCAAGCTCAAAGAGGTAACACGCGACAAGGTAATTGAGCAGCTTCAAACAGAGCTGCGCTCAGACGAATTCACAAAGGCAGCAAAGTCAATGCTAGAAGAAAACCTGGTGACTCTGGTGGAAAGATCCTTTACTGAGCACAAAACCCACATGGCAGAAAAAACCCAATCAATGCTAAAGGATCTAGTCCCAATAGCAGTAAATGCCACACTTTTGGGGTTCAAGAGTCCAGACGAGGTAACAAAACAAAAAGAAAAGATAATCGAAGATGTTTTAGAAGCTGTTAGGAAAAACTTTGATCTTGAGGACATGCTTATGCCGCAAGACATAGCAACAACGCACGTCAAATCAGAGCTAAACAAGATTGTCGGCTCACTTAAAACACCTTAGATGATTCTGGCTTTAGCTGATCTCAATTATTTTTTCTTTAGATTTGTGGCCTGACTTTATCACAACACTTGCAGACGAGACGCCAAAATGTTTTGCGAGCTTTTTTATTATTTCCTTGTTTGCAGCTCCACCGACCGGTCTTGATCTAACACCAATTGTTATTTGGTTTCCATCAACTTGAACAAAATCCTTGTTGAATTCTACATGAACGTGATACAACAAAACCGGAAAAAAATCTAGGCGTTTACTATCCAGTCGTAGCCTTCTTGCTCTAGCTTGTCCGCAAGTGATGCGTCGCCGCTCTTAATTATGCGCCCATCGGAAAACACATGGACGTAGTCTAGCTTTTTGAGGAACTTGAGAATTCTTGCATAGTGTGTTATGACAATTGTTGTGGCATCCGCACTGGATACTTCGCTTATTGCCTTTGCCACTGCCTGGACCGCATCAATGTCAAGGCCCGAGTCCGGCTCATCTAAAATTGAGACCTTTGGCTTTAGCACTGCCATCTGCAGTACTTCGGATCTTTTCTTTTCTCCTCCGGAGAAGCCTTCATTTAGGTACCTGCCCAAAAAGTCGTCCCTCAGTCCCACTGCCGCAAGATTTTTTTTCAGATAATTTTGAAACTCTCGTACGGTGATGAACACCTCCCTGTTGCTGCTCTGGAGAGATTTTGATAATGCATTGTATGATGTCCTAAGAAAGTGCGAATAGCCGACACCTGAGACCTCTGTCGGGTACTGGAATCCCAAGAACAGCCCCTTTTTTGCCCGCGCATCAGTTGAGGCATGGGTGATGTCCTCTCCATCAAATAGAATTTTTCCCTGGGTTACCTCGTATTTTGGGTGGCCCAAGAGCGTGTACGCAAGGGTGCTTTTGCCAGAGCCGTTTGGGCCCATTATTGCGTGGACCTCGCCAGGACCGGTCTTCAAATTTACGCCCTTGAGGATTGGCTTTCCATCCCTTTTGACGTGCAAGTCGATTATCTCAAGTACTGCCATGTGCTCAAAGGTGTTTTTCAGTTATATAATTCCGACTGAATTTAGCTAGTCCTAAGAAAAACAAAAAGAGGGGGATGTTTAGTTTTTGGCAAAACTTGGTCGTAGTGTTAATCGCATCTTGTAGCACGTAAGGATCTCTTTGCACCTGTTTCGAATGGTTACCTCAGTTACGCCTGCGACGCTTGAGACGTCGCGCTGAAGGACGTTTTGTCCTAAAAGTATTGAGGCAATGTACAAGTACGCAGCAGCAATGCCGTTTGGCGCCTTGCCGTCTGCAACGTTTGTGTCGCTTGTCTTTTCGGCAACCTCCAAGGCAAGCCTTTCAACACGTACATCCGTGTTTGTCAGATTTGAGATCTTGGAGATGTACTTGTCCATAGATATGACTGGTGCAGTTACCGATCCAAGCTCCATTACGAGCATTCGGTAGTATTTTGCTGCAAGCTTTGTTCTCATCTTGATGTCCTTGTTTGAGCCGGCTCCACTACACACTTCTTCTAGTGATCTTACTACATCGCACTGCTTGCACGCCATGTAGATGGTAGCAGATGCAATGCATGCAACTGATTTTCCTTTGACTTCCATGTAGCTGTCAAGATTCCGATAAATCATTGACGCAGTCTCCAGCACATTTGCAGACAACGAAAGGTTTTGGCATGCGCCTCCAATTACAGAGAGCACGTTTGCAAGCCTCCTCTCTCTTGGCGTTGAGATTCGTACCCGTTGTTGCCATTTTCTTAGGCTGTTCATCTGGTTTGCTACCTGGTAGTTGATCGTCTTTCCGGAGTAATCCTTTGTACTAATTGAGATCTCCGTTGCGATCCCCAAGTCGTGTTGCGAATAAGTGGTCTGTCCGCTCGCCCTTGTGTTCTTCATTTTTTCTTCAAGGCTTGAGCTCTTTGATTCTGGACCATAATCTGCCAGCTGTTCCATGACGACAATTCCGCACATGGAACAGATTCTTTCTCCGCTCTGAACGTCATCTATCAGAGATGATTTGCATTCAGGGCAGCATGTTTCTAGTTCTGTGACATTCATCTTTTTTTCTTCCTTGTTTTTTTAATCACAGGTTCATCAAGGAAGTACACTTTTTTTCCGGTGTATTTTTTTATGTTGTTTGTCAGAGAAATCGCCGAAGCATACGGACTGGCAACTGGGCCAATCAGCTCGGTGACTTTGGCAATCCTTCTGCCGGTATTGTCGCAAACAAAGTTGCCTTCATCAAGTATTTGTTTGAGTCGTATGATGACTCTGCCACTACCGGCCAAGTGTATGATTTCCCCTATCTCCTGCAATTATTTTCTAAAATGGATGTCTGCTAATCATAGAGCTCTGTCAACTTTACTTTAGCTACTAGCTAGATCGAATTTTATTTCGATGACTTGGCCCGTCTTGCCACAAGTTTTTCTGAAATCTTGTAAAGAATTTTTGTCTTGGCGCCGAAATTTTTTGGCAGGACGACATACCCGGACCTGACATAAGCCCGTCTTGGAAACCGGACCTTGTCTTCGGATTCTTTTGGAGAAAACCCAGCTTCTACTGATGCATCAACTAGTTCTTTGAGTGACGGATCAAAAACACATTTTTCTTTTGGGAGTCTTCGGCCCATTTTTTTTGTTAGCGTCTTGTTGAAATAATCCAACCAGATTACGACGTGTTCGTAATCTTTCATCTGATCACTTTATCAAAATTGCATTTACTACTCCGTGCTGTCCTGGCCTTGAGACAACACGGCACTTGCCGTCCTCTGTTTCCAAAACTGCGCCCATCGATATCACTCCGCGCCTTTGGTAATCGTTGTTTGTCGCATTTTCTAAAACTTTGAGAATCTTTGATTTTTTTACCTTGCCCTCAGCTAGTGCCAGATTAACATGATCAATTGTTTTGAGTCCGGTCTTGATATCTCCACCGCGGACTGCCCTAGATACTGTCACCTGCTGTCCTGTTATTGCCTCGTTTGGAAATCTGTCGATTTCGTATTTTCTTTTTGTTCGAAGCGGGTGTCTTCTTCCGCCGGTAATCTTGCTTGTCCAAAGATTCTCAGTTGAGCGTTTCACAAGGTGGGTTTAGGTCACTCTAATTTATAGAAAGCGCAAGTACTGTGCTAATTTTGCTGGGGGATTTGTGCTTCTTGCACTACTTGCTGTGGGGCAGCATTCTTTCTCATTTTCTTGAAGAGAATCTGTTTGAGAATATCCGAGTCTCCGCTAATTCCAAAATATTTTTGGAACTTGGAAGTAGTCATGTAAATTTTCAGCCTTCCAACATTTTGGTGGGAAATAAAATCAAGCTGCCTGAGCTCTTTGAGATGAGAATAAACTGCAGTGCCCCTCGTCTCGACTAGCTGCTTTGATGATATGGGCTGCATGTATGCAATATATGACAAAGTCTTTAGCGTTGCCTTTGAGAGAATCGGCTTTGATGCATACCTTCGAATTATATCGTTGAATTCCGGCCTGAGCTGAAATACGTACGAGCCGTCCGGAAGAGTATCTATTTCGAGTGCCTTGTAGGCCGACTTTGTCCTTTTTTCAATTCCTGCAAGAAGGGCAAGGGTCTTTGTCCTTGATTCTGTGCCTGAGGCCCTGATGAGCTCCTCAATTGAGAGCGGCCTTCCTGCGGAATAAAGCGCAGCCTCCAGTCTTGCTATTGCCTCAGTATCGTCTTCTACTTTGACCATTTTATGTGAGGTCCTCCCGGATGAGGGTTATTTTGATGTCGTCTTCTTGCTGCTCCAAGTCGACTTTTTGGTCCTTTGCCAAAAACAAGACGGCAAAAAAACACCTAATGGAGTCTGTGGTATCCAAGTCTGCAATTATGTCTTTGAGGAGGCCAAAGCCTTGCACTTCAATCTTTCTTATGATCAGCTCCTCGTATTTCTCAATGATGTTTTCAAGCGATGTGAAATAATCCTTAAAGTCGGGAACCTCTACTGGCTCGAACTTTAGCTGGCCGCCCCGCCTCGATCGCGGGTTGGCAATAGTGCCAATCAGGTTTTCCAATAAATCCATCAGCTCATCTAGTGTTACGGGATATGTTGCCTCGTGTCTGTACGGGATGTTGAGCAGCTGTATGTCAACGTCGGTCCTGCTCCTCAGCGGCTTTTTCTCCATTGCTGCCTTTTGCAGGGCAAAGATTCGCTCAACTTTCATTCTGTGAATCAGGGATGATGAGAGTGCTGCCATGCCGGCAACGCGCAGGTCTTTTTTGTCGGCCTTTTTTAAAATTTGAATTAGGATCTCGAGGATTTGTACTATGTTTATCTCCCAGACATCCTTTTTTGCAATGGTGTTGGGGTTGAATAAGACGTTTACTGGAGCTTGAGAAATGTTTTCTGCTGGTTCGCTCACAACTACAACTTGAGCCTTACTCAATAATACTTAGGTACTCTATTTTTTTGCCTCTCCCAGTCAACTCTTATATTCTTATTCTGATTGACGTAAAGCAGATGAAGGCAGCCAGAATCGTAGAGCCGCAAAAACCACTTCAGGTCTTAGAAATCGAGACGCCAAAGCCAAAGGACGTCGAGGTATTAGTAAAAGTAAAGGCAGTCGGCGTCTGCCACAGCGACCTGCACTTGTGGGAAGGAGGATATGATACTGGCGATGGTTTTATGAAAGTAACAGACAGGGGCGTCAAATTCCCAGTAACGCCGGGCCATGAAATTGTAGGGACCATCACCGAAGTAGGAGGTGCAGTTCAGGGATTTGGTGTAGGTGATGATGTTTTGGTGTATCCTTGGATTGGCTGCGGAATCTGCGTTGCGTGCAGGATTGGAAACGACAACCTCTGCGATGCACCGCGTTCTTTGGGGGTCTTTCAGGACGGCGGATATGCAGAATATGTCCTTGTTCCACACTTCAAGTTTTTAGCAAAGGTCTCAGGAATCGAGCTGGAATCTGCGGCCTCGCTTGCGTGTTCTGGTCTTACGGCATACACTGCAATAAAAAAATCAGGTGCCAACTCGCAGCACAACATGGTCATTTTTGGCGCAGGGGGCCTTGGGCTCATGGGGGTCCAGATTGCAAGGGCAATCACAAATGCCAATATTATCTGCGTTGATATCGACGAGGCAAAGCTTGCGGCAGCAAAGGAGTTTGGCGCAGATCACGCGGTAAACTCCAAGGATCCAGAAGCAGTTCAAAAAATAATGTCAATTTGCAATGGCAAGGGCGCAGAGTGTGTGATAGATTTTGTAAATGCCCCGCCGACAGTAAAGATGGGACTTGCAGTGATAAGAAAAAGGGGCAACATGATCCTAGTCGGGCTCTTTGGAGGCTCTATTGAGATATCACTAGTCACCATACCTCTTAAGGCAATAACAATCCAGGGTGCATACACTGGCAACTATAACGACATGCTGGAGCTTTTGGGTCTGGCAAAACGCGGCGTCATAAATCCAATCATATCAAAGCGGTATTCGCTTGCGGATGCAAACAACGCCCTAGAAGACCTAAAGGCACGCAAGATCCTAGGTCGCGCAGTAATCAACCCGTAGACAAAACAATTTTGCTTTTTGCTCGTAACGCAGCTCTGCTACTATATAGTGAAATATAGTATATGTAGAACAGACTTTAATCTCCGTAAACTCGGAGCAAGCTTATGGGGCAATGGCTTTCCTGGGTTAAATCAAATGAAAAGGAAATCCTAACAATTTTAGATAATCTTGCAATAAAGGCAAAAGAAACTGGCGAACAGCTAGTCTTGTTGTTTTCAGACATGAACAAGGCTTCGGAGTATACCACTAACATAAAGAAACTAGAGCGCCAAGCAGATGATCTGACCAGATCCATTTTTGCGGAGCTGAACAAGACCTTCATTACGCCACTTGACAGGGAGGACATCCAAAGGATTGCTTCAAAGACTGACGATATTATTGACTTTATAGAAGGAATCGCAGGCAGGATCAAAAGCTACGAAGTAACTTTGACTCCCCCGTACATGCTTGAAATATCAAATGAGCTGTTAAACGCCATCAAAGAAGTGGAGATTTTGATCTCAAGGCTAAAGGGACTCAAGGCAGACAAATCCCTAGTTGAGCATTGCAGAAAGATAAGCGATATAGAACATAACATCGACGAACTGTATAGGGCTGCGGTGGGTGAGCTTTTCAAAACAAATGATGCAGTTAACATAATCAAGCTAAAGGACATCTACGAGGCAATCGAGCAAGCATCTGATAGGTGCCTTGATGTTGCAGACGTAGT
>DASWKH010000084.1:0-12063 GCA_036396715.1 Candidatus Nitrosotenuis sp.
AGACGGAATGCTTGCCATGGCAATACCAGTAGTTCAAAGACCAACATCAATTATCAAGTTAGGAATACTTGCAATGACTTGGTCTTCTGAACATTATAGTGTCGATTTCGTCAAATCTCTTATCAAGAAGCAAGGATTTGATGTTGTATCGCTAGAAAAAATTGGCTCAAGTGTTTATGAGCCGCTGACTGATTATTATGCAAAAAACCGCAAATCACTCAAGCCAAAAATTTTAAAACAATACCCATCTTATGTTGAAAAAATCCTCTTCAATTCGCTTCACAAAATGAAAAAAGTCTCAGAGGACAAAATCATTGATTATCTACTAATAGTGTGCAAAAAGCAAGAAGCTAATCCAAACTAAGTGTTATTTTACCAAGACCACGGGGCAATGAGCATTTAGCGCAATGCTAGTTGAGACTCGGCCAAGCATCATTTCCTTTGCCTGCCCCTTTCCATGCGTGCCCATTACAATATAGTCAACATGTTTTTTTGTGGCAAAAGAGATGATTGCCTCTGCGATCAAATTTGACTCTAAGATCAATGACTCACACTTGACATGGAATCTGGATGCCTGAAACTCTAACTTTTTGAAAATTTCTTTGAATTCCTCATTCCTGCTTTTTCCAACGCCTCTTTGTCTGCTTGGCGTCTCATTTACCCACTGGGTTTTGTCGCTTTCATTGCTTACTGCCACTATGACTAACATTGATCCGTATTTTTTTGCCAAATCGAGTGCGTGTGCAAATGCACGCGATGCATACTGCGAGTTATCAAATGGAACTAGTATGCATTTGATTAGTGATGCGTTAATTATCTGGCAGTCCTCCGGTGGATTTTTACACACTATTTGATTCTCAGCCAACGGTATCCTTTGCGCAAACACACCTAAAATAACCCAGTTTGTGCGTATTGAAAATACCAGCACAAAACCCGTACGAGGCATCAGTGAAATCAATTTAAGATGTAAGTGACTAATCATTATTGGCCAGCAATGAAGAATCAGAGTTATATCTGAAAAATGATGTGAAGGCATTTGTCTGAGCTGACTACGTTTTGTTTTCATAATTCTATATATAAAACCGATTTCTAAGACCCAAGCGATGCCTCAGACAAAACCCATAGTCAGAATTGAAAACGTGGTTGCGTCTGCAACAGTTGATCAAAAACTAGATCTAAAAGAAATAACAAAAAAATTTCCAGACACCGAGTGGAACCCAGAACAGTTCCCAGGACTTGTCTTTAGAATTAAAACTCCCAAGACTGCCACTCTAATTTTTTCGTCGGGAAAAATGGTTTGCACTGGAGGAAAATCCGAAGACATGACAGTAAAGGCAGTGCGAACAGTTGTGCAGCAGCTGCGAAAAGGTGGAATCAAAATAAAAAAAGAGGCAATCGTAACGGTGCAAAACATTGTCGCATCTGCAAACCTTGGGGGAAAGATCCACCTAGAGAACGCAGCGCGAGTCATGCCAAGAAGCATGTACGAGCCAGAACAGTTCCCAGGACTAATCCACAGGATGCTTGACCCAAAGACTGTGATACTTTTGTTTGCGTCAGGCAAGCTAGTCTGTACTGGCGCAAGAAAGGAAAGCGACGTGTACCGATCGGTTAATGCCTTGCACAACACGCTTGAAGAAAAAGGCCTGATGATTTACGATAGCTAGGATTTTTCCGTCTGCTTTTGCACCTTATCTAGAACTGATTTTTCAATAAGGTTGTATTCGTGTAGGATTTTTGCAATCTCTAAGATGTCCAGGAGGTGATGCAGTGTAGCGCCTTCTTTTTTTAGCGCACCGTCAGCTCCCTCTAGCCTGTTTACTATAACGTAGACGTCTGAGATGCTCGCACCAGCCTCCTTTAGGGCCTTAATGCCGTTTATGACGGAGCCGCCAGTAGTTGCCACATCGTCGACAACTAGTATCTTCATTCCATTTTTGACTATTCCTTCTACCAGCTTGCCTGTTCCGTGGGCCTTTACCTCAGACCTGACGTATACTAGAGGCTTGACAATCTCAAAGGCCAATGAAGAGGCAATTACTAGGCCACCTGTTGGCACAGACGCTATGGCATCAAAGTTATCAAAGCCTATCTGCTCTGATATGAGGTTTTGAAGATACTTTATCATGCGTCTGTACTGGTGAGGATAGCTTGGAACCAGTCTTAGATCCACATAGTAGGAGCTCTTCTTGCCGCTTGATAGCGTAAAGTCTCCAAACTTGATTATTCCGTTTTGGTGCAAAAACGTTGCAAACTCTTTTACAAACTCCACACCAAAATTAACTAAACTGGATTTATTTTGGTTTGTGTTACAGGATAGTCGTGCCTGAAATCTGGTTAAACTATGGGACAACTGACGTTGTTCTTGATATAAAGGCCGAGAATCTTGATCAAAAAGTCGAGTTTGAGAGCCAAACTCTGGCAGACTCGGCCGTCTCTGAAAAACTTGATGCCGTAGACCTCTCAAAACCCCTGACATTTGTAGTCCTAAATTATACTGGCTCGGTGCAAAACGCCCTCTCAGTACTTTTTGAAAAATGCACACAAAAAGGCGTGCCAAGGCCCAAAGTTTTTGCAGATAGGCAGATAATGAATTTGGTAAAGGCAACACTTCCCCCAGAAAGCCAGGTGCAAGCCTTTGAGGGAATTGAAAACGTAAACCCGGACCTTGTGTTTGTCGGAGAAATGGAGTTTGATGGGTTGTTTGGATTTGATTCAGTCTGCACAAAAATTCTCAGAAGATTTGGCACAGAGCAAATGTTATCGGCATACGAAAAAAGGCAGGGCAGTTTGCCAAACCCCGGTAAGGAGACGCCAAGCCTTGAGGTTGCAAAAAACTTTGCAAACGGATTTGAGATATCTGCAATCGAGATTGTTGCCAGCCCAAAAGGAATTGTGGATTTGTCTGTTGGCCACCCATCAAAGACTCTGGAAATTTCAAAGACAATGGGGTCCTTTACTAAAACAATAGAAAAACACCGAACCCTTCTAATCAGCACCGGAAAAGATGCAAGCAATGATACGCTTGGCCATTCGCTTGGCTCGCTTTGGAACTGTTATTCTGCCATAAGGGACGAAGGCCTGGCAATCTTACTTGGGGAGTGCAAGGGAGGAATCAGCTCAGAAGCAATACGGCAATACATCGAAGGAAGGATGAGCATAGAGAGGCTGCAAAAGCCTGCAAAATATGTGGATGGGATGGAAGGTCTTTTGTTTTTATCAGAGATTCAAAAAAAGATAAAAATTGGAATTGTTTCGGTTCTGCCGGAATTCTACATCAAAAAACTGGACATGATATTATTTGATGGCGTAAAGGAAACACTAGAGTATGTTCTAAAGCACCAGGGGGCAAGACAGAAAATCTCAATTGTTCCTGACGGTGCGCGGATTCTACTAGGGCCAAACTGAAAACGGCAGCGGTGCACACAAAACGGCAAGAACAACTACTACAACATAGAGCAGCTTTCTGTTTTTTGATAATGGCGAGACATCATCAAGTGGCCTTGCACTCATGTTTCTCATGCTAAATATCAGGATGAAAATTGCCATCATCTCATATCGCAACAAAAACAAAACAGCAACACTACCATATGTTGCAAACCTGTGAATTTTTTGGCCAAAAAGTGTTCGTGCCATATGGCCTCCGTCAAGCTGCCAGGCAGGAAGCAAATTCAAAAACGTAATTAAAAAGCCAAGCCATGCGGCAAACAAAATAGGTGACATCAACACCTCTACGTCTGGTCCGGCCTTGTCGTATGTGGCAAGTGCAAGTGTCATGAAAACACTGTCATTTAGTCTCATCACATCTCCTGAGAGTTCTTCTGCAACCGATGAATCCAAAACCGGAGACGTGTATGCCCCATAAAATGAAACAATGATTGCAATTACAAGTCCTGCAATTGGCCCTGCAATTGCAATATCAAATAAAATGTCCCGGTTAATAGTTAAGCCTCTGGACTGAATCAGCGCACCAAAGGTTGGAAGTCCAATTATTGGTATTCCCGGAATAAAGTACGGCCACGAAGTTCTGATTTTGTGCCATCTTGCGGCAACTATATGCCCTGCCTCGTGCACACCTAAAATCCCAACCAGAGAAAATGTATACAATACTGCAAAGTCAAGCGGATCTCCAATGTAGATTAGGCTGTTTACGCCAAGGGTCCTGTAATAACCGTCAACCATCACAAAGGCTACAACTACACTAAAAAGAATTCGCTGAATCCACGCCCGCGAAAGCATCTTCTTTTTTTCTTCTGGTAGCCGGTTTATCTGGACGAACAGCCTTCCTTCGGATTTTCGCAAAAAGCAGACAAGATTTAACAATTCAAGCCTTTGCGCAAGGGAGACGAACTTTTCTTTAAAGTCTAGATCTGCAACCTCAAACTCCATTTTTTCAAGCGATATTATGACGTCTCTGACCTCAAAGACTGAGGATACAATCGAGATTACCTGTTCCTGTGTTGGCTCCATTATGGATCAAAAAACTGCGTTCACATTAAATGATTTGTATAAAATTCAAAACTAACATTAAATATTCCAGTGTGGCGAATCTATATCAATGCAGATAATCAACAGGCAGATAGGCGAATACATCGTTAGGCGTTGTGAACCAAGTGATCTCATCCCGGTAATGGAGATAAACCTCAAGACGCTGCCTGAGCATTATTCTGATTATTTTTATGAAAGCCTTCTTGCCGAGATGCCAGAGGCGTTTTTGATAGCAGAACGCCACGGAAAGCTTGTGGGATATATTATGTGCAAGACGGAATACGGGTTTTCTAACTTTAAAAAACTCGGCTTTGTCAAAAAGGGCCACGTCGTATCTGTTGCCGTACTAGAAGACTATAGAAGGCAGGGTCTAGGTTCCGCAATAGTCGAAGAGGCACTAAAAGGTGCAAAAGAAAAACACTGTGATGAGCTGTATTTGGAGGTTCGATGCAGCAACACTGATGCGGTAAGGCTTTATGAAAAACTGGGATTTAGCATAAGGCAGAGGCTCAAATCGTACTATCGCGACGGCGAAGACGCGTTTTTAATGGCAATAGAATTCGAATACTAGAGGAAATACTTATCAATTTTAGTGAAATTCATAATACTATGGAAGTTCAAAAGGCAACAAAAAGACTTCTTGACCTCAGTCCATCGGTGCGAGTTGTTACCATTTGCGACATGAATGGCAAAGTAATTTTCTCTGCACACTCTAAACGAGTAAAAAACCTGCTGTCAAGAAAGGAAAGCAAGACTTCTTTGCAATCTGCAGCACGCTCATGGAAGGTAAGAAAATCACTTTCAAGAAAGCTCGGACCATGCAAATACGTTCTGGCCGAATATGGTGCAGTAAAAAGGATTGTCGTACCTGCGGGAAAAAATCATCTGCTCTATGTGACTACCACGTCGGCATATGATCACAACAAAGTAATTCGAAAGGCACGCTCTTTCCGATAGATGGGCAAACCATCTCTGCAATTTTTTTAAACTCTTGATAAAATAATTTAGTAGAGTACTCCCGTCTTGAGAGCTATTCCATTGTATGGTTCTATTGAATCTCGGATTGGAACCTAGTCTAGTCTTCTTTTTCCAGTTCCTCTACCTGAGCTTACCCACATGCCCTTAGTAGATCTGGTCGGTGTATCTGCAATATCGCCAAACTTGATCTTTGCTGTTCCGCGACCCATTGTGATGTATTTGTCTTTGGACGCTTCTTTTTGCGCTTGTTGGTGTTCTTTGAATGCTGGACCTGCCCAGTTGTCTTTTTCTTTTTCAGTTACTCGTCTTGTGGTTCCTCTTCCTCCGATGCGTATTATTCCCATCTCGCTTAACCTCATATTCACTTGCGTAACGCGTGTTAATAAAATTTTGAAAACGTCTAAAAAATGCCGCTTTAGAACAGAATCTAGAATTATATGACTCAAGCCAAGGGTTTAGCTGATGACTAGACGCAAAGCCACTGGAATTTTCATATTTTGTTCCTGTATTGTGGCATTTTTTGTGTATGCGTATTTGCTGATGCTCTCTGAGTGGAGCCCAATTGTTTTGCATCTATCCATGTTGATGATGGCAGGCGGAATTTTGGGCGTCATTTCATGGATTGGGTACATGATGGCAACAACAAAGCCCTCGCCATCATCCATTCTATCTGATGACAAGTAGCTATTTTGTTATTCTGGCATCTACTACGGTTTGGTAATATCTGGGACCAACTGCTCTGACCATACGTCCTCCCAAAATTTCTGATTTTACTGGACAAACTTGCAAAAAATGCTGTTTTGATAATTCCACAGAATCCTGACGCTTGTCTGCATGCTGGTGCGAATAATAATGGATTATTCCGCCGCTTTTTGTAGCAGATATGGCAGAAGCCAGAAACTCATCGGATCTCTCAGGTAGTAGCATGAGGGTTCTGTCGCCCTTGTCTTGGAGCTGATCCTCTATGACCTGTGATGCATCGCCCTGAATTGAGATTACTTGTCCTGCAAGCTTTTTGTTAAGCTTGACATTTTGCTCGCAAAGCCTGGCGGCATACGGGTTTAGGTCGATGTTGTAAACGGTGCATTTTTTCTTTTTTGCGGCAACAATTGAAAACATTCCAATACCTCCAAACATGTTGATGACTGTTTCACCGTCTTGGACAAGTTGTGCAATTCTGTTTCGCTCAGTTGCAAGCCTTGGCGAGAAAAACGCCTTTTCTACGTCAACTTTGAATCTGCATCCGAACTCTTTGTATTCTGTTTCGGTGTTGTCCTCTCCTGCGATGACTTCAAGATTCCTTGTCCTAAAATCGCCTTCGACATCGGAGGACTGGTAAAACACAGAGCGCGCAGGGTGAACGGTTTCAAGCAGGGTCTGGCCAATTACTTTCTTTTTGGATAACAACGAGTCTGGAATTCTGATAATTATGATATCACCAATCTGATCAAACGCAGAATACAGCTCTGCGGCTTCCTGGGCGGTAAGCGCGTCCTCCAGTGCTTTTTTTAGCATCCGAGTCAATTCTTGTAGTAAAAGTGACCTGTGTTTTTTTGCTGCTTGTCCAGCCTGCTTTCTGCCTTGTTTACGCGGGGCCTCATAGTGTGCTCGTCCCGCCTAAATGTGATGTCTAGGGATTTTAGAAACCTGTTCATTGCGTCTGACTTTGAGAGTGGTGTTGTAGCGTGTCCTTCAAGTCCGGATGTTCCTTCAAAAATTACCATCACGTCTGAGATCAAATCCATTAACTGTATGTCGTGGTCAATTATGATTGCGGATTTTCCAAAAGAGCGCACAAACCTTTGAATGAATTTTGCAATCGCGATCCTGTCCTCCACATCCAAAAACGCCGAAGGCTCGTCTAGTGCGTATACGTCTGCTTTTTTTAGAAGGCATGTTGCCACTGCCACCTTTTGCAATTCTCCGCCAGAGAGATTTTTAATTGACTTGTTGTAGAGTTTTTTGATTTTTAGTGGGTCGATTATTTGTTCTTCTTCAATGCTTCCAAAAATTGGGCCCTCGTTTGCCTTTTCTAGTACCGATACGACATCTACGTCATAGTCACTTGGGATGTACTGCGGCTTGTAGGAAATCGTGACTGCCTTATCGATGCTTCCCTCGTCTGGCTTTTCTACTCCGGCAATCATCTTCATCAACGTTGTCTTGCCTAGTGCGTTTGCACCCATGATTCCAAGTACCTCTCCCTTTCTTACCTGCCCAGGCTCTATTGTCACAGAAAATGCTGGATAGTTGCGTTTTAGCAATGGATAAGAAATTACGACTTCGCCTTTTTCAAAATCATCATGTGATGTAGATACATCAAAGCTGAACTTTTTGTCCCTGAACCGGACGTTTTCACTTGGGATGTATCCATCCAAAAAGACATTGATTCCAACCTTTGTTGAAAGAATTCCTGAGACTATGCCGTATGCTGCCGGCTCGCCGTACAATATCTCGATGTAATCGGAAAGAAAATCCAAAAGTGTCAGGTCGTGCTCAACTACCATTACTGACTTGCCCAAATTGGCAAGGCCGTGGATTACCCGTGCCACACCCCTTCTCTGAAACACGTCATTATATGATGACGGCTCATCAAAAAAGTAAAAATCAGCCTCTCTTACTGCAGCTACTGCAACTGCCAGCCTCTGAAGCTCGCCACCACTCAGCTCCTTTATGTCATGCTCTACAGAGTTTCCCAAGTCAAGTTGCTTGATGAGATCAGAGGCAGCATCCCTTTGGTCATATTTGTCGAGCAGCTCCTTTGCTGTTCCATCAAACATCTGGGAAATGTTGTAGACTTGTTGGGGCTTGATTGAGGCCTTGATGTCTTGGTTTTTTATTTTCTCAAAATGATCTTTTAGCTCAGTTCCCGCAAAAAATTTTAAAATTTCATCCCACTCTGGGGGGCTTGTATAATTGCCGAGATTTGGCTTTATGTTCCCAGACAAAATATTGACTACGGTACTTTTTCCCATTCCGTTTCTTCCAAGGAGTCCGACGACTTCGCCTTTTTTTGGAGTGGGGAGACGATACAGCCTAAACGAGTTCATCCCGTATTGGTGGATTTTGTCAGTTGCAAGCTCTGTTGCCAAATTTACAATTGTGATTGCCTCAAAGGGGCAGACTTTGACGCATATTCCACAGCCGTTGCAGAGGTTTTCGTCTATTTGCGCCTTTTTTATCTCCTCATTTAGTATGATGCAGTCCGCTCCGGACTTGTTTACCGGACAGTACTTGATGCATTCTAGGCCGCACTTTTTTGGCTGGCATAACTCCTTGTCTAGTACTGCGACTCTATGTGTCATGACGGTATACTTGATTTGTTCAATTTATATTCAATCCGTATGCGAGTCGTAATCTTAATACAGAACATTTATTGAAATTTCTTCAAGCCGGCCACAGAGTTGGGGCGCGACCCAGTCTCATTCCGAACCTGGAAGTCAAACCCAACATCGCTACTGTGCTACTAAGATGCGAGAGCTCTTGGGAAGCAGTAGTGCTGGCATCTTTTAATAATTTGAGGCCAAAACCTCTGGATTTTGGCAAAAAATGTTTTTAGGCGTTGTAATGCATTATGATATACAATTTGTTTACAGCTAAGATAAGAAGAATCGGGACATCTTTTGGCATCATAATTCCAAAGAAAGTGATTAAGGAACAAAAACTCCGAGAAGGCGATGGGGTTCAAGTTAGCATATTGAAGAAAAAAAACATTGATGATGTATTCACGGGATTTGGCGTCGCACGCGGAGCAAAACCATTCAAACGAGATAGAACAGATAGATATTGATGTTATTGTGATTTTAGATCACAAATAATGATATAACAATGTAATTTTCAGATCATTAATGCCACGATGTACTGTTTGCGGACAAGAACTAGAAAACGACATTAGGTTCCTAAACCACATGATGGATAAACACGGATTTAGAAACCCAAACACTGGCACACCGGACAGAAACACTAGGGGCTACTAAGATAATCCAGAATCAACCTTACACCAAATCCTGTTGCACCCTTTGGGTTGTAGGATTTGTCTTTGGAGCCGCCCTGAACCCATGCGGTTCCTGCAATATCAAAGTGGGCCCACGGGGTGTTTTCTATGGCACTTGCCAAAAACGCAGCAGCAGTAATGGTGCCGGCAACTCGACCTGAGCCAACATTTTTGATATCTGCATAATCTGACTTTATCATGTCCATGTAGTCATCGTTTAGTGGTAGCTGCCAGATTTCCTCGCCGGTTTTTTCTGAGGATTGTTTTAGCTTTTCTGCAAGTCTTGGATTATTGCTTATCAACCCCGCTACATTTGATCCGAGGGCGACAATGCATGCGCCAGTAAGTGTGGCAAAATCAATTATCTCTTTTGGCTTGTATGTCTTGATGCCATATGATAACGCATCAAAGAGAATCAATCTTCCTTCTGCATCTGTGTTTAGAATTTCTGCAGTTTTTCCGCTGTATAGCTTAATGATGTCGCCTGGTCTATACGACTCGCCACCCGGCATGTTCTCAACAGATGGTACGATTCCAACCAGATTTACTGGGAGCCTTAGCTCCGCTGCAGCCTTGATTATTCCAAAAACGGTGCAGCCGCCGCACTTGTCAAACTTCATCTCATCCATTTTGTCTGCAGGTTTGATTGAAATTCCGCCAGTATCAAATGTGACTGCCTTTCCTACTAGTACGGTTGGCTTCTCTCCTCTTTTTCCATTGTATTCAAAAATAATCAGCTTTGGCTCGTTTTTGCTTCCCTGTCCTACTGCGGAAATTCCCCCAAATCCTTTTTTCTTTAGCTCAGATTTTGACAATACTGTACATTTTACCTTGTTTTTAGATGCAAGCGATTTTGCAAAGCCTGCAAGTTGTGCTGGACTGCATTCGTTTGGAGGCAAATTAGCAATGCTTCGTGTGTAGATGACTCCTTCTGAGACAGCCTGTGCCCTTGCTATGGTGTCTGAAATTTTTGCAGAATCTGAGACTAAAATTGTGAGGTTTGGATGCTTTGATTTTTTTTCTTTTTTGTATTTGTCAAAAGAGTATAGTGAAAGCTTTGTTCCTTCCACAATTGCGTTTGCAGCAATTTTGGAGCCTGGCGGCAAATTATTTGAAACAACACAAAACTCGTCTAACCCAAGATCGCTTGATTTTTTTGCGATTTTGCCTGAGACTAGCCTTATTGTTTCATGGGTGATTTTGTCCTTTGGTCCAAGGCCGGCTATTACGATTCTTTGGGCTGGAATCATACCATGGGTGTGAACAATGGAGATACTGCCAAGTTTTCCTTTGGTTTCCGTGCATGCCTGCTTTACTGTTGAAGATAATTTCTGATCAATTTTTGAAAACCCAAACGGGGTGTCTGATTTTTCTGCAACAAAATAACATAATGCCTGAGTTTTTTTCTTTGCAGGCTCGGTGTTTTCTGTTCTGATTCTCACAAACTGACTACATTTTTTTGGATATTATAGCTTTATCGAAAATAAAGCGTATCGATAAATAGTGGCACCTTCAACGAAGCTATATGAGTAGTATGAAATGCATCTCGTGCGGAAAAAGCTTCTTCTCGCCTATGGGGTACAACAAGTGCAACATTTGCGCCAAAAAGGACGGAGACAGCATGGGTCATGACGAACATGAAGGACATGGACACGAAGGACATGATTCGTGTGGTTGCGGACACTCCCACTAAATTTTTAATTTAGTCATCGTACAAATCGACAAATCCTTAATTATAAAGAAAGAGTAAGAAGAGTAATTGTCTAAAACACAACAAAAAACGCGTAAGTCGGATAAACTATATCCAAAAGAGGAGGCAGTAGTTAAAAGGATACTTTCTGGCAAAGAGAAGCTCTACAAATTTGACAATCCAGAAGATGCCCTTGGATTTCTACGTTCCATTTCTAAAAAAGAAAACTGAGATAATTTGTGGAAGATTGTATATGCAAAAACCTTTGTTCATCAATATCAAAAACTAGATTTAGAAATACAAAAACGTGTGTACAACGTAATCAGAGACCTCCAACACAGTGAGGATCCGGCAAAGCTTGGCATACCAAAGAAAGGTCAATTAAAAAATATGTATGCTGCTTATGTTGGAAAATACAGAATAATTTATGACATTTACAGAAAAGAAATAACTATCTATTTTGTATATGTCGGTACACACAAGGATGTCTACGGAACAGATTGAATCATTTTACAAAAACGACTGGGCAGCTTGCCTTTTGAAGTACGTCAACTGCGACACTGCCAATTAGGTATTTTCTTGGACCTGTACGGGATCTAGTTCCCATAACTATGAGGTTGACTTTTTGCTGGCTGCAAAACGACACAATTGAATCAGATACGTTGTCGGAAAGCACAATGTCGGTGTATGTCTGCACGCCAAACCTTTTTGAAATGGACTCTATTATTTTGAATAAATGATTTAGCTCAGAGACTTTTTGTCGCTCAATTATCTTTTGATGGCTGCTTACTTGGAGAAACGAGCTTGCCAAAATGTTGCTGTGTATTATGGTGATGATGGAAAGTTTTGCGTGGTATTTTTTTGCCAAATCAAGCGCAAACTCGAATGCATGATACGAGATCTCTGACTCGTC
>DASWKH010000085.1:0-7209 GCA_036396715.1 Candidatus Nitrosotenuis sp.
ATCTATGGTATCCAGTATGACATCATGCAAATTGATCCATACCCATCTATTGCCGATTTGTTTTTTGCTGCACTTTATATTTTTTGGATAATACACATCATTACAAATATCAGATATTTTGGAACCACACTTGAACATAAAAAACTAATCGTTTTCATCATGATTTTCTGTGCTGTCACATTTTCATATATTGGCATCACGCTTTATCAGTTACACCTTGAACCAAATTTTGAATTCTTTTATGGTTTGTTGTTTGTAGTCTTATCAGGAATCACATTACCTTTCGTAGTTTACACGGCAATGATTTTCAAAGACAGTGCGCTTGGTAAGGCATGGTATGTTTTGCTGCTCGCGTTTTTGATCAACATTTCAGGTGATGTATGGTATTATTATCTCGAAGTCTTTGAGCAATATGATCTGCATCATCCAGTTAATTTCTTTTGGTATATAGGATACTGGATCCAGACATACGCATTGTACAAACATAAAAAAGTCACATAATCACATATGCAGGTTTCATTATTGGATACAAACCCCAACTTTTGAACAGAACATTGTTAAATATAGTCACGCGGAAATCAAACCATGTCAGATAGGATGTTTTTCAACTTTTCCTTCTTCAAAATAGACCCAAAGTGGCGCTGGATGGCAGACCTAGCAAAAGAAGAATCGGCAAAGGAAGTAGAGCAGGTGCTAAGAAACTCCAAGATAAAATGCAGGACATACTCGACTCTTGGTCTTCGGGATGACGCAGAATTTCTGCTCTGGTTTGCATCAGAGTCAATAGAGGAAATACAGGGAATAATCTCAAAAATCTACACGACAGTCTTTGGAAAATACATCACGCCGTCACATGTCTACCTCTCATCTACTAGGCCGTCAATTTATGCAAAGTCAGGCAAAACCCCGTCCTTTGTGGATGGCGCAGAGCCAAAAAACTACGTCATAGTATACCCGTTTATCAAGACCCGCGAGTGGTATCTACTTCCGCTTGAGCAAAGAAAGGTAATGATGGATGAGCACATCACAATAGGCCACAAGTACCCACAGGTGACACTAAACACCACGTACTCGTTTGGCATTCACGACGAGGACTTTATGCTTGCCTTTGAAACCGATGATCTGCATGCGTTCCAAGACTTGATAATGGAGCTGCGCGAAACCAAGGTATCTCGATACATAGAAAAGGACACGCCAATGATTGTCTGCGTCAAGAAGGATATCGTATCATTGATTTCTAGTCTTGGCTAGTTTTCAAATGATCATTCTTATGAAGGAGACGCCTTGATCTTAGAATTTAATGCGGCCTTTAGTAGCTTTTTGTTGTCTGTTACCAGCTCAAGGTTATGATTTTTTGCGACAACCAGGTATGCAGAGTCATAAAACGACTGGCCCATACCTGACGATAGTTCCTTGACATCCTCTTCTAATCCTTTTATGTGTAGAACATTCATGCTGGAAATAACTTTAAGACAGGAATCCAAAAGGGAGCAGGCTTCAGCCTTTGTGATCTTTTTTTGCAAATACGATAACCTCCATATGCTGTTGCCAAGCTCGTACGTCGTAAGGTCAAGCACTGCCTGACCGGACAAAACAGAAAGTGATTTTGAGCCCTCATTCAAAAGCAGATTCAGAAAGGCACTGGTATCATAGAGTCTTGTTTGCCTATCTTTCATCTCTGGATGACCTAACGGCTTTGATAATGTCTTGCTTTTTTATCTTGGAGCCAACCTTGCTGCTAAGATCATCAAGCTTCGATGAGAGCAGCTGACGCTCGATTGCGTTAATTTTTGCCTCAAGAGACTCCCTTAGAAGCGCCCCGACTTTAATTCCGTACTTGTCTGCCTTCTTTTTTAGCTCATCTGGGACCTTGGCTGAAACCACTTTGCTCATAGTAATATTATATGAGTATTACCTTAAAAGTATTACCAATATGGTAGACTACTTTAAGATGCACCGAGTATCGTCTGCGTCAAGAAGGATATTATTTCGCTGGTTGCAAGCCTTGGATAATTTTCACATCTTTGCATATCGTTTGTTTTCTGAGATATATTTTTTTACAAACCATTTTAGAAAGTACAGCTCTTCTGATTTTAGATTGCCTTTTTCCAGCGCCACATAGTAAAATTTCCGTTCCCCGTACCTTATGTTCAAGAGTGGAAAGCCGCACTGGTGAAGAATTTTGTTCATGATTAATCTTGATACCCTACCGTTGCCATCGCCAAAGGGATGGATATTTACAAATCTAAAGTGGGCAAGCCCTGCAAGCTCGACTGGGTGTATTTTTGCCTTGGATTTTTCGTACCAAGAAAAAAAATCCTTCAAAAACGCAGGAACAAATCTAGCGTGAGGAAATGTTGATCTGCTACCTGTTACCCAGATTGGGAAATGGCGTACCTTTCCAGCAAATTCCGGCTTGGTTCTCTCAAATAGCTCAGAGTGCCAACTCAGGACATATTTTAGTGAGATATCCCTTTTGCTATTCATAATTTTTAAAAATACATCGTGGTGTCTTTGCGCCTCGATCATATCAGATTCTGGTTTTTTGTCAGGCGTTATGTGAAACCTAAGAAGGTTGTATGTTTCTTGTTGGGTAAGTGACGATCCCTCGATCTTTTGCGTATCGTGTGTAAAATAATAGGAAAACTCGATTAGATTCTGTTCTAGAATTGAATTTGGTGTTTTTTTGAGGTTTTCAGAATAGCCTTTTTTTATTGCATCAATTGATGGGCTCCACCTTTCCCTTTGTAAATCTATGAGAAACTGACGCTTGAGATGCACTATGTTTTTTGGGATTTGTGTACCCAAATAGGCTTCACGTTGAAATGTGCCGGCATTGTGTTTGAGGTAATAATAGGTCCTCCCTCCCTTTACCTTCTTTCTGATTGAAACCATTATTAGTTATTGCCCCTTGTAATTATTAAAATTTGTTAATTTTTGTAAATTTCGGTGGGTACAACATAGAAAGACATGCCGATGAGCGTGTGTCAAGAAGGATATTATTTCGCTGGTTGCAAGTCTTGGGTAGATGCATGCGCTAAAAGAATGGGCAACAATAGTATCAGCTTTAGAGTCAGGAGACCAGACCGTATTGCTGCGCAAAGGCGGAATACTGGAAGTGTCATCCGGATTTGTAGTCGAGTCAAAAAAGTTCCTCCTTTTCCCGACATATGAGCACCAAAGTTCTGATAATATCAAACCGCAGTTCCAAAAACACCTGGATTCCGTGATGAAAAACAAACCCCAAGACACTCAAAACAGGATTACCTCGTATGCCGAGGTAGTCTCAGAAGCAGACCTCACAGACCAAAAAAAGATTCAACAGATATCAGAGTTTCACATCTGGTCGGACTCGTACATACAGACCAGACTAAACTGGATGCCACAAAAAGCAATCAAGGCCATGTTCCTCAAGGCATACAAAATGCCGGAATTTGAAATCGCGTCAAAACCAGAGTTTCAGGGCTGCAAATCTTGGATAGACATAAATGCAAAACCAGATTCTGCACAGGCAGTGTTGAGTGATTCTGAACTGAGATTACGACTCGAAAAATTTGAGGAGATCATATCATGAGGTACAAAAAACTTGGGAAAACCGACATTACAGTATCAGAGATAGGGTTTGGTGCATGGACAATAGCGCTGGACTGGTGGGGCAAAAAAATTGAGGAAGACGAGGCAAAAAAAATGATAAAAAAAGCCTACGACTTGGGGATAAACTTCTTTGAGACAGCAGACATGTACGGCAAGGGAAAATCAGAAAAAATTCTAGGCGAGGCCCTCAAGGGGATGCGCAACGAAGTGGTAATTTCTACAAAGTACGGTTATGATTTTGGAGGAGTGGATCAGATAGGGCATTCTGAGCTGCCCCAGCGGTTTGACCCATTATTTACTGATCATGCGCTAAAAAACAGCCTTGCAAGGCTCCAGACCGACCACATTGACGTGTACGGCCTGCACAACCCAAAGCTTGCCCACATACGGGATGACACCATATTTTACACACTTGATTCCAAAATTAACGACGGACTAATCGGCACATACCAAGTTGCACTCGGTCCTGCGATTGGGTGGACGCAGGAGGGCCTCGAGTCAATGAATCGAAAAAACGTCTCTGCAGTCCAGACCGTCTACAACATCCTAGAGCAGACGCCCGGAAACGAGTTGATACGAAATGCCGAGCAAAAAAATGTCGGAATACTGGTCCGGGTTCCAGACGCATCCGGAATCCTGACTGGCAAGGTAAACGCCGAGACCAAGATAGACCAAAAAGACCACCGCTCTGTGCGCAAAGGCGAGTGGATAAAATCCGCACTAGACAAAGTAGAACAGCTCAGGCCCATTGCAAACAGAAATGGCCTTTCGATTACAGAGCTTGCAATCAAGTTCATTTTATCAAAAAATGCGGTGGCATCAGTTCTGCCTACCGTAATATCCGAACAAGAAGTCGAGCAGTTTGCGCAAATCTCCGATGGAAAATATCTGCCCGAGTCTGATATGTCGGAGATATCAAGGTTGTATGATTCGTGGCCACTGTACGAGCTCAAGGCAACTGTACAAGCTGCATAATATCCCAAGCAATGTAATTTAGATAGTTGTAGGAAAAACGTTTATTGGTTGTGAGTGGGAAGTATCTTGAGGCGCCATGTACGAAATTCCTACTGCAATCGTAGTCGACGACAGCAAGATGACAGTACAGGTATTATGCGACTACCTGGCAATGATCGACGTTGACGTGCTTGGGCGTGGCCATAACGGTAAGGACGCAGTGGAACTATACAAAAAATACAGGCCAGACATTGTGTTTTTGGACATAATGATGCCCGACTACGACGGGTATTACGCGCTAGAAAACATCAAAAAAATGGACACAAACGCAAAGGTAGTCGTAGTTACATCAGACCTGCGCCAAAAGGACTCAAAGGAGCTTGAGCGACTAGGGCCCACAAAAATCATCTTCAAGCCATTTGCCATAGATACAATCAAGGACATAGTTGAAAAAATTAGAAAATCAAAACAAAAATGATTTACTCAAATCAAGTAACAATGTGACGTAAATCTTAAGTTTGAATGTCAGAGACGATAAAAAGATGCCAAGGCAGCAGGTCTTGTATTATGCAGCAGCTGGAACTACTGCCATAGCCGGCATAATACATCTAATACTTGCTCTAGACGAGCCAAAATTTGGCCTAAACAGCGATACGCTGTTTTTAGTCGGAGGGGCAGCTCAGATATTCTGGATTGTGCCAATGATCAAAAAATGGGGAACGCCGTGGTACATTATCGGAATCAGTGGAACTGCAGCCTTTGTTGCAATATGGACAATAACTCGAATGCAAGACAACCCAATTACCGGTAGGGCCGGCTCTGTAAACCAAAACGGAATCATAGTTGAGGCAATGCAGCTTGCATTCATCGGCCTTGTGATATCAATTCTTGCGTATGAGAAAAGAAGAATCACTAATGTAAAATAATTTGAAAACTGTTTTTTGTGTTTTTAAAAGGTTTCCATTGTATGCGGATCGTTATTTAATGAGCAATTGATTTTTCTAGTTAGCAGCCTAGCGCCGTTCTTATCAGTTCTGCATCTGCAATTAACGAGTCTGCGTCAGCAGAGTCAATCGTCTTGCCGCTTTGAGCCTGCACCTTGTTTACAAAAGAACCAAGCATGCCGCATGCTGCAGAATCGTTGTTTGGGTTGTTGTCACTTAGGATTGATATTGCGCTGTCAAGGTTGCTTGCAAGGCTTGTTGCAGCTCCCTTTGGCAGGCCAAGAGAACCTACCTGATCACCCAGATCATCGGTTGCCTCTTCTATTGGCTTTACTATAACTGTCCTTTCTGCCACTGATGTGTTGCCGGCATTATCGGATACCGTATAAGTCACAGTGTACGTGTCTGGGACCGATATGTCAACTGGGTTGTCTGTAATGATGCTTGCTGTCAGGTCGCCATCCACAATGTCAGAGGCAGTTGCTCCTGCGTCGGCGTATGCTAGATTCTCAAGTATGGTTGCTGGATTTTCTCCCAGTATGGTAATCTCCGGAGGTGTTGTGTCCTGTACGGTTACTGTAAATGATGTATCAGCAGAGTTTCCAGAAAAGTCAGTAGCGATGCAGCTTACCGTGGTGTCGCCAAGTGCAAATACAGAACCTGATGCAGGAGTACACTGTACTGTTGGGGAATCGTCGACTGCGTCCGTTGCTGTTGGGAAGTCATAGGAAACGGTTGCTCCGTCTGGCCCCGTTGCTTCAGCTGTGATGTTCTCAGAAATAGTTACTGCCGGCGGCATTGTGTCCATCACATTTACTGTCCTTTGGGCCGATGCAGTATTTCCAGACGAGTCAGTCACCGAGTATTCTACGGTGTACGGTCCTGGCGTATTTTCATTTACGTTATTTGTTACGATTATAGCTGATGTAAGGTCGCCGTCTACATCATCAAGTGCGGTTGCTCCAGCATCAACATATGGTGTTACTGCCTCATGAGTTGCAGGGTTGTCACCTAGAATGACAATTACTGGGGGGGAGGTATCGCATGAGATGTTGTCGACGGCATTTCCACTAGGTGGATTTCCACTGTATGTTGCATCACATTGATTGGTGATTATACCCAGGTTTTCTATAGTGCCGGAGTTGGTTATGGTGTCAAAGTTATCTATGGTGCCGGAGTTGGTGATTCTGGCGAAATTTAAGTTGCCGATAAAGCCGGAGTTGGTGAGAGTGCCGGAGCTTGTGATGGTAATGAAGCCGGCGTTGGCTATAGTACCGGAGTTTTCTATTGCGTTTGAGTTGGTGATGGTATTTGAATTGTTGATCGTACCCAGGTTGGCCACAGTGCCGGAGTTGGCTAACGTACCAAGGTTGGTGATGATGCCGGAGTTTTCTATGGTGTCAAAGTTATCTATGGTGCCGGAGTTGGTGATCCTGCTGAATCGATCTATATTTATGGCACCATTATTTGTCATGATGCCGGAGTTGGTGATGACACCGCCGGGGAATGCAGTACCAGTAAGAGTTAGGGTGCCGGCGTTGGCTATAGTGCCGGAGTTGGTGAGAGTGCCGGAGTTGGTGATTAATTTGCCGGACGGTATGGTTAACGTATCCCCAGCATCAATGGTAAGCGTATCTTGAGAGGATATCAAATATGTGCTGACTGAGCTTGGATATGACAACGAGCCAGAACCCAATGCGACATCATCTGGAATGGT
>DASWKH010000086.1:0-1746 GCA_036396715.1 Candidatus Nitrosotenuis sp.
TGCAGCAGTAACAGCCTGTTTGTATGTGTGATCATGGACATCACCTGCAGCAAAAACTCCCTTTACGCTAGTCTCTGTGTTATTTTTTAATACAACATATCCATTTTTGTCAAGCTCGATTTGGTTTTGGAAAATCTTTGAACTTGGCACATGGCCGATTGCGACAAAAACACCTTCAACATTTAATGTGGTTTTTTCACCAGTTTTTGTATCCTTTAATGTGACACTTTGTACTTTTTGGTTTCCTGAGATTGCCTCAATTTCCTTGTTCCAGTGAAATTTTATTTTTGGGTTTGCCATGGCTCGCTCCTGCATGATTTTGCTTGCCCTTAGAGTGTCTTTTCTGTGAACCACATGGACAGTTGAGGCAAATTTTGTAAGAAAGGTGGATTCCTCCATTGCGGAGTCGCCTCCGCCGACAACAATTAGTTCTTGGTTTCTAAAAAAAGCACCATCACATGTTGCACAGTATGATACTCCCTTTCCTGCAAAGGTCTTTTCGCCTTCAAGGCCAAGTTTTCTATAGTCTGCACCCGTGCAGATAATTACTGCTTTAGCTTCGTATTCTTCTGATGCAGTAAGTACCTTGAATGGCTTGCGCCTAAAATCAACGTCTACTGCCTCATCATCAATAATTGTTGCACCCATTTTCTCTGTCTGCTTTCTCATAACTATCATAAGGTCAGGTCCCATGATTCCTTCTGCAAAGCCTGGATAGTTTTCAACGTCTGTTGTGTTTACTAGCTGACCTCCAGGCAAGATGCCTGATAAGATTAGAGTGTCATGTCTTGCTCTTGCGCAGTAAATGCCTGCTGTATATCCTGCAGGTCCTGCGCCGATAATTATTACGTCGTATTTTGTCTTTTTTTTGTCTGGTTTTTTTGGTGGGTTTTTTTCAACTTGTATGGTATTTTCTGAAGTAGCTGCCATCATAGAGTAAAACCGATTAATTCAATATTAAAGTCCATCTTTGATATGGCTGTGTTGAATCTCAAGTTTTTGTAAGATAGGACAGTTTTGTATCAAGATTATAGAAAAATTAGCAGGATCGAAAAGCCAGTAACCAACAATACTAAATGCCAAGAAAATCTACTCTAGTAAATCTTGATTAATCTAGGAAAACTCTTTCTACAAATACGCTATGATTGCAGCTCACAAGATAAGGAAAATCTTGAAGAGGTGCAAAATCAAATTCAAGAGAGAATCAATTTTCTCAATGAACAGAATCTGGACAGCTACGGTGATCCCACGCTTTTAGAGTACTACGAACTATACAGTCAGATTCAGCAATGCATTTTTCAGGACCATACAGGTCAATACGTGCTCATAGCAAGCATCATTGCAGGGTTATCTTTTCTTGTTTACTTTCGGTGGTGGATGATAAAGAAAGGAGGAACTAAAAAGAAATACTAAATTAAACTTCATGCCTTTTTACCTATTGCAACCAAAAACATTACACTTTTGTTTTTTGCATGTGGTGAAAAAAATTGAGTTACCTCATCATCGTAAAAGGTAAGACCTGTTGCACCCAGCCCCTGTGCGTAAGAAGTAAGATAAAACTTTCCTCCGATTGTGCTTGCTTCCAGTTGCGATGCCCTGTATCCACGATTTCCAAATTTGTCAAGAACCTCATTCAAATCACTCATAAAGAAAACACATACACTCCCATCTGCAGGAATGCTCTGATCCAGCCCCAAGTGGCCTGCAACGCTTCTTAGGTTTCCCTCTCTGAGTAGTTGGAGTGAG
>DASWKH010000087.1:0-5441 GCA_036396715.1 Candidatus Nitrosotenuis sp.
AGTCTCTTGTAGATTTGAGAATTCTGTAAGCGTCTGCCGTGTTGAATATCGTCTTGCCTTCTTCTTCTAGCGTCAGTATTATCTTCAGTTCTCTAGGTCCCAGCCTTATTTCTCTTGTAACCATAATGTCGCCTAACAACATTATCGTTACACAAGTATTAAAATATGTGTCTTGTAACCATAATGTCGCCTAACAACATTATCGTTACACGAGTATTATGATTACCCATCGCCCATATTTGCTTGCAAATCCAACAAAGCTAATGCACATGTGACTGCTGTTGGCGTATCATTATTGTAGTCTCCATGTGCACCATCGGCAGACAGATGTTTTTCCCTTATGAATTTCCACGAAAATGATATGAAATCCTCATTTGGCACTATCAGTACCAATTTTTGGATGGCTTAATTACGATAATATATAAATAAAACTAGACTTAAAATCTAAGTCTATATATAGAAGACTAGACCACACTAATTGAAGTACAAATGAAAGTAGAAATGCTGCTTGGAGGTACGACTCGATTTGCTACAATAGAAGCATTAGCAGATGCAACGCAGCCAATTACAGCCTATCAGATTGCCATGACTAAGGGACTGGATCCAGCTGCAACATATCGCTGTCTAACAGAATTATCAGATTTTAGAATTGTTGAATCCAAAACAGGGGAGCGTAATCAAACATTCTATAAACTTTCAGATGGACCGGGCCGAGCGGCAGCTGAATTTCTACGATCATTAAAACAAAAAACACCCCAAGTGGTAGATTTAGAAAAATGGATATCTCCCGAAATGCAATCTGCACGAATGGGAAAAATCGTCAAGCTTGATAAATTAGATAAATCAATATTCAGAAATTCAGATGGAAAACAAGATGTTGACAAGATCATGTCCAAAAGAATATCAGGAGAGTTGTCTGCACTTATTACATCGTCAAAAATAACATTCAATGAGTTATTTGAACAAAAAAATAACGTGTTTATTCTAAAAGAATGATAGAAGATAAATCTGGAAACGAAACGCGTACCCGATTCAAAACATCTCCAGAATACAAGGAATTGAGAGAAGAAAGGGATTCATTCAAACGGAGAATGTTCTTTCTAGGATTTCTTACAAAGACATTAAAACAAAATGGTGTAGAGGCCATACTTGTAGGTGGGCAGGCAATAGACCTCTACACTGCGGGAACATTTTCTACTACAGACATTGACTTACTAGTAGATGATAAAATAATAGCTGAAAAATTGCTTAATAGATTTGGATTTGGAAAAGAAGCAAACGGACTCTGGCTCAATAAGGATTTAGCTATTGTTGTGCAAGTCATATCACAACCTTACAGTGGGAATTCTGAAAAACTTAGGAAATTCAAAATTAAAGATTGTGAGTTAAGAGTAGCTGCGCCAGAGGATCTAATACAGAATAGGCTATATTCAGCAAAGTTCTGGAAAAGCAATATTCAGAGAGATATGGAAGAAAGTATCTCATTACTAAGAATATTTGCTGATTCTATTGATAATTCATATCTGGATAAACTGGCTAAGGAAAATGACATAGAAGACTATTTGGCTAAGGCTAGAAAATATGCATTTGAGATTATCTAATTTAAAATGACGTTAAACAAAGGCTGTAGAGTTCTAAAAGGGTGCCTGCGTCTAGTGTATGGTGGGCCCACAGGGATTTGAACCCTGGATTTTCGCCGTGTAAGGGCGACGTCATAACCGATCTGGACCATGAGCCCAGCCACATTCCTTGGCAAAAACCATTTAAACTTTGAGAAGAGCATCACAAAAATCGTTGAGTCAGACAGATATTGGATTTTTTTGCAGTCCCATAGGACTTGGACATGCAACAAGAGACATTGCAATTGCACAGTTTTTTGACAAAAATGCAGTTAAATTTGTCACAGGAGATGGAGCTGCCAAATTATTTGCAGAGTATGGTTTTTCTGTAAATGATTCATACAAGCCTCCAAAATTTGACGTTCAAAATGGAGCGCTGCGAGGCTCACTAAAATGGCTTTGGCAGTACTATCAATTCTACAAAGACTGCAAAAAAATAGCATCCGAGTTTATCAAAAATCAGAATCCAAGACTGGTTATTAGCGATGAAGACTTTGCCTCATTAACCATAGCTCAGCAAAAAAACATTCCATCGGTTTTGATTACCGATATTTTGCAGACAAGATTCACAAAAGGAATTGGTTCTCTAATTGAGAAAAAAATGAACCAATCCATGAAAGACATCATACAAAAATGCAATGTTGTCATAATACCTGAATTTGGCCAAGACCAAGAAAACATCAGGCATGTTGGGCCAATAGTTAGAACAACGGACTCGACCAGAGAGAAGCTACGAAAAAAATTCTCATTTAACAAAAAAACAATCATTGTAAGTGTAGGTGGTACAGATGCTGGAGAGTTTCTTATCAAAAAAACAATCGAAGTGCTTTCAAGGCTAAAAGGAGACTTGGAGCTTGTTGTTGTATCTGGTCCTTCATTGAAGATAGGTGATAAGAAAAACATCAGAAATCTTGGGTTTGTAAAAGAATTGCACGAGATGATTTACGCATCAGATCTTGTTATCTCGCTTGCAGGAAAATCTACAATCGATGAATCAAAAGCATACGGAACACCGGGAATTTTCATACCAATCAAGAATCACTTTGAGCAAGAAGATAATGCAAGCCGGGAAGGTTATTCACATCAGGACATTTTCAGATTGGAATCACTAATTTCTGAAAAACTTGAATCAAAAAGAGAATCACTGCATGCAGAGGGTGCAGAAAAAGCCTACAAAATCATACGCCAATTTCTTTAATGAGCCTGAATAGGACGAATGCTTAATAGTGGTTTTTAGTGTCAGAAAAACTGCGACTTGGAAAAATTAGTTGTTGCAAAGTTTGGTGGAAGTGCATGCGGAATTGACGGCGAGTTTGTATCAGACATTGTTGAACGCATAAAACAATTAAAAAAAGATTCCAAAGTAATTGCTGTCTTTTCAGCTCCCCTCACCACTCATGAGGGAAAAAGAAAGTCACTTACAGATCTAGCACTATTAATTGGAAAAAATGCAGAAGAGGGAATAAACCCAGATATTTCTGCAATAAAAAAATGCTATGAGAAGATTCTTGGCCATGTCAGTAGCACCTACGAATCAGAATGCAAAAAAGCAATTGACTCGTTCTTAGAAAAAGCGCTTGCAGCCTTCAACGATGCAAAACAGAAAGGCTCTTTTGCAAACGAGATTCGCTCTAGGGCGCTTGCGTTCTCTGGCGAAATTCTCATGTCATATGTGATGAACTATATTCTCAAAAGTAGTGGGATCAAGTCCGATGTGGTAAGCTATGATATTTGGCCCATAATTACCGATTACAACATAGAATCAACTAATTTTCTTGCCTCAGAATCCCTCAAAAGAATAGAACCGCTTGAGCATCTATTAAAGGAAAATGAGATAGTCTCAATTGGAGGCTTTGTTGGAAAAACAGTTGACGGCGTTGAAACCACATATGAGAGGGGTGGTTCTGACAGAACAGCAGCAGACCTTGGAATTTTATTTCATAAAAAATACGACACTACAATAGACTTTGAAAAAGACAGTGCCGTCGTTTCTGCAGACCCAAGAATAGTCACAGACAATCTAGAGGAGATTTACCAGCTTTCGTACAACGAGGCAAGGCTTGCAGGCATGTTTGGGATGAAGATTTTGGATCCAATTGCGATCAAAGAAATTCTCGAAAACGGAGTAGACATGCCAATCATAATAACAAACATGAAGAATCCGCAAAAAATCACTACCATTAAGCGCAGATCAGACAACCAAAATGGTCACCCGCTAAAAATAGTTACGGGCAAAAAAAACTGCGCAATACTCAAAATTGAAAGTGAGGCAGCACAAAGACTTTTAGAATCACTGGAAAAAGACAAGCGCTACAGCGAGTTTGTCGTTTTATCGCCTTTTACAAAAGACGGTATCGGGTTTACGCGAATTTTGTTTTTGGATGCAGACTATGTGAAAAGAAATGAAAGGTACATCCTTGGATTTGATTCGCTTGCAACAATTACCTACAATCGTGGTGTAATAACACTGATTGGTGATCAGATGTGGCGAGTCCAGCAAATAGTGTCAAAAGCAAGCTCCAGAATTGGCGAGGCGGGGCTTAACATACTAAACATGGATGCCCAGGAAGAGACGTCACGAGTAATAATAGTAGTTGATGATTCTGCAAATAACATAGAAACAGCGATTCGTGCTGTACATTCAGAGAGGGCAAAAATCACCTTCACCTGAATGCGACACAAATCGCATTGGCCCCTTGTGGGTAATTTGCCCATAAGAGCCACGCTGGGTTTGTTCTTGGGCCATCATCTAGAATCAGCCCGGCGTTACCCAAAACACGCACTACTATAGTATAGTCAACGCGATATTTAGAGGTGATCTATATAGACTATCTAGAGTTTTTTGCGAGCTAGGCACGAATATGAGATTTAGAACCAAAAATGACATCTAGTTTCCACTTAGTGCATACCACAACACAAAGCCAGCAGCAATTATTGCATACCACTTGAAATTCCGTTTGTCTGCAAAGATGTTTTGTGAGCTCAGCTGCTCATCTGTTCTAATAGATTCACGAATTTTTTTCATCTCAAAGCCCTGCCCGATTAGTCCTGCTATGACCATGGCTGCACCGACAAAGGCTATTGGCTCCATGGATTAGTTATCACGCTCAGATATTTAGTTGCTGTGCCTGCACACCAGATAAGATAATTTTTAAAACGCCTGTACATTTCCAACATTCTATGAAGGAAGTTGGCAAAATCTGGATGAACGGAAGACTAGTGCCGTTTAAGAATGCCAAGGTTCACGTTCTTACCCATGCATTACATTATTCAACGGCAGTATTTGAGGGGATACGGTGTTACAACACTCCAAAGGGTTCTGCGATTTTCCGCCTTCCAGAACATGTTGACAGGCTTTTCAGATCTGCCAAGCTGTATTCAATGAAAATGCAGTTCACAAAAAAACAGATTACTGACGCAATAATAAAGACTGTAAAGACAAGCACCCTGAAGGAGTGCTACATCCGGCCCATTGCGTATTATGGGTATGGTACTATGGGTCTGACCCCAACACCAAACAAAGTAGATGTCGCAATTGCGTGTTGGGAATGGAAGATGGGCGAATCAAAGGCAGGCAAAGTAAGCGGTGCAAGATGCAAAACGTCCAGCTGGCTTAGAATTGATTCCAGATCACAGCCAATGCAGGCAAAGGCTGCATCAAATTATGCAAATGCCGCACTGGCAAGAGTTGAGGCACTAAAAAACGGATACGACGAGTCCATAATGCTAAACTATCAGGGAAAGGTGACGGAGGGAAGCGCAGAAAACATTTTTGTTGTAAAGAACAATCAGATTTTCACACCACCACTCACATCTGGAATT
>DASWKH010000088.1:0-7332 GCA_036396715.1 Candidatus Nitrosotenuis sp.
AGAATTCTTGAGCTGTTTTGAATTACTGTCAGCGGATTTCTCAAATCGTGCGCAATTCTTGCAGACAGCTGTCCAATTGCAGAGAGGCGCTCGACTTTGAGCAGGTCTTCTGTTTTTTGTTTTACCTCTTCTTGCAGCAAGTCACGCTGCCTTGCAACCTCTTGCTGTGCTTCCTCAAGCTTTGCGTTGAGCTCATCTGACTTTTCCTTTTCCGTCTTTAGCTCCTTTACCTTATTTACCAAAAGATGCACCAGCTCTTCACTGGAAAACTCTTTCATGAAAAAGTACGGACTGTTATCTGACATACTATAGAACTTTCTTTTTAATTAGTAATGGATTTGTGTGTGTTTTAAACAAACAAATTGTTTAAAAGCTAGTTGTGCCTGAGCCCTATGCTATTCTTATTGCGTACTTGCCTTTTTCTGTTATTCCAAGCGTCTTGGCAATGGCAGAATTTTGCGGGTCTGCAACAATTACCACACCAGTCCAGTCGGGTGTAAGATCAGAGGATTTGCAAAGAGGGCAAACCTTTCCAACAAAAACATGCTTGCACTTTCTGCAAGCCATCTCTCGGACCATTACTTTTTCACTTCTACTGGCTTCTTTTCCTTTGGCTCTTTTTTATCGGATTCTTCCTTACCAGATTTTTTTATCTCTTCTGCAATCCATTCTTCTGCACCCAAAAACGGCTGTCTACAAGTAATTCCAATTTTGCCCATCGTTGCGGCCTTGCCAAGTGACACTGCTGTGATTCTTGCACGAATCGTAGAGCCAACCTTTAGTGTGCGACTGCTCTGCTTTGCAATTATCATGCCGGACTTGACGTCAGACTGCAAATAATCATCCATTACCTGTGATAAATGTAGTAGTGCATCAGTTGGACCAATTCTTACAAATGCGCCAAAGTCTGTAATGTCGACAATTTCACCTAAAACAATTTCCTGCAATTTCGGAGTAAATGTAAGTGCTTCAAACTCTACTCTGTGGTACGTGCCACCATCACCGGCAATCATCTTTCCCATCTCATCTACTTTGGAATCTAGGATCATGATTATGTAGCCAAGCTCTGCGTTGATCATCGACTCGTATTTTTCTTTGAGGATGGCAATTGCTGCTTTTTTTAGAGAGGCTCCAAACATACTTGGTGGAATTCGCACAACATCCTCTAGGGTAGATATAGAAAACAACTATGCCAAACTCTTCAAGTTGAATTTATGAATCTTTGGATGAATTTTTGATTATTTTGATAATCTTTGCACAAAAACTGCCAAATTGCTGTATTTCTGATTTGTCCGTGCTGGAGAGAATTTCTGCTTAGGAGTCCCTAATTTGCAATTATTTTGGCAAAAAATTTCGCCGTTTTGAAAATTGACCTAAATTTAAATAATGTAAATGAAGCTTTTTGTGCATGGTTGGCGTAGACCAAGTTCTAGCAAAGCTTGCAACAGTAATTGATCCTGACCTCAAAAAAGACATTGTCTCTATGGGGATGATAAAGGATCTAGAGCTAAACGACGGCAACCTAAAATTCACACTAGAGCTTACAACACCTGCATGCCCATTTAATGATCAAATAGAACAAGACGTCAGACATGCAGTAGGCGAGCTTGACGGAATCAAAAATTTTGATATGAATGTGACTGCCAAAGTAATGGAAGGTCGCTCCCTTGATGCAGACGAGGCAATGGCCACAGTCAAAAACATAATTGGTGTGGCAAGCGGCAAAGGTGGAGTCGGCAAGTCCACAGTCTCATTGAATCTTGCCTTGGCACTTGCCCAGTCTGGCGCCAAAGTCGGACTACTTGATGCTGACATTTACGGGCCAAGCATTCCTCTGATGCTTGGAATGCAAAAGGCCTTTTTGGAAGTTGACAACAACAAGCTCCAGCCAGCCGAATCTAATGGCATCAAGGTGGTGTCGTTTGGATTTTTTGCAGAACAAGAGCACCAGGCAGCAATTTATCGCGGACCAATAATTTCTGGGATATTAAAACAATTTTTGGTGGACACAAACTGGTCGAATCTTGATTATCTTATAGTTGATCTGCCGCCAGGTACTGGCGACATCCCTCTGACACTGGCGCAAACAATTCCTATTACTGGAATTCTGACAGTCACAACACCGCAAGAAGTAGCCAGCAACGTTGCAGTGAAGGCAATTGGCATGTTCAACAAGCTAAACATCCCATTACTTGGGGTAGTTGAGAACATGAGCTATTTCATCTGCCCAAAATGTAGTGACAAGCACTACATCTTTGGCCAGGGTGGGGCAAAAAGAATAAGCGAAAAATACAACATTCCATTCATTGGCGAAATTCCACTCAACTCTGGAATCATGGAGGGCTCTGACAAAGGCAGGCCTGTAATGATTACAGACCCTACATCACCATCTGCTGAAGCAATCCGCTCTGCTGCAAAAAACGTGGCAGCACAGTGCAGTATTTTGGCTGCAAAGCTAAAAGAAGAAATGCAGGCAACAACTCAGGCATAAGACTTGAAGCTCCCAGAAAATTTACGCAAGGCGCTAAAGAGCCCAATAGGAGTATTAGTAAAAAATCAAGACGTATCGAGGGCGAGCCTTTTGCGCTTTCTTTCGGCAAACTCCTTTATCATTACCGTAGGGGACGCAACAACTGAAAAAATGTTGTACTTTAATCTAGTTCCATCATTGCAAATTGTCGACGGCCTCGAAAAACGAGCAAAACGCAAGCCCCCACAGAGCAGTGCGACAAAACTGTTCTGCGATAACCCTGCTGGCGAAATTACACAGCAAAGCATCGATACGATAAGAAAGGCATTTGGACTCAAACCCCCAGTCCAAATAATAGTAAATGGCGAAGAAGACCTACTTGTAATACCTGCATGCATTTATGCGCCGCACAATGCAGTAGTTCTGTACGGGCAGCCAAACGAAGGACTAGTAGTGGTGCTGGTAACAGACGAACTTAGAAATAAAACGAAAGCAATACTGAATCTGATGAAATAGGGGTATGATGAGACGGTGGCTGTATGATTCATGATTACACACTAAAACTCTGACCCTCTTGACTTTTAAAGAGACTCGCTGAATATTTGCGAACTTGATTTATTGCAGTATGACGTATTGATATTATGGTACTTGTCTGGATTGGAATTGCAGTGGGAATCCTAGTTGCAATAATTCTGGTAAAAAAGATAATCAAGACATCGCCGAAGTCTGCAATAATATTCAACCTATACTGCAAAAAATGTGGCTACAAGACAAACGGCCTAAAATGCCCAAGGTGCGAAAGCTCGCAGCAAAACCATCAAAAATGGAAGTGACTCTAGTGCTTGTGTTTTCCAAGCTTTTTGACAGAGACTGACTTGAGACCTTCCTCTATTACTATTCCAAGGACTGATGAGTAACTCCAACCCTCGTTGGTAGTTGTGATAAGGCCCACCTGCAGGCTCCGGATTTTTTTGTCCAGATCCTCATCTAGTGTGAATGTGACTCGTTTTTTTGGCAAAATTATTCAAATTCTGTCTTTTCTGAAATTATATAAAATATCAACTTCGCAGAATCGAAGTAACATTGTTCCATTAATTTTAAATGAGCAATCAGGCTATGTGGTTTGAATTGTACGTATTATACGAATCAGTTGGACTAAATCAGGCAAGACTCTCATATTTTCAGTGTTTTTGTATCAAATAGACAAACACTAGCTTTTCTTTTGCAAAAAATGTTGAACAAAGATGAAGGACCAAAATTCTAACAAATCTGTAGTAGTACTCTCCGTAGAGGTGGTGCTGATGAGAAAGGGTGGTCCACAATACCACCAAGTCTTGGCAAGGCTTGAGCGCGACTATGAATGCAAGATCTTTGACTGCTTTGAGCACCCAGAGTATCTAAAGGCTGTTCTCCAGGACGTCTATGGGGAAGACTACAAAACCATAGTGGACAACTTGGAGGTTGAGCTTGGCGAGATTGTCTCAGAAAAAGGCGTTGCCGGTTTTCTAGAGGCCCTCAGACAGAACAACTAATTTTTAAATCATAAAATGTTTTGATATGCGTGGAGCGAGTCTTCAAAGACATTGATTATGTAAGGCCGTTTCTGCACGAAGTGAGTAATATTGTTGGAAAGAAGTGGAACTTTAGGGTCCTCTGGGAGATACGAAACCAAAAAAAGATAAGATACAACGAGATGCTATATTCCTTACATGGCATCTCACCTTCGACTCTTTCTGATGTCCTAAAATACCTACAAAAAGAATCCCTGGTTCGGCGCGTAGCACATGGAGACACCCCTCCACTCAAAGTCGAATACAACATAACGCAAAAAGGCCTTGATCTAATCATTGCAAGCTCATCTCTAATCAAGTGGACAATGAAGGAGAGAAAACACATTTCTCAGATTCCGCTAAAAAATCATAACTGATAAAAACTGTCTGAATCTATCTAAATCTTTACTGCTTCTACGACTGGGTAAATGTCACGCATTATGAGGTCTGTATGGTTTGTGTCCTTGTCTGCTGAAACCAAGACAACGTATTTGTCGTGTAGGGGAACTGCTATTCTTGCAACTTTTTCATGTAGGGTGAGACTATATGTTACCTTGCCAAAGCTTTTCTCATTAATTTTTCGATTAAAGAATCGACTTGATGCGCGAATTAGGGATGCCTGGCCTTCCGCATGGGGGGCCAGAGGCTTGTGACTCTGTCTGTGATCAGAGCACACTATTGTGCCGTCGTCGCGGCAGATTGCAGCCGACCTTACCATAAAGTTAGACTCAAGAATCTTACTACAAAGCATTCTTGCTGAGTGGTAGGATAGCTCCCTACTTTCTGATAGCATATGATGTGATGATATGAATGCCATTCATAGTGCTTTGTTTGTTACAATCAAACAGACACATTGTTTGGTACAGAATTTCCTAGATGCGTAGACTTTCTATAAAGTCATACATCGGTTTTTTGTAGGCATGTGGCTCTAGTTTTGAAATTATTGACTTTATTATTGCAGTGTGTGATGAACCGTAGATATCATGTAACGTCTGTTTTAGATATTCTGGGTGTTCGTAGCAGTCAGATAAAAAGCATTTGTAGTTATTGAATAGTCCAGCTATCACAACTTCCAAGGCAGGCGTCCCGATCTCAGTCAACGTTTTTTCTATTGCTGCTGTTATGAGTGAGGCGTTGTTAGCATTGTTGTGTGAAAGGAAATAGACAGGATACTTGTACTTAAAACCAACCGAATAGCCTTTTACCTCTTCAAAACAATAATTCAAATGCTTTACAATTTGGTACATATCCCCACCTATTGCAACAGCGTTGGGCTTGGCTAGGGAGTTTATTTTAGCACACATATTTACTGGAGGTCCAAATATGTCCTCGCACGATGAGGTAGATGTTCGAGCAAGCACTATTGGACCATGATCCAAACTGACTCTGTAATTTAGTGGAGGCAAGTGGTTTGCAGAAAGAACCTTGTTAATGATGTCATGAGCCGAAATCATGGCCAAGGCACACTCTAAAGGTCTGGTAAACTCTGTACTACTCTGAGGCTTGCAAAAATAGAACAAAACGCTGTCCCCAATGTTCTTTACTACCTTTCCTCCATGTTTTTGTATTATGGCTCCCATCGAGTTAAGAAACACCCCATAATACATGGCCAGTCTAGAATTTCCTATCTTTGCTGCAATCTGAGTCGAGTTTACAATATCTACCATGCCTACGGCGCCTTCTGAACAAGACTCTGAAAAGGACACAAGCAAATCAGACTTTAGCTCTGAAAAACTCAATTTAGGGTTGTTCTCAATTTTAGGAAAAATTCTTTCATCAATGTCTTGTTGTGGAGGTATCATTCCCATAATTGAGATTATGAACATTGTTCTAGTTAAATGTAGCGATCAACTACGCTTATAATATTTAAGTATACTGCAATAATTCTTAAATTTGGGAAAAATTACCTGATGATTCTTTTTTTTAATCTAAATATTGGGAAAAACTAGCCAAAATAAAGTTAAGATTGACTAGTTATTCTCAATTTGGGGAAATAGATATAACATGATGCGCTCAATATACTCCATGAATGCATTGGATGGGCTTTTAGCTCAAACGCTAGAACAAGTCATTAAGAAGAAGCTTGGTGAAAAAACCTTTGAGAAAATTGAGGACCGTCTGCAAGAACGATACAAAATTACTGCCATTGAGGCAATAAGGGATTTTCAAAGGTTCGATGCTACCCTGAGGGAGTTCTTCGGCACTGGGGCAGATGCCATGGAAAAAGACTTTTTAGAGCAAATAATATCACTTGATGACTCTAAACATGAAAAACCATGGCTAATCATAGAAAATGAAAAGATTTGTAATCTTGTTTTGGAGTCATATGGGGATAAAGAAAAGAAACTGATACTGGACACTGCTTTTAAAAAACCAGGGGTAATTTTGGATATTTTGGAAAGATGTGAAATCCCAAAATCAACGGGATATAGAATAATAAATGAATTAGTTGAGGTTGGGCTATTAACTGAAAAGGGTTTCACAACTACCGAAGACGGCAAAAAAGTCAATTTGTATACATCGTTGTTTGAAAATGTCATGATCGATATCCGGCAGGGCAAAGTGACAGTAAGGATTCAGCTTAAGGAAGAAGTCATAAAAGAAAGCTTTTTTGTCAGGATTTTGCGTGAGCTTACCTAGTCAAAAAAATCCACATTACCTGAAAATATGGAGCAGTTTAAGCGTCATAATTATGAAAAATCATAAATAATTACAATGTGATGGTATGATATGGGTCTGGTCGCAGCTGATCCCGAGGAAATAAGAAAGTTACCACATAAAGAACGACTTGGGAAATTATGGGACATGTTCAAAAATAATCCTGATGAGGCGGCACGATGGGATGCAGTATGGCTTGCAGGGGAGCTGGCAGAAGAAACTGGACTAAAAGGGTCTATTTTTGATGAAATAGGCCAGATGTATGCTTGGGTATTAAAAAATGACGACAACAGCATAGTGCGGCACGAAGTTTGTTATCAGATAGCTGGACGAAACATGAGAAAACAAATTCCGGAATTATTTGATGCTGCAGTAAATGACGAAAGTGATCTAGTTAGACATGAGGCCACCGAATGTCTTTCAATAATTCATGCACATGAAGAGTGTGAAAAAGCCATAGCAAAAAACCTCAACGATCCAAGTAAGGCGGTTCGAGAAACGGCAATCTTTATCAAAAAGAGGATGGCAAGAATAAAGAATAAGGAATATGATAGGATGGTTAACTCATTCTGATTTACTTATATTACTTTTTCATGTTTGTACAATGCATACGTAATAATCATTGTATTTAGTAACCAAAGCATATTGACAATA
>DASWKH010000089.1:0-18034 GCA_036396715.1 Candidatus Nitrosotenuis sp.
CAACATTTTTTGTAAATTCATAAAGTGGATAAAATGATGCAATGACTTTAATTTTTGAAACGGCAACCTCGGTTTGTTCTATTATGGGTTGATTTTGATCAGATGTTTGGGTTGGAATTGTTGCAGGTTGGATTTGAACTAGCCACAAACTAACTATTATTGTGACTATAATGCCGCTACCAATTGCAGCCATTACCGATTTTTTCATATTTTTTTGTGCGTAAAGTTATTAATAAACCTATAAAAAGTTAATAACTTTAATGGCTATATTTATAACAAATTTAATAATAAATTCAGCATGCCAATCATCTCAATCTCGCTAACTGACGAGTTGCTATCAGAGCTTGACAAGCTGCAAAAGTCCATGGGCTTTACTGGCAGATCCGAAGTAATTAGGGCTGGGATACGTAGCTTTGTTTCTGAGGAAAAACAAAAAGACGAGCTTTCAGGAAACCTACACGCAATTTTACTTGCTGTCCATAATGACGAGTTTGACGATATTATTGCAGGACTCAAGCATAGCTTTGAGGATCTGATAATTACTCATCTACACAGCAAAATTCACGGCAACAAGTGTGTTGAATTATTCATGCTAGATGGTGAGGCTGAAAGAATTGGCATGATTACACGAAATTTCAAGACCAACAAAAAAATGGATACTGTCAAGCTGGTTACATTATGATCAAAAGTAAACTTGGCATTTTGCTTGGTTTAGTTATTTTTGCATCAGCAATCCAAATTGGGAACAGTTATGGTCATGGACTTGGGTTTGATACCATAAATACAGCAAGTATTAATGGAAAAAAACTCACAATTACTGCTCAAATAACACCTACTGTTTTTTCTCAAGATGTGGAAAAAAGGATATTTGTCAGTGCAATTGATTCTCTAACGAATCAAAATGTTGAGAATGTAACATATCACATTAGCCTATTTCATGAAGGAGGTTTGATTTTCAGTGATTACTTTTTGGCAGAAGATGGTATAGTAGACATGCATGTAACTCCTACTGCAGATGGTCAGATACAACTCAGAGGAGAAAAAAATACCGAGACAGGCGCTTGGCATAAAACAGAATCAAAACCAATTGAAATTATTGGACCAATTCTCAATTCTGGCGGCCTTTATCATTTTGAAATTGAGATTAGGACCATTGATGATCCAAAAAACATTGTAGAAAATCCGCAAACCTATGTTGCAGATGTGACCGTAGTTACAGATCATATCTATGAAGAAAATGACAAAAATGGAAACGATGTCAAATTTGGAATCAGATCTTATTACGATAAGGCATCAAGCTTTGACTACAATCCAGACACCAATGCCATATACTTTGAGATGCCCTTTGATTGGGATGAGAAAAACATCTCGCACGTTCCTGTAGTTCATGAAGAGGTTCATTTTCCAAAGGAGTTTGTGGACCTTTTTGTGCCTAGCTATGTAGGAAAAGTAAACGGAATTGAGCTATTCAAGTCATCTGTTACTGTAGATGACTACTCTAGTGAGGAAGAAAGGATTGTGCACTTTGTTATTTCTCAGGACACCCTCACTTACTTAAAGCAGGCACAAAAGGCAGCAGGCGTTGAAAATCCACAAAACATGCAGTTTACATTAGAGGTAAGCAATCAACTTGTCTTTCCAGTTATTGCCATGACCAAAAACGAGGAAGTCCAAGTTGATCTTTCCTGGGATCCAATAATAATTGAACCAAACAAGAACACAAAATTCATCTTTACTTTTAGAGACGCAAAGACGGGTGAACCGCTCCGCAACACAACTTATGAGCTGATCATCTTGCAAAACGGAAAAGAGTTATACAAAAAATCAGGAAACGCACGAATTGGTGGAGATTTTGTTGACTATACCTTCTTGGAAAAACAAACTGGTCATACATCAATCAAGTTTGAAAAGCTGCGTGGCACAGACATGAGAACAGAGTTTGGAATAACGGTGGTGCCAGAATTCGGTTCACTTGTGTTTGCCATATTGCCTGCAGCAATTGTCGCTGCCTTGATTATCAGTAAGAGATTTAGAATCTAGTGTTTCTCAAGCAATTTTTTGACGCTTGTTGGATCTAAAATGATTAACATTCGAAGCTTTAGATCACTTGTCGAATAAAATTCGGCAGTACATGCAACCAGTGATTGTGTTTCAATTCCAATATCCATTGCTGGAAACTCTAAGAGTGATCTGAATGTATCAACTGCAAAGCCAGGGACCTCAGACGAAGTTCTGCAGTCCTGCTCATTTGATAATGCGTTAAAAAACGAGCCGGAAAGAATGTTTCCCGTTTCCGAAAGAGATGATTTGCTTAACTTTGTAAATGCACCTAGCCTTTTTTTGCCCAAAAGCTTTGCTGCAAATCTTTTGCCGTCTTTTTCAGGCATATAGTATAGTACGCCTACGTTGACATCCCCTGTCTGCTTCAGATATACGGCCGACATGTTTTCAGTGTCTGCAAATGCTGGGGTCAGCTCATCAAGCTCCGATAAGTCAAGCAGTCTTGTTTTGCCTATTTTGTGGTGGACTGACTCGCCCAAAATCACGGTTAACGCATCTACTGTCTTAGTTGAGATGCATTTGTTGAAGATTTCAGAAAGATGCTTGAGTTCCTCGTTTGTTATGGCGCATGCTTGCATTAGTTTTTGCCCCTATCGTTGTCTTAGTACCTTGTTTAGAACAAGGCCCACATTGCTTCGATCAAATGGTTTTACAATGTAATCTCTTGCACCAAGCTTCATGGCGTCTTGGACTATTTGCTTTTGTTCTACAGATGTCACCATTACTACCTTGGCTGCCGGATCGATCTTCATTATTGCACGTAGTGCTTGAATTCCATCTGCACGCGGCATGTTAACATCCATGGTAACAAGATCAGGCTTTTGGGTCTGGTATGCCTTTACCCCCTCTACACCGTCTCCTGCCTCAATTACTTCTGTTGCAAGACCATTTCCTTTTATGATGTCTTTTAGAACAGTCCTCATAAACGAGGCATCGTCAACAACAAGGATTTTCTTTGGGGCGTAGCTCATTGTTTATTTTCTCCCATTACTTCGCTGATCGCAGAAGATGAATCCTCAAGTAGTTTTACGGCATCGAGTAGAACAATTAGTTTGTTGTTGATTTTGGCAATTCCTTTAATGTAGTTGTGTGATTCTAGTACACTTTGAGGTGCTGCCTCTATGTCCTTTGTCTGAAGGCGCATTACCTGGTCAACTTCGTCGACTAGAAGGCCGGTGAGTGTACCACTTACCTCGGCAACTAGGATTCTCTGCTTTGCAGCGTTTGATTTTCCATCTGAGATCAGTCCGAGTTTTTCCTTTACATCAATTACTGGGATGATGAGGCCGCGAAGGTTCATTATTCCTTTTACGTAAGACTTTGCCTTTGGAATTTTGGTAATTGACTCTACTGCGCGGATCTCGCGTACCTGCTCTATTGGTATTGCATATTCTTCCTTTTTCTGACTGTCCATCAAAGCAAAAGTTACTGCCTGAAATGAGTCAAAAGTTGTTACTTGTGTTGACATTAAATGATCCCCTGTTTTGCTTGTGTAATAACTAGAGCTGAGATATATGATGAATTCATGAAGGTTGTTTTTCTAATAAAATAATAATCTAGAGTGTGTTTGCGATGATCAGACAATATCAGTGAAACATATTTTAGAAATGAGGGGGTTGTTTTACAAAGATTAGTCATCATTGTAGCACCTTAGTGTAGATTCTTTCACGTGGAAGTACACATGAGAATAACTTTGCAGCCTCTACGCCCATCATAGTTTCATCTTGGCCTATGACAAGATAGCTGTTTTTTGTTAGGGTTTTGTGAAATTTTTTAAAGATTAGCTCTTGAGTAGGCTTGTCATAATAGATCAAAACGTTACGGCATGTAATTAGATTGGCCCGATCTATCTGAAAAGACAAAATGTCACCGTGTTCAAAGACTACAAGTTGCTTTATTTGATCACTTACTTCGTACATATCATCACTTACCTTGACAAAATATTTTGCAATCAGCTCAGGAGACAAGTTTTTCAAACTTGCTGAAAGGTATTGGGCTTTTTTTGCTCGCTGCAGTGCTTCTGTGTTGATATCGGTTGCAACTATACTGAATTTGAAATTTTTTGATCCCATGGTTTCTTTGAGCAAAATAGCAAGGCTGTAGGGTTCTTCTCCTGAGGCGCAACCAGCACTCCAAACTTTCAGTGATAAGGTACCGTTGTTTTGTAGAATTTGTGGAATTATTTGTGAAGAAAGACACTTCCAGACAAATGCATCTCTGTAAAATTCGGTTACATTAATTGAAAAGCTCTTAAACAATAAAGATGGCTCACTTGAATCTAACTCTAGCAGCTTTGCATATTCAGAGCCGTCTATAACACCTACTGCCCGTATGCGTGCAGTAATGCGTCTGTTTAGAAATGGTCTTTTGAACTGTCGGAGGTCCTTTCCAACTCTTTGTAGCATTATTCTTTCAATTTGTTTTATTTGTTGTTCAGAGATTGTTTGGCTCGAATTCAAATGACTTTCACACCCTTTGTTCTTTCCTTTACCTTCATTTCAGATGACTTGGCATCAAAAATTACCCATCTGCCATTATTGGCTCCAACATCTTCAGACACTATTGAGATATTTTTTTCTGCAAGTGTTGATCGGATTGTGTCGACATTTCGCAGTCCTATGTTAAAGATCGTCTGTTTTCCTTCGTTTTGGAAAACATTGGCGCCACCTGCCATCTTTGCCTTTAGTCTGCTCAGCTTTGCTCCATTTGCAACAAGTCGCTCTAACAAAGTTTTGAGTGCAACATCAGCAAACTTGCCTTCCGGTTTTGGGGTAGGATCAGAAGAATTATTTTTTGGAAGCATCACATGAGCCATGCCGGCAATCTTTGCTTGTGGATCATAGATGCAGATTGCAACACAAGAGCCAACAAACGTTTGCAGAATGTTTTTTTCCGGAGAAGTGATTCCCAAGCCCCCCATTGCAATTTCAATAACGTTATTGACTTGAGTTTGTTTTGTAAAACTCAACTACTGTTCTCCTGTAGTATGTCGCCCAGTAATGCATCAAGTTCTGTGTTCCCACCGCCAATTGTATACGGTTCTGCAGTTTCTTGGGCCAAAACCACCGATCCAGAGTTTACTTGATTATTTGTATCAGGTTTATCAGAATGGTTTGCAAGTAGCTTTCTTGCGTTGTCTGGGTTTTGCATTATAATCATGTGTAATTTTGTCCCACTGGTTCTTCCAACTAGTTCGACATCAGCTACTACAGCAAATTCGATTGGATTCATTACGTCTTTAACTGAATTATCGATTAGCGAGTGTAACTCATCACTGGCAAAATTCGGCGTGGAAAGATCAACACGAAACCCAGTTCCCTGAGAGAGTGCGTTAAAAAACGAGCCTGTCATTATGTTGGCTACCTCTTGAATTGCAGAGGCGCCCATTTCGTCAATTTCACGTATGTCGGTTTGGCAGAGTAGCTTTGCAGCAATTTTTTTTGCGTGTTCTTGATTGAGCGTGTATAGAATCTCTATGTGGGTATCGCCTTTGCCGTTTAGTCTAACTGCACACACTTTGATTTCGTTTGGGGTCAGCTTGATATTTTTGATCTGAGTAACTCCGTTGTTTAAGATGTTGACGTTATGATTTATTGGCTCAGAGAGCAGTGTAGATAGTGCAACTACTGTTTTTGATGTAATGTATTGACAAAAAATTTTGTTAAGTGTTTGCGTTTCTTCTGAGCTTAGATAGGACAATGTACTCATAGTATAACACCTAAACTAAAAGGGCTGGATCAAGAATTAATGCAACACTACCATCTCCAAGAATGGTTGCATTGGTGAAAAGATCTGACGAGTGTGATTCGTTTCCAAGTCGTTTAATTACAATTTCCTGTTTACGATCGTAAGAGTCCACTACGAGCCCAAATGGTTTTCCTCCCTTGTCGACAATTACAATAGTGATTTTATCAGTGGTGTTTGTCTCGTTTTCTGCAATACCAAGAATCTTTGCCACCCTGATTAGTGGTACAACCTGTTCACGTAAGACAATTGCTTCCTGGCCATGGATGCTTTTGACTTGATTGGCTTCGACTACCACAGTAGTAGAAATACTAGATAGTGGTAGGACATACTTGTCGCCTGAGACGTTAATTAGTAATCCACCTATTATTGAAACGCTTAATGGAATTGTCAAAAGTATAGTTGTTCCTTTGTCCTTTTGGGTTGTGATTTTCACACTACCGCCTACTGCTTCGACTTGGGTTATGACGACATCCATGCCAACTCCTCTACCAGAGACATCTGTTACCTCCTTTGCAGTTGAGAGGCCAGGTGTGCCTAGGAGGTCGATTGCTTCCTCATCAGACATTTTCTGCATTTCTTCTTCTGTGAGGAGATTCTTTTCAACGGCTTTTGCTTTGAGCCGGTCTATGTTTATTCCCCTTCCGTCATCTTCAATTTTAATTGCGACTTGATCACCTACCCCATATGCAGTTAGTTTTATGGTACCAGATGTTGGCTTGCCAGTAGTAGCACGCTCCTGTGGCGTTTCAATTCCATGATCCACGCAATTTCTTAGAATATGTAAGAGCGGATCAGTTATTGCGTCAAGAACTGTTCTGTCAAGCTCAATTCCAGACCCATCCATGTTAAGGCGTACTTCTTTTCCTAGTGCAGACGATGTGTCTCGGACGAGTCTGGTAAATCTGCTAAATATCTGGTCAATTGGAACAAGTCTAAGCTTCATTGACTGATACTGCAAGTCAGTAACAAGTCTATCAAGCTCCGTCATTACCTGGCGAGAATCATCAGTTCCCTTGTTTAGTGTTTGTTCTAGTCTCATCTTTGAGATGACAAGCTCGCCAACCAAGTTTACTAGCGAGTCGAGGTCTGACATTTTTACACGGATGGTTGGCGATTTTGTGCCACTTGATTCAGCTGCGGTTACTTGAACTTCTTCAGGATGCTCAAGCATCTGAAGATATGGTTTGAGATCTATTTTCTTTTTGTCATCTAGAATCATTTCTCGTAGCAGATCAATGCACTTGAAAAGCGCATTGGCCAAGTTTGGGGTAAGCTTTGCCTGACCCTTTCGCATGTTATCAAAAATGTTTTCAATGTTTTTGCACAGCTCTCTGGTATCGTCATATCCCATTGTAGCAGACATGCCTTTAATGGTGTGAGCCGAACGGAATATCAGATCAAGATGTTCTCGTTTGTCAGGCTCTTCTTCTAGTTTTAGCAACGCTTCGTTGATTGTCTCTACATGCTCTAGTGCTTCTGATACATACATTTCCTGATAGTTATTTTGTGACAAGTTTTTCAACCTCTGCTAAAATTGCTTGTGGAATTTTTTCTGGCGGGAGTAAGGAATCTACTGCGTTTAGTTCACAGGCTGCCTTTGCCATGCCAAAGACTACAGACGATTGTTCGTCTTGGGCTATTGTTTTTCCGCCCCTTCTTTTTATTGTCTTCATGCCAAATGCGCCATCATGGCCCATACCAGTTAAAGTAACACCGATTGTGCTTGAGCCAAAACACTCTGCTGCTGAGATCATAGTCACGTTTGCTGCAGGTCTAACACCAAAACGCTTTGGGCCATTGACAAGCCTTACTCGAAGTTGTGAATCTATCTCCATGTGAAGATCTCCTGGGGCTACAAGTGCAACTCCTTCTGTTATGAGATCACCGTCTTGGGCCTCCCTAACTGTGATTTCGGATGTCTCGTTGAGTCTTTCGGCAAATTTTGATGTAAAGCCTTTTGGCATGTGTTGAACAACTAAAATTCCTGCCTTGATGTTGGCAGGAAGCCCTGCAAGTATTGATTGGACTATGTTTGGTCCTCCTGTAGATGATGCAATTGTCACAACAACTGTTGCAGCTTGTGATGAGACGGGTGGTTTTCTTTTTGGCTTTAGGCTGTTGATTTTTTCGATTACAAGCTTGTATGGATCACAGTGTGACGCAGTATTAATTTTTGAGATGAGTGTCTCTTTAAGCTGGGATATGCTTTCTGGGCTCACTTGAGCAATTGGGACAAAATCAATTGCGCCGTTTTCAAGTGCATCGAGAACTATTTTTGCACCCTCTTGACTAAAGTTGCTAACCAAGATTGTTGGAATTAATGTTCCTCGTTTTACCATCTCCTCAATAAAGGTCAGCCCATCCATTCTTGGCATTTCTAAATCAAGTAAAATTACGTCGGGTTTTTGAATACCGATTTTTCTTAATGCATCTTGCCCGTCTTTTGCAGTATCATAAACACGGATTGTTTCACTTGAGATCAAATCCTTGAGTAATGTACTCATGTAGCTGGAGTCATTAATTATTAAGACATTAGTCTGTGATGATACAGGCTTTGCTAACAACTCAGGTTGCCTCCACATTGTAATTCAGGGTATGAATAATCAGGTGTACCACCCACGTGAAGTCCTAATAAAATTAGAGATTGGCAGATGAAATGGCATTAAATTTCGTAAAATCAAATATCGATATATCATCAAGTATGTTTGATATGATCATACAAAATTTTGACACTAAAGAGACATCCCAAAGTAAAAAGAATTTGTTATTTTCTTAGACTTGCTCAAGTTTGCTGTGGAGCTCCATTTGTGCCTCTTTTGCCCTCTGAATCGATATCTTGATGTTATTGTAGAATGTAGGATCCTTTTTTACCAATGCCTTTTCCTCAAGTTTTTCAAGCTGCATCATTATGTCTTTGAGGTAGTCTAGTCCCCACCCATAGCCATCAGCCTCACTCATCGGAGTGTTTTCTTCTGCTTCTATTCTGTCGTAGATCTCCCTAAGATTTGGTATCCCATACGCCATGTGAGAAGCCGTGTCCCAAATTGTATTAAACTGAAAGGAATTTTTTGGAAAAGATCCACTCCAGAATGGCACAAATTTAGATGATTTTGCCCATTTTGGAACTAGTTATTGGGAATGGTTTCAGGTTCTCTGACTATTTGAGTTGGAGGGATTCCTTGTTCGTCTTCTTTGAAGACTTCGGCAAGTTCCGGCGGGATTTTATCATCAAAGGGTTTTTGTGCGTTTGCAGGAGTGTTTTCTGTTTGTTGAGGTTTTTGGGTTTGGGCTGGTTTTTCGATTGATTTTGTTTCTTGAGATTTAGATTGTGTATTTGATAGGCTTTCTGGCTTTTCCTTTGAGCCACCAAGCAGGCCTTCAACGTCCAATAGAATTACCAATTTTTCGTTAATTTTGGCAATGCCGTTGATATAATTATATGATTCAAATGCGCCTTGGGGTGCTGCTTCTATGTCCTTTGTCTGAAGGTGCATTACCTGGTCAACTTCATCGACTAGAAGGCCTGTTAGTGTACCGTTAATTTCGGCAACTAGGATTCTCTGCTTAGTAGAGTTTGATTTTCCATCAGAGCCCAGTCCGAGTTTTTCCTTTACATCGATTACTGGGATGATGAGGCCGCGAAGGTTCATTATTCCTTTTATGTAAGACTCTGATCTAGGCACCTTGGTAATTTTTTCAACCGCACGGATTTCTCGCACCTGTTCTATTGGAACTGCATAGTCTTCTTTTTTGCCAGCTGGATTGACTATACTAAATGACACTGCTTGGATGGATTCTGCACTGTGCGCCATCATTGTATGTTTACCTCAATTCGGCACATGAATTCATTATTTTGTAATTTGGATATAGGATGATGTGTGTTTAGTTTATTCATACAAAACTATGGGGCTGGTGCAGGGACTGGTGCAAAGTCTAGCACATGGGTTGCCAAATAGTCCGATAGTAGTGTGTCCATCACAAACATTACAACAGCACCTATCACCATTAGAAGGCCAATGTGATAGAAGACGGTCTTGTATAGACCGCCTTGAGCTACTTTTAATGCCATTGCAGATATTACAGAGGTCATTATAATCATCAGTGGCATCATTACTGCCATAAGTTCTGGGTCAATTGGAGTGAGTTGTATTGCATCGTTTTGAACGTCCACAGTACTTACAAGCTCGTAAAATATTGAGGTGAGTTTGTTCATTAAGCCAAAGACTGAAAGTGTGAGTGCATGAAGGACCAGCATGATCGTCTCAAATGTTTTTGACGTCTGAGTTCGCTTTGCCCTAAGCTCGTTTATCTTGCCTGTGATATCGGATACATAGTTTCCTGCAATGTTCATATCACCACCTCTGTCCATTGCGTATGAAATCACTTCGTTTCCATTTGCAATTATTTGGCTACCAGTATCCCTAGAAAACAGCTCAAAGCCGAGTTTTTGCTCAATTCTATGCTTAATTCTGTTTTTAAAACGCTCAATATGCTTCTGAAGTGGTCCAAAATCGCTTTTTAGTACCGCTTCTAAAGATCCTCCAACGGATCCGAGTGTTGCGTAGATCTCTCCAAAATGTCGGATAAATTCTGAATACCACTCGTTTAGGTTTTTTATTTTTTGTTCCATCTTTCTTGCAATCAATCCAGGGTATAGTAGTGGCACTGCCGCAATACCCACAATCAGCGTAGTTGGCAAAAGCTGTGTAAACAAAAGAACCACACCGATCCCTGTGCCCGCACCCATCATCATGTAAACTTTGAGTCTGAATTTTAAATCCTCATCCGCTGTTGAATAACCAAGCTTGTCACGTGGGAACATTATGTACATCATAAAAACAAATGCGCCCATGCTTACTGCAACACCGATAAATGACATTACAAGAACTCCTTCTGCGTTTTCTTGGCCCATCAACATGCTCATAATCGAGTTTGCTGCAATCATGAATGCCGCAGTAGACATGAGTGTGTAGAACATTTCTAAGAATAGTTTTTCGTTTTCAAGTTTTCTTTCGTATATGATACTATAGGTTATTAGTGCAGATTTTAGCTGATCGGCAAAAAATGTCCTCAATGTGTCTCCGAGTCTTATGACTTGGGCTATTTTGATCAAAAGCTGCATGAGTGGATCACTTTTGTCTGTGGAGATCTTTTCTGCAATCATCTCCAATGATCTGGATACGCCATAACCCCATCCAATCCCAAGCTGAAAAACTTCCCTGAATGCTTGACTGTATTTTCCATAATTGGTTTCACGGGCGGTTTTGATTAGATCGACTGGGCCAATTTCTCCTGTGGAAATACTGTACAAAAAAGCCACAAAATAAACAAATTTTTCATCACCTTTTTGTAGATTTGAAAATGAAAAGTTTTTGAGAAGTGGGATCTGTATCACAGCGAATCCAGCTCCTTGTAAAATGCCTCAAGGCCAATTTCTCTGCAGTGTGATATAGAGTCAAACACATCATAAAAGTTAAAGATTCTTTTTTCCATCATTTTTTGCAAGATGTTTGCGCGAAGCTGCAGCTCTTCATACAGCAAGCCTTCGTCCCTTCTTTTCATGCCTCGCTTTTCGAGGACTTTTTGGACAAAGAGCGCACTGCTTCCTTTGCCCCTGAACTTTACCTCGTCTGTTCCTGGATCCCAGTTGAAGACAGGAATGAACATGATGTTTCCACCATCTGGGTTATAGCCTAGGATTTCGTTAATTGAAAGAACACGTCTTACTCTTTTTCCGCCAGGGGCCTGCACGGCTCCCTGAAACAAGGCGATGTTTAGGTTTTCGACGTTTGTTTTTGGGATTAGCATTGGGGGGTTTGTAATTCTTTGAATGAGTGAGGTCATGTTTGCTGCGTGAAACGTACTTACCACTGGGTGACCTGTCTGCATAGCCTGAAAGGCAATGTTTGCTTCTGCACCTCTGATTTCTCCTACAAAGATATAGTTCGGACGCTGTCTTAATGATGCCTTTAGTAGATCGAACATTGTGACACTTGATGCCTCGTTTCCCGTGTCCCTTGTCTGCTCTGTAATCCAGTTTGCGTGAGGCAGGGTAATTTCAGGCGTATCTTCAATTGTCACTATTTTCCAGTTTGATGGGATGAATGCGGTAAGTGCCATGAGCGTAGTAGTTTTACCAGATGCTGTTTCTCCGTTGATAAATACGCTAGATCCTTCTGCGAGCATCATCCACATGTAAGCAGCCTCGCGAAAGTCGAGTGCCTTTGATGTTAAGATCTGTGTAATAGAAAGTGGCGTGCTTGCGAATTTTCTGATAGTCGCATTGGTTCCCCTTCTGCTAATGTCCTTACCAAATACAACGTTAAGTCTGGATCCATCAGGAAGTACTGCGTCGATTACTGGTTTTGCGTGAGATACAGTTTTGCCAAATTGTTCTGACATGCTAACTATTAGTTCGTCAATTTCTTCCACGCCCAAAAACAAAGGACATTTGAGTGCGCCAAATGACTTGTGTATGACATAGACGTTTCCTGCTCCAACAATGGAAATATCTTCAAGGTTTGGATCTGCAAGGAATGGATCAAGAAGCCCAGTTCCTGCTCTTTTCTGCAAGAAATGGTATCGGAATCCAGCCCAGTCCTTTTTGTTTACTGGCAACATCTTTAGCTTGTAAATATCACCTAGGCTGTTGTAATCAACAGATGTATCAGTTGTCTGGGTATGTTCTTTGAGATAGTTTTCAACCATGTTGAATCGTTCCGTGATTTCAGCTGGTGGAACTAAATCTGCTGAATGGACTGCAAACATCCTGTCTGCAAGCTCCATGATTTTTCTATCAGGCATGTCTGGCTCAACTATGACATATTCCATGTAGCCATCATCGGATGTGGTGTTCGGATTGATGTGGACGTATGACTGATCTGCAGTTGGGTAAAGCAGGTTTGGCTCCTTGAGTTTTTTGTGCTCTGATTGTAGCTGTTCAGTAAACAATGGAAGTGGGTTTCCTCTTATTGTGTACATTTCAAGATAGTTCATAAGATGCGGTGACTTTTTGATCTCATCGGTGAATTTTTTGTCCTTTATTTGCGAAAAATCGAGGGGCAAGTTCTATTTGACCTCCATGACCCACCTAGGCGTTTGCCATCGAGATTGGGACAATCTTTATGCCAAAAGTCATGTCTACATCAAAGGCAAAACCAGATTCTGTGTTTTCTTTGGCGCCAATTAGTTTTACTACCTTTAGTGTCTTGACATCCCTTCCACCAACAGAAGCTGAGCCCAGTTTTAGGTATACATCCACTCCGCCCTTTACTCTCATTCTAAGATCTGGTGGAATGTCTTCTGGATGAATCGTAATAATGATACTCATTCCACGTGCGACAAGATATTTGCATTGTGTAAAGAATTCCAAGATTCTACTTGCATCAGAAAAAACAGTCAGAAGAGACAGTGAATCAATTACTACACAGTTGTGTTCTTTGAAGCTGTTTCCAATGTATTTGCCGACAACTGGGAGAAGATATGAAGACTGTTCTTTGTCCCACTGTACTCCATACATGTGGAGCGGCATGATTGTCAATCTGTTTCTCAAAAATGCTGTTGAAAAGTTAAACGTGATTGCCTTCATGTTTTCAATGTATTCTTTTACCGTGTTTTCAGTAACGCAAAGAATTCTTTTGCCAGACTCCAAAAATCCTTTCATAAATTGGGCAGCCAGAGCACTTTTGCCTGTTCCATGGTCCCCCTCAATTAGCATTAGTGTTGGAAATGGTATTCCGCCGCCAAACTGTCTGTCTACTTCCTCATTTCCACACGGAATTATTTCAGTCAACTAAATTCCTCCAATTAGTGTCTATAACATACGGTAGGTCCGCTACAATGTTCAATATTTATTCTGAAAAAAAATTTGCTATAAGATCGTGTTTGGTTTTTTCGAACGAATAGTGAGCTACCACTCGCTAAAGATCGTGGCTTCCTGCTTCCTTGACCTCTTTGAGATCTCTACAGGCGTCAATTCCCGCAGTTCCTGCGGTACTGATATGATCGCTTGAGGCGACAGTCCAAAAATTTCTAATCCTTTTATCAAAATATTGATTGCTGCGTTGTGATCCCTGTCAAGTATCAGACCACACGCATCACATTTGTGAGTTCGAACGGCTAAAGATTTTGGCACCATGTTACCGCACCTTGAACATTGCATAGTTGTGTTCCTTGCAGGGACCTCAACTCTCATGGTCTTGTAGTCAAGCATGTTTGTGAATATGCCCCATCCTGAATCCAGAATGTTTCTTGCCAGTCTGTGATTCTTTACCATGTTCAGTTTTGCCAGTCTTTCTACAAATATCACATCGTATTTTTTAGCATAAATAGTGGATATTTTGTGCAAAAAGTCTTTTCTGCGGTTTTTGATTCGCTCATGAATTATCTGATAGAATCGTACTGCCTTTTTGTGGTTGTTTGAATCTGGTTGTCTTCTTGATATTTTTCTTTGAGCTCTGACTAATGGCTTTAGCATCTTTTGCAAGTTTAATGGGTTTGGTGTTGCAAACCCATCCGAATCGTATGCAAAGTTTTTGATTCCTACATCGATTCCGACTGATCGTTTGAGCGATATCTTTGGCAGAGCGACGTCTATATCCACAACGACACATGCATACCATTTTCCTGATCTTGATTTTGATATGGTGATTTGTTTGATGTCCGAGTTTTCGGGGATTTGCCTGTGCTGGTTTAGTTTGATTTTGCCTATTTTGGAGAGGTGTAAAAAGCCGTCCTTGAGTTCAAAGCCAGACTGATTATATGTGAATGTACTGTATTCTGAGAGTCTTGCGAATTTGAGTGAGCCTGTTTTGTTGCCGTTTTTTCTCAGCTGGATTAATGATTTCTGTGCACCGTCTACTTGGACTGCCACCATCTGGAGCATCTTGGAGTGGTGCTCGTACAGCCACGGCTCAGCCTCCTTTAGCTCCATCAGAAAATAGCACAGATCGTTTCTTGTATGAAGCCCATCAGAGTGTATTTTTTCTACCATTTTGTTATAAACCCACCTGCAAGCTCCGGCTGCGCAGTGCAGTTTTGCTGAGAGGTTATGGTTCGGATATATTCTAAACTTGTAGGTTCTCTGCAATGGTGTTGTGTGTCGTGTTTTGCCTAAAAACCATTTTGATTGATTGTGTGTCTATCGCAGCTGTGCTCGTTTTCATCCCTACTCTGAAGGGCTCGGGCTTTCCCCCTCGCATTCTAAAAACTGCTATATCGAATCTGATCTGCCTGCCACTATTCCATTATCAGTAGAAAACGCGGTATTAACCGTTCCACTAATAAGTGACTGACTTACCCTTGAGCGCGCATTTAGTGTCTCGTCTGTATTTAGTATGTTGGGATCGACATTATCGTCTGATATAGACGCAACACACCAGGTTCCACTGGAGGGGTTGCCAGAACAAATGCCTGCATAGCTTAGTGATTCGGTGTTTGTGCCGGACGCAGATGGATATGTTATGATGAGGTTGAATTTTGCAAAATTCCAAAGCTTTTCCACTCCCAGACTATTGACGGTAAAGTTGATCACGCTAGAGCCGGAAGATGCATCAAGTGAGTCTATCTCAATGTTTGTCCTCAGAATGGAGTTTTCTACTTCGGAAATATCAGTTGAGGCCCTTGTTATTGAAACCGTTTGATTGACCACTCCTGGTATTGTCAATAAAATGTAGACTAGGGCAAATAGCACTATACCCCCTGAAACTACTATACTTAGGCCCAATTCTCATTCCTCACAATAATTACGTTGAAAGAACATAATCTGAATAAACGCCGTTTGGAGCAGTTATTCTAACCACATATGTATTGCCAGCCGCTAGATCAGAGTCCGTTATCTTGATTTGTATTGTGTCCATTTTTTGGATCATTGTTGGCGGGGTTGAAGGCTCAAAACGCCATGTGTCTTGCCCGCCCGATTCGTCATATGCAACCCTTTGAGCGGATCCTGTTTCGCCATAGTAGACATCCATCGAAGTTGGGGCCGTTATCGGATCAATTCCGATGTTTTTTACCCATACCTCCAAGGTTTCAGGAGAAGCGGTGCTGTTGTACATTGCATGAATTACTTTGAGTTTTGTTAGCATTTCGTTTTTTTGGCTTTCCGATGTAGCAGTAAAGGTGGACTCAAAGGTGCCTACCTGCGACATGATAATTCCCGCCATAGTCGTGGCAACTACAATAGAGGCGATGATGAGGATTCCTTCTGTCATTATTCCTGCGCCCATCTTTAATCACTCCCTGTGTTCTGACGACGCGGTCGTTTTTGTGCACTAAGCCTTGCATAATAGGCGTCTGCTTCTTTGTCATTAAGACCAACAATTTTTGCAAATCGGTACAACTGCGATATTGATTCTTCAACTGACATGCCGGAATTTTTGAGCATGTCGATTATGTTGTAGATGGTGTGTTCATCTTCTGGCTTTAATCCCATTAGCTTGCACTGCTCTACAAGCAAATCGATGCAGTCATCACCTTTTTCCTCAAACATCTCGCCTACTAGCTCAATTATTGCCATCATGTTTGCAACTGAGAGACTTCCGTTAAACAATGGCTTCATGACAGACTCCATTGGATTGTTAGTGTCTGATCCCTTTACGAGGTTATCCATCTCACTTCCCTTTACTATGGCAGAAGGTGACGGGGGATTTTGTACCGATGTTGTGGTGTTGCTTCCTGCTGCTTGCATAATGATTGGCATCGGGTTGTTTTGGTTTTGCGTATTAGGCGTGACATTCTGTGATTGGTTGTTTGCATAGTTCTGGGCCATCTGCTGGGTTTGAAGAATTCCTTGTCTTAGTGGCAGGGAAGGATCAGACAGGTTAGATAGGTCTAGTGCTTCAAAGTATTTTCTCATAAAGTTAAGTGGGTTTGAGATTTCTGCTTGGAATGCCTTCATGTCAGTTAGTGTTCCTTCAAATGATTCAGTTAGTGTATCGACACTTTCTTTTGTGATCTTCATGTCTTCCTTGATCTTGTTAAGATCCTTTTTGAAGGTGGTAAGATCTTTTTCTACTGGTTCAAACTTTTGGTCGATTAGCTCACGTATTCTACTTTCATCGAATGCCGGTGTATCTGCAGCGACAGTTGTATCACTGTTTACAGTATCACTAGTAGCATCGGAGCCACCAGCAAGCAGCGCATCAAGCTCTGCATTGCTGCCACCAACTTTTGATATGTCTATGTTTTCTGATTGTGCTTCAGATGTTGCTGACTGCGCAGGTTGTGACTCGTCTCCAATTATCTGAGTCAGTAGTGGATCTTCTTCAGATACTGCTGCTTGGGGCTTTGGGGCTGAATTGCCACCTAGAAATTTTGGTAATGCCACCAATACAGAAGCTATGGCACTTACTGGAATTACAAAATAATATAGCGAGTAATTAATATCAAAAAGGTATTCTGGAAAGACTTCGTATAAGACTAGTCCATACATTCCAATTACACTGCCTGCTACAAACATTCGAAACGTTTGCGTGAGGCTACTCAGCGGTTTTGTCAAGAAAGAAAAAAGGTTGCTTGGAGCGATCATAGAAACACTCCAGTGGTTTATCCGAGGTCTACAACTTCTGTGGTAATTGATGGCACCTGTCTTTCAACAGTTAGTGCTGCACCAGATGGAACTAGTACTTCTGCACGTACCTTGTCGAGGGCACTTGGTCTGTCATCGGCAGCATATACTATTGCCAGGACAGCATGTTCACCTTGGTCTAGAATGTCGTTGTTGTTACTGTTTACAGTCCAGTAGATGAATGCCTTTGTTTCAGAAGGCCAGCTGCTTCCATCACTTTCGAATGGATTGTCATTAATGAAGGCTTCCTGCTTTGCTGTCTCAGCTGCTTCTGATAATTGCAGCCATTGTCCGTCTGCTGTTCCGTCACCATCATCTTGTGCGGTAGTGGTAAGTGTTCCTTTGTAGATGTTGTCGTAGCTAAGTGTGTTACTTAGGTATTTTACTGCTGCAGTGGTATTAGCCAAGTTAACAGATTCGCCACCAGATGCGATCTTGATTGGGAATGCTGTTACGTTGAGTTTTGCGGCAGATACATGACCGGAACCAAAGACCTTGCCGGAAACCTCTAGGCTGCTACTTGCTTCACCTAAGCCTGAGACTATTGTAGTCTTTGCTTTCTGTGTTGTAGAGAAACCCATGTTGAGAACGACAAAAGCTAAGGCTGCTGCTACAATTACAAATGCAATCATAACAATTGCAGACTCGACGCCTATGACT
>DASWKH010000090.1:0-2992 GCA_036396715.1 Candidatus Nitrosotenuis sp.
AGAATGACTGCACTGGCCAGACAGATTCAGAAATTCAAACCAGACCTTACAATTAGCTTCTGCTCACCTGAAGCGGCAAGGATTTCCTTTGGATTGGGAATAAGACACATTGCTTTCTGCGACTCACCACACGCAGAGGCAGTAATGCGCCTTTCCGTTCCACTTATCCAAAAACTGCTAATTCCTTGGATAATACCAAAAAACGAATTTACAAAATACGGCATAGATGTAAAAAACATCATACCATACAAGGCAATTGATGCTTCCGTAATTGTAAAAAATACTAGCTCTAAAAAAACTGGATTGCGACAAAAAGGCAGTAAAAAGAATATCCTAATAAGAGTTGAAGAAGCCCAAGCCGCTTACGTGCAAAAAAAACAAAGCCAAATTTTGCCAATCATAAAAGAAATAGCTAAAAGATTTCCTAATGAGAGTGTCTTGGTATTGCCACGATACAGATCACAGATCGTTATGCTAAGGCAAACTTTAGGATCCAGAGTAAAAATTCTAGGCAAAGTGGTGGTTGGCAAGACCTTGTTACAAAATACCGATGTTTTTGTAGGCTCTGGCGGAACAATGACAGCAGAAGCTGCCTTGCTTGGAATTCCGACGATTTCGTACGATGCCGTACCCAACTTGGTTCAAGATTATCTTGTAAGAAAGAAATTAGTCATACGAGAGTCAAACCCAAAGAAGATCGTTTCAATTATTGAGAAAATGTTACGCGGTGATAACAAATACTTGCGAGCAAATGCAAAAAAAACATTGGCATCAATGGAGGATCCGCTAAAAAAACTCATTTATGCAATCAAAATGAGATAGTCAACAAACAGAAAATATCAATAATAGGAGTTTTTGAAGGTGGTTAACAGGAAGCCCGGTAGTGTAGCGGTCAAGCATAGGGGCCTTTGGAGCCCTTGACCCCAGTTCGAATCTGGGCCGGGCTACTTTGATTTTACAGATCAAGTTTTGTGAGAAGCTTAATTGCAATAATGAACAGGCTTGTAGCGGCTACTATGAGCACTGCCATCTCCAGTATAACAAATTCAGTAATGGTTCCAAAGATTCCCGCCCTAATTATGTCGACTAAATACGTAAGCGGGTTCAGATAAAAGGCAGTAGCAAGTGGCTCTGGAGCACCCTCTGCTGGGTAAAATGCCGTGCTTACAAATGCAAAAAACAGGAATACCGTATTAATAATGACGTTGAATCCCTCACTTGACTTGAGCCGGGTTGAGATTACAGAAGCAATTGATCCAAACAAAATAGAGCCGACAATAGATGCAAAAACCAGAAACGGAATTGTCAATAAATTAAATTCCACTGATTTGAAAAACAATGGAAAGCCAATTGCTGTAATTATTGCGGCGCTAATTAGCCCCACAATTCCAATCGTGTAGACATTGCTTAGTATGTAGTTGCGTCGAGTAAATGGGCCAACTAGGATCTGCTCAAACATTCCATGCCTTCTATCGTTCCATATGATGATTCCAGAGACTAGTGTGCTGTTCATAATGTTGAATCCGATCATTCCAGATGCAATAAATGCCGGATAGTCCAGACTTGTATTTCCAAATGGAACCGAATCTATCAGTGTCGTATACGCAAAGCCCGCAACAAAGATGTAAACTAGTGGGAAAATGACCTGCCAGACAAGAAAGCCTGGATTTAATGAAATGGTAAGATTCCTATTTACAAGTCTAATTGTTGGGTGCATCTGAATTCCTCACTATTTTTAAAAAGATCTCCTCAAGTGTAGTTGGCACGGCAGACAGGTCTTCTACTTCGATGTTGTTTTCAATTAATATTTGAAGAATTTTGGAAAGCACGATTTCCGATTTACTTGATTGAATTATGATGTCTGTTCCCGTGTTGAAATCAATTATACAGTCACCAATTTCAGAGAGCAGCTCAGCTAGTTTTTGATGCCTGTCTGATAGATGAATCTTGATTGTTTTTTCTTGTCCAAACGTATTTTTTAGCTGATCTGGGGTGTCAACTGCCAGAATTTTACCCTTGTCTATTACAGCAATTTCATCACAAAGGTATTCAGCCTCAGTCAAAACATGTGTAGTATAAAAGATAGTAAGGCCTGTTTTTGCCTTGTTTTTTAAAAAATCAAGCAGCTTTCTTCTTGCGCCAGGATCCAAACCAACCGTAGGCTCGTCTAAAAACAAGAGATCCATCTCGTGCATGAACTCACGCGCTACCTGAACTCGTCGTCTCTGGCCAATTGAGAGGTCCTCATTTTTTCGTTTCCTAATTTCCCCAAGCTCAAATACATCAATAAGCTCAGCTGCGCGTTCCTTTCTTGTTTTGCGATCAATGTTCCACATCATTCCATATTTCTCAAGTGAGTTTTCTACAGAAAGGTTTGGCTCGTAGCTTGGCTGTTGAAGTACGACGCCGATTCTTTTTCTGACCTCAAGTGGGTTCTTGTTTGCATTTATTCCCAAGATTTCAATCGTGCCGTTTGTTGGCGGAATTAGTGTTGTGAGGAGCTTGATCGTAGTAGATTTTCCTGCACCGTTTGGCCCCAAAAAGCCAAAGACGTGGCCTGATCGCACATCAAGGTCTATGCCATCTACTGCCAACACAGATCCGTATGATTTGGATAGCGATCTTGCGAGTATGCTTGACACAAATCTTTGGATTTAGTTCTCTAATTTAGACTCATACTGAAATTTTTATCGAAATAGGGCGAGAAGACCACCGGTTTTAACCGGTGGATAAATCGCCTACTCTTTCTGCTCACGAATACTGATCAATGAATCTAAAAAATCCGCAATACCGCCAACTAGAATCTTTTTGCGGTATTTTGGACACCACACAAAACGATAGTTGATATTGTATGCAGCAGATCTGCAACGTCTTTTCTCCACAATTGTTAAATTAGTGTCGTGCATCAATTAAATCCGTGGTAACGAGAACCTACAAATTTCGATTATACCCGGATCACAGCCAATACAAAAAACTCCATAACACTCTTGGT
>DASWKH010000091.1:0-4644 GCA_036396715.1 Candidatus Nitrosotenuis sp.
ATCAAGATCCTCATATCCGTTGTATGTCTCCGGTTGTGTTATGCAGGAATCATTTGTGTCGTAGATGCCGTCACCGTCGGTGTCGGTGATTGTGTCTTCTTTGTGTGGTATCTGTTCATTAGGGTCCAATATTTTTACATCATCCGGACAGCCATCAAGATCCTCATATCCGTTGTATGTCTCCGGTTGTGTTATGCAGGAATCATTTGTGTCGTAGATGCCGTCACCGTCGGTGTCGGTGATTGTGTCTTCTTTGTGTGCAGGCGGTTCATTCAAATCCAATGTTTGCACATCGTCTGGGCAGCCATCTGTATCCTCGTATCCGTTGTATGTCTCCGGTTGTGTTATGCAGGAATCATTTGTGTCGTAAATGCCGTCACCGTCCTGGTCTTGTGGTTGTTGGATTTGTTGTTGAGCTTCAACTTGGAAAAAATGTTCTACATAGTTGTTTGATAAATTAGGATCAAGCTCGTTTACATTATCTACGATTACCTTGATGAACTGCGTTCCAGTAGCAGCGTTATTGACTATGATTCTGTATTGCGGTGTGGAATCAACATATGGTACCAAATTGCCCAAATTTGAAAATGCTTTGCTTCCCTGATAGGTACGCGTTGCTGAAAAATAGTTTTCATCAAACCTCAACCCTGGTGAAATCTCTACTACGGTCCTGTAGCTTTGTGCCATCTCAGGCCCAAGATTTCTGTACAAAATTTGAAACGTAAAGATATCATCAGAGTTTACGTTTTGTGGCAGGTCTGAGAGAAATTGCAGCTCAAAATCAGAGCCGGACACGGTTTGCTGCTGGCCTTGAACATTTGCTTGTATTTGGTAGTCCTGGTTTTTGCATCCATCAAAATAGGTTATGGTGATGGCGCCAGAGCCTGTTGGAATGATATCGCTTGCCTTAAAAGACGTGGTAAATACTCCAGTGTCAGAGCCGGTTTCCAATACGGAGAGATTCTTTGAGGTTGTCTGATGGCTTGCCACGACGTTGATTGTATCTTTTGTTTTTGTGTTAGAGTTTGCGTCTGGGGCAATTACGGTAAGGTAGATTGTGTCTTGGTTTGTATAGGATTTCAGATCCACTTCCAGTGAGGAGCCAAAGCAGGGCTTGGAGTCACACTCATCACCAACTCCGTCTTTGTCTGAGTCATCTTGGGATGGGTTTGGCACGCTTGGGCAGTTGTCTGAGGAGTTTGGTATCCCATCATTGTCATCGTCTACAAATATTGAAACGTTCAGTGTGGCCATGTTGTTGTTTGGGTTGGTTTCTATTCCGTTTGTTGAGACTTGTGCAGTTATCGTTTGGCTTTGGGCTGCACTGCTGGTCACCTGTATTCCTAGAACCTTGCTAGCGCTTGATTGTGCAGGTATTGAGGCGTCGTAAAAACACCGTATTTGCTTGTTAATTGTTATGCACTCTGAAGTCTGTTGGTAAAAAAGAAGCCCTGAAGAAGTGGAAATAGATGCGACCACGTTTGTAGTAGATGGGTTTGGTCCGTTGTTAATTGCCTTTATTGTGTAGCTTAGAATTGTGCCAGGCTTAATCGTGGCGGGATTATTTTTGGATGGGATTATCTGGATTGAAAGATCTGTCCCGCTTGTAGTAACCTTGAACGTTAGTTGCTTGCTAGAATCTCCATACTGTGCTTTTGCAGTGTATGTTCCAGGATTTAGATTTGTTGTGGACAGTGCGTGTGAAAAAAGTTCGTTTGTTACTATGGATTGCTCTGTCAAGACGACATTAGATTGTGAATCCAAAATTGTGATGGTAACTGTTCCGGTCTTTGCTAGGGCGACAATTCCAGAAAAGGTAATCGTTTGGCCTGCAGTTACTGTTGATTTGTCTACAGTAAATGATACCATGTATGGTGAAACCATTTGCATGTATTGAGCAGAAGAGTATTCCATGTTGGCGCCAATCAAGAAAAATGCCGATGCCAGTGTCAGTGCAATGACTGTAGTTTTTGGTATACATTTTACAGACATGCTAAAAATTTGTGAAAAGATCATACATTAGATAATAGACTACTGATTTTTATTTAAATATGGTTTGAATGTTCACCACTTTGGTTTTTTAGCTTTTCATCAAAAAATGCGGTAGAAAGCTCCCAGTTGTGTCTGAAGAGGCTCAGGCACCAATCATGAAATTCTGGCGAGTCACTGTAAAAAACCTCGCTTATGTCGATTTTGCCGTCTGTTGCCGGAAATGCGACACTTGACTGTTTTTCGTTTAAGACCATGACAATCGAGGCATCTTTGCTAAATCTTCGCTCAAGATGGCTGTTTTTTATCAATTTCCCTAGTTCCGTATTTTCCAAAATATCTTTTCTGTTATCAGAAATGACTGCGTTCTCGATGAATACGGTGTTAATGGCCATTCCAGACTTTAGCTTGTCTTTTACAATATTGATTGTCTCAGAATCATATGATACCTCATTGAGTATGTTGTAGATGTATTTTGTAGCGTTTTGGTAAATGTTTTTCCAGCATTCCATTACCCTTACGTATCCAGATATGCGCTTTGAATCTGCAAGCGAGCCCATTGCCTGAATGTAGTTTGCAGGTAGGCTTCCAAAGCCATGATTTGAGAAAAACTTTTTGTTATCTCCAAAAAAACGCAAAGATGGAATCATCAGGCAAAGCATGTTTCCGTATGCTGTAAGATGGTAGTTTCCATCGCCGTCCTTTGAGATGATCTGTGCCTTTGTAAGCCGGCTTAGGTTTCTATGTGCTTCCGAATTCGTAGAGTCAAGTTTCTTTGCAATTTCTGAGAGTTTTGACTTCTTTGATGAGAGCATCTGAATAATACCAAGCCGCTGCTCACTCGATAGTTCCAAAAACTCTGCTGCAATTTTATCAGACAACACATATGTCCTTAATGAACTGAATTAAAAACTTCAAGGTCATTAGCAGAAAGTTTGTATTTTGTTTGTATTCAAACAAAATGATCCTATATTTGTTCTAAAACCAGCTGAAATTTTCGCATTAAAGCTGAATAGGAGATATGTCTTTGGGCCTGCTAACTAGTAATATGAGCAAGTATTACCTGAAACGTTGTTCAAGGGAGGGCAGAACCCTCAGAATAACTATATCCGTCGAAGGAGTAATTGAGGAAAAGCTCAAAGAAATCCAGAGGTATCTTTTTTCGTATACCGGCGAGGAGTGGAGCATGTCAAAGGTCATAAACATGATACTCCTTGGTGGAATACTTGCCGACAAAAGGCTAGGAATACAGGACTGGTACGCAATAAAGAAATTCACCGAGGGTAGCTACACAGCCATATCCGACGTAGAAGTCGCAAACTATATCATAAACATTGCCGCCCTCAGTCAGACTGTCTAGCCTGCCATTCTAGTCGGAGGGTCTGTCCTTTGACTAGATTTTCTTTTTCCCATGTAAGCGTAGTCTTTGAGTCGTTTTTTGAAACTATTGGTACTGCCTCATCGGGAGTTTTTTCTTCGGTTTCCTGATTGAGGTAATAAAGCTGGGGATGTTTTTGCAGGTCGCCTTCGTTGTAGGCAAATCTTAGGATGAATTTTTTGCAGTCTATGGCAAAATTGTTCTCAAAGAATCCTTCCGGCTCTTCGACATCGTATTCTAGTGTGTAAGCCCTGCTTTCTTGGCCTTTGAGGATTGGCCTTTTGAAAACCGTGCTAAACTCCTTGCAGAACGGCTGGTTCAGATTGATGCTTGATATTCTCATTTCCTCTCCTGACTCGTCATATGTCTTGATGTTTAGATCAGAGACGTCGTTTTTTTCAACATCTGTTGCGATTCCGTGCAGAACGTACCTTATTGGCTCATCGGAGATGTTTCTGATCTGATATGTTCTTTTGTGGTGGAATGACATTGATTTTGGGTTAGCCAGCTCAAGTGTCACGTCAACGCACGGATACAGGGCGGTGTTTTGAAGTTTTATTATCTCATTTTGCATCATGCTTTCTAATTGTTCTTGTTTTGGTGGAATGGGATTTCCAAAGCCCTGGCCATACGCAGAATAGACAAGCATTGTGATTCCGTGCTTGAAGGCGTAGTCCTGGATTGGCTTTATAATTTTCATGTACTCGTCGGATAGCTCTCTGAGGTCTTCTGCAAATCTCTGACTCAAAAGTATGTGGTTTGCGTCCCCAATATCCATTATTCTTTTTGTGACAATAATTCCCGGTCCCCAGACGTTGATGTTTTCGTTGATGTCCTTGAAGGTAAAGCAGTTTCCCCCGGCAAGCCCGATTCTTATCTGGATTATTTCGGATGGGATCTTTCCCTTGTTGTATTCGTATAGTTTTTTGTGCAGCTCAAACGCCAAGAGCATTGGAGTTTCCTGATCTTTTGTAAATCCGATGCACATTCCGTCTCCCGTAGGAAAGGTTATCATGTCAGTTTTTGGCGTGTTTTTGTAGGCATTAGATTCTTGGATGATCTTGTTTAGAACCTCTAGTTTTTTGAACTGGGTAGTAGTAGACATGTTTGGGTTTGAGAGGCCCACAATGTCTGTGAAAAAGAAATTGGCATAAATTAGGTCGGGGCGGTTTTGTCGGATCATCACATATTGATAGTTTCATTATAAATAAAAATTCAGTGCCGAAAAAGCCAGTGATAGATTATTCGTGTTTTAACTGAATTTATGATAATTTAGA
>DASWKH010000092.1:0-27568 GCA_036396715.1 Candidatus Nitrosotenuis sp.
CAGGATATGCTGTAACTGATGATGGCAAAAAACTCACAAAGTATAGATCTGTTTTTGATAAGATCAAAATCGATATAGTAAAAAACAAAGTTACCATAACACTTGAGCTGCCAAAAAAGGATTTGGATGCAAGCACAGTACTTGCCGTTTGTCAATCTTAGAATCAAATAATATTCCCATAATTGGAAAATAGGAGCCTCTATTTTTTCCAAAAATAAATTACATTTCAACTATGTGCTTTGATAATAGCTAAATACTATGTTCTTACCATGTTAGATTATTAATTCATGATATGCTGGGAGGTTAAATGGGAATTTTCTACAATTAAATCCGGATATTGGCAGTATAGAGAACTTTATTAAATATTAAAAATCACTATTTTCAAATGTGGAAATACGTGGACATTGGCGAAGGAGAGAAAATCTTTCATAAAGTAGACGACTGTATACTATCAAAAAAGACGAAATACCAATTACTGGAAATCATTAAAACAAAAGACTTTGGGAATGTCTTGTTTTTAGATGGCGATCCACAATCCTCAGAGGTAGAAGAGTATATTTTCAATGAGTGTCTGGTCCACCCAGCTATGATAACGCAGTCCAAACCAAAAACTGTCTTTATTGGTGGTGGCGGTACCGGCTTAACATTACGTGAAGTCCTACGTCATAGTGCCGTTGAAAGAGTAGACATAGTGGACATAGACAAAGAAGTAGTGGATATTTGTAAAAAGTTCTACAATTATGCGGCAGAATCCTTCTCAGATCCTCGCACAAAATTATACCATGAAGACGCTAGACAGTTTCTTTCAAACACCGATTCAAAATATGACTGTATATTCTTGGATACGACAATGCCCCACCACGATGACATTGCCGCCCCATTGTACAGAAAAGAGTTTTTTGAATTAGCCAGTCAAAAATTAAAGCCTGATGGAGCTTTTATCACGGCGGCAAACTCTGCAGATTTCAGATATTCCACAAGATTTGCCTCTATAGTGAAAACATTGCAACAAGTCTTTGCTTTTGTCAAACCATACACTGCATACACGCCGCTTTTTGGTCAAGAGTGGGCATTTGCATTTGCATCAAATACCATTGATCCAACCAAACTAAAACCACATGAGGTTAATGAGAAGCTTGTGGAAACAGGATGTAACGGATTGAATTTTTACGATGGGCTAACTCATCAACGTATATTTTCAATTGACAAAAAAATGAGAAAAGTTTTGAAAGAAGAAGGCACAATTTTGACAGATTCAAATCAATCTCAAGATGAAATATTTGTCCCAGAAATATCAGAATCACCTGATTTTGAAAATTTTGTAAACATGATTGATTTACATCAGTACTCAAGCGTAATTAAACTCGCAAGTACGCCTCACAAGACTTTTTGATGTTTGTATAGCGCATAAATAATAACCATCCATCCTGCCTGCCAAAACACATTCACTACATGGGTGTCTGTGTATTGACCAAATATTTCAAGATAATAATACCAGATATCGGCAAATATGTGTAGGAATAATCCGACGGCAAGAAGTGACCAAACTACCGCAAGTGCACTTTGTTTGAACATTTGGGTGCCCAAAAGAGCAAAAGAAGCTGAAACAGAAGCTATTGAGACAAAGATCATCGTGTAATAATAATCAAAACCGATATCATGCCATTCTTCAATTGCAATATATGAATAAACGGTGAGAATAAAAACTGGAATTAAAACCATCCAAACTACTGTTCTTTTGGTTATTTTCACCTCAAAGCCTTTCATGTTTGTAATCATGTGGTATAGCGCGAACGGGTAAAATGCAAAATAGAAAATATCTGCAAAAGACGGATATGGTTCTATAAACAAGATATTCTCGTAAATTTGCCACAAAACTTCGGCAATAAACCACATCCCAAATGCTATGCCTAATGCAAAGTATGCCTTTCCAAAGACCTTGCTAGGCCAATATAATTTTGAAATAATAAAAGCGCTTACTATGACCGCAGATTGAAGTGATAACTCAATTATGTCAATGGCGTTGAATTCTTCTGTTATGTCCTTAATGGAAATGTTGATGACGTGATACACTAAACCTAGACAAAATATAATCACAAGTATCTTATAATCAATTTTGCTTCCAATATGCTCTGGTGTAGGATTTGATTTTGACAAAACTAATTATCGATTTCCCTAACGTCATTTAAAAATGTGCTAACTAATCAACAAATATTCTAACAGAAATTACTTCTGAGCCTGACTTAGATCTATATGATAATTATCTGCCCTTTATATGCAATGAAATCTTAAATCTGAGAAACGTCATTTTCAAAAGTGGAAATGGTGGTATGGGAATATGATAAATTTGTTATATCTTGTAAATCTTAGTTCTGTTTTTTCTAGATTTCCGAGAATCAAAGTTGCTACTACGTTAGGTTTTACAGTTGCTATTCTTTCTGCTGCTTTATCTGCATTACCAGATGTAATTACAAAACCAATAGTTGATCCTGGAACAGATGGAATCCTTCCAACTGAGCCACTTTTGGTAGTCTTAATAATGTACTTGATGACTGGAATATTTTTTACCCCGCTTGCAAAATTACAAAAACCACGAGTTAAAATTAAAAGATCATCTTGGCCCATCCTCATAATTTACGGTGTAGCTTCTGCTTCATCCACTCTTGTTTTTTCTTTTGGATTGCAAGAAACGAGTGCAACAAATGCATCCATTCTAGCTAACAGTGAAACAGTTTTTACAATATTGATTGGAATGTTGATCTGCAAAGAATGCTTGGCAAAAAAAGAACTCTTGCCATTGACGCTTATAGTTGTGGGTGCGATTTTTCTTCCAATTGGTTCAGATGTTTATAATCAGAGTTTTGCATTTTCAGAATTTGTTTTTGGGGATATTTTGATTTTAATCTCTGGATTCATTTATTGTCTGTGCACTTTTATTGCAAAACGTGCTAGTATGATAAAAACCACTAGTGTAGTTCAAATAATGTCATTTTCAGGCGCAGCTTTTATCTTTATTCTGATGTTAATTTTCCAGACCGACTTTACAATTGATCACTCCAACTTCTCACTTCTCTCTTTTGTTGGCATTGCGGGCATAGGCGGCAGTGTCTTGTTTTTTGTAATGGCAGTTAGGTTGATTGGTGCGGTCCGAACCATTCTAATTTTTTCATCAACTACAATCTTTGGAGTTTTTTATTCTGGAGTATATTTACTAGAGCCGATTAGTCTGTTTCACATTTCATCTGTTGCCCTAGTGGTGTTAGGACTGCATCAGCTCAGATATAGGTTAGCGGCCTGATATCCTGATCCATTTATGCTTAAAAATTCGTAATTTAATGCCACGCACAAATGATCTATTCCCAAATTTGGAAACATGCTAGTCACATTACCAAGTTCTGGGCATTACTAGAAATGGTAATATAGTAAGAATGTAAATCTATTTCCATGGTAGGTATCGACCGACTTTTGCTAAAGTCATTAGACACTACAATTAGAGAAAACTTGGGTGATAGAACTATTAAAAAAATTGAAAATAGATTATCTGAAAAATACGGCATTTCACTAACCCAATCAATAGAGGAGTTTCAAAAACTAGATATCGTACTGCGTGAATTTTTTGGACCAAGCACAGACGGACTAGAGAAAAAATTCCTTAGGAGTGTGTGTGAAATCAAATTAATGGATGGAGAAAACTGGGTTCTAATTGAAAATCCCGAACTAACTAGGACTATTTTAGAATCATTTGGTGATGATGATAAAAAGAAAATTCTTAGTGCACTAAATGGGAACTCGTTGATTGTTTCACAAATCCTTGAAAAATGCAACATTCCCCAAACCTCGGGGTACCGAAAGGTAAACTCGTTAATCAAGGAAGGCCTGCTTGTTCCTTCAGGATATATTGCAGCACCAGACGGCAAAAAAATCACAAAATATAGATCGATTTTTGATAACATCAAAATCGACATTCTCAAAGACAAGATCGTAATAACACTCCACTTGCCAAAAGAAGATTTCAGCTCAAGCTCTATTCTCTCCGTTTGCACTCAACAATAGATTAGGATCAAGATATTAGGATCCTTCCATTACCGTAGTTGGAAATGGCATGGGATCCGTTAAGGACTATTTCCAAGAATAAAAATTCCTTTCAACTTGGATACGTTCTAATCCTAATTTCAGCAGTATTGGCATCACTAGTGCATGTTTTGGCAAAGCCGCTAGTTGACAACCAGGTGGGATTTGAGATCCACCCTGTGACGCTGGCGGCATGCATTTACATCATAAACGGCGCCTTCTTTACACCGTTTACAAGAAAATCAAAACCAATCGCTTCACTTGGAAGGCGAAATCTTGTGTTACTGGCGGTGATTGGCATCTCAGAAGTAATTGCGCTGATTACTTATTTTTTTGGCCTAAAAGACTCAACTGCAGCTAATGCGTCAATTTTCAGCAACGGCGAGATCGTCTTCTCATTACTAATCGTGATGGTGATCTTTAAGGAAAATCTGCGAAAAAAAGAGATTGGCCCATTTGTTATGATGTTGCTTGGAATGATGGTCTTGCCTGTAGCATACGACTTTTATTCTCATGGCATGGTCATATCGGAAATAGTTATTGGAGATATTCTGATTATAGCATCAGGGACATTTTATGCTCTAGATGTGATGCTTTGCAGATACCTAAGCGACAAAATTGACTCAAAGCGAATCACACAAATCACATCTCTTGTTTCAGGAACAATCGCAGTAGCCGCGATGATAGTGTTTCACATTCCGTTTAATATGGATCTTCTTAGCTTGGGTCCAATCGCATTGTTTGCAATCGGCGGAACCGGTCTTGCAACAATGTTGTTCCTAGTCTCACTGCGCCTAATAGGCGGGGTGAGGACGATTTTGCTGTTTTCTACAAACTCTGTTTTAGGTGTAGTGTTTGCAGCTCTGATACTGAGTGAGACGATAACTGTTATGAATATGATATCGGTGGCCTTGACCTTTGGCGGCATCTGTCTTCTAAGAAACAGACTAGGCGGCAGCGAGCGTACTGAGAATACACAAAAACAAAAATCAGACCTAGTCCGGCATTCATCGTAAGCAAGCGTATTGACAACTGTTAAGTGAATTTAATTACATTTGAATAGATTTTAGGTATTTTCTTTATAAAATGCCTATATTTTAAACAAATTTTTGTTTTTCTTGTGATCTATATTATATAATTTGTGTGTACAATAATACTAATTCGAAAAATGTAAGAGAAAAACAGAGTGTCCAATTGCGTCTTTTGACCGGTGGCAAGCACACGCTTGCACAAACTCTTGCAAAGGCACAATGGTGTCGCTTCGGATTCTGGTCGGGAAGCGCGTTGGGCACTCAACCCCTCCTATCATTTTTGTGAGAATCATTTTTGTTATTTGTTTTGTCAACATCTAGTCAAACCCGAAACTTAAATCGGACGCAAATGTTCATGCGTTGTCTTGACCCGTGTTCGAATGACAAAAAACGGCATTGTTTGTTTTACAAATGGTAGAACAGTAAACCTAGATCCGAGGTTTGCAACGCCACAAAGTGTAAACTTTGTCTCACACGCACACTTGGACCATCTTCCAAACAAAAAAGAGGGCCTGATTTTGGCAACACGTGAGACCCGCGAGATTGCAACACTTCGAGGCCATGATCTCTTAAACCACGTAGAATCCCTCGATGATTTTAATTTGCATGACTCTGGACACATACTTGGGGCAAGAGGACTACATTTTGATGATGTCTTTTACACCGGAGATGTTTGTACTAGGGATCGCGGATTTCTTTGCGGGGCCAGTATCCCAAAATGCAAAATACTCATAACCGAATCTACATTTGGCAGACCAGAATTTGTCTTTCCAAAGGTGGACGAAGTAGTAAAAAGAGTCAACGAGATAATTGCCGAATTGTACCACAAAGGAAAGCCGGTTTTATTACTTGGGTATCAGCTCGGAAAGGCACAGACACTCTCTCATCTTTTTGGTCACTGGGAGCCATTGTACTATCATGATTCAGTCAAGGAAATGAATGACTTGCACAGACGGCTTGGAATCCAACTCAAGGCAGGACTTGGCCACACAGAGGCTGAATCAAGCGGACTACTTGACAAAAAGCCTTGGGTCATGGTATGCCCACTAATGTCAGAAAACAACCCATTCATCAAGCAAATGAAGTCAAAGTATGGGGCAGTAACGATTGGCTTTTCAGGGTGGGCAACATCCCCTCATATGTCATATGGCAGGAAAAACGACTATTCTGTACCTCTGAGCGATCACTGCGATTACAACGAATTAGTTGAGCTGGTCAAAAAAACTGGTGCAGAAAAAATCTACACGGTTCATGGCTTTGTAGAAGAATTTGCAAACTCGCTGACCAAAATGGGCTTTGACGCACAGCCACTACGGGAAAACTCACTAGACGACTTTACTTGATCTCATTACACAAATCTAGTACAGAATTGTAAAATAACAAGGTAGAAGCTTCACTAGTTTTAATTTCTGCAAAAGTTGAAACCATTCTATGTCGCAAACAGTACAGCAAGTAGCAGGAAAAGAGCTTTGGGTTCTTGTTAGTCAGCTAAAGGAGAATGCAGATTCGGCTGAGCTTGAAAAAATCGTACCACAGGTACTTGAGCTAATTGATAGTTGGACCAAAAATGGCAAGTTCATATGGTCTGGCCCATTTGGAAACGAGACTGGCGGTATGGCAATCTTTGAGGGAACGCAAAATGAGGCAAACCAGTTTGCTGAAAACTATGGAAAAATCTGCTCAAATGTCCTAAACTACTACACCTACAAATGGGATATTTTGTGGGGCTCAAAATAACTATCTTGAAAATCAAAACTAACTTTAAATGAGATTTACAAGCCGTTCCGTATGATGTCTACTGCTTCGCTAAAAAAAGATCACGATCTTATAGAAAAGATAGTGAGGGCAATGGAGGCAACGCTGCAACTGCTAAAGGCAGGAAAAACCATTCCGGAATCAATTCTCATACCAGTAATTGATTTTTCAAAAAACTTTACAAACGTATGTCATCACGGAAAAGAAGAAGAGTCTCTTTTTCCCGCGCTTGAAAAACATGGGTTTCCTCAGAACACGGGCCCTATTGCCGTAATGCTATTAGAACATGAAATGACGCGCCAGATTGCAGCCAGAATGGAAGAATCTACAAAAGAATACCTAGAGTCTGGTCGCTATGAAAAACTTGTTACAGACATTAGTGACTATATTGGACATGTAAGAGAACACCTCTGGAAGGAAAACAACAGACTTTTTGTCATGGCAGAAATGAGGCTGCAAGGGCAATCAGAACAGATCAACAAAAATTTAGGCGATGTAGAACTACAAAAGCTTGCAAGCCTTGGGAGGAACAGGGCCGATTATGAAAAACTGGTTTCGGATCTGGAACAAAACGTCTCCAAAATAGCCTGATTTTAGTTAAAAAAATAAAAATTATGAATTTGTGGATTTATTCCACAACTACTTGTCCTGTCATCCAGGAGTGGTATGTACAGTAGTAGTCATAAGTACCAGCATCATCAAAGGTGTGCTCAAATGTCTTGCCTGCCATAACAATGCTACTGTCAAATATGTCGTCTGGTCCACTGGTTACTGTTCCACTAGTTACTGTGTGTACTGCAGTGTCATCATTTGTCCATGTGACTGTTCCACCAACGCTAATTGTGACTAGATATGGTATGTAACACTCGTTAGTTTCCACACAATCTGGTAATGAAGATCCACTTGGGATTGAAACTTCAGCTGACATTGGGGCAGCTTCCATAACTGGTTCTTCCACTGAAACAGGCTCTGCTGGGGTTGCTGTAGCGCTAACTGAGTAGCTTACAGTAAATGGACTAGTCTTCATTGTGTGTACTGCTAACGCGTTTCCTGAAAACTCCCATGTTCCCATTGATGTTTTTGGATCAACAAGAGTCAATGCAAATTTGGTTTCTCCGTCTGGAGTCCAAATTGCTGGTGCAGTTTCTCCAGATGCAAGTGGGCCTCTCAATGATACTAATTGAATTGGCTCAGATGCTGAGTAGGCTAGAATACCTGAATAGGTATCGTCGCTTGGGGCTAGAATTACTGCAAGTTGATGTGATTCATGACCAATACCTGGATCCTGAACTGACTGGATTGTACCTGTCTTGACAGTGTCGCTTGCTGACATCTCCTCATAATCGACTTTGTAGTCTACTATGAATGGACTAGTCTTCATTGTGTGTACTGCAAGTGCATTTCCTGCAAATTTCCATTCTCCACGAGAATTTTTTGGATCAACAAGAGTCAATGCAAATTTGGTTTCTCCGTCTGGAGTCCAAATCGGTTGGCCCATGTCTTCACCTGGTGCCAAAGGCCCGGTGAGTGCGACTAGCTGAATTGGCTCAGATGCGTCATACATCAAAGTTCCAGAATAAACTTTGTCGCTTGGAGCTAGAATTACTGCAAGTTGATGTGATTCATGACCAATACCTGGATCCTGAATGGACGTTAATCTGTCATACCCTGCAACTGGTGTTTTTGTAGGTTGTGTTGGTTGAGGCGTAGAAAGAGGTTCTGGAACCGGTACTGGTGGTGGGGTTGTAGCTACTGGAGCTGGTGATTGGCTCATTGCCGAAAGTGACATGGCAATTGCAATCAGTGCAACAGTAAATCCTATTGAAAAAGCAATTCCGAATTTGTCTGCGGTTGTCATTGGTGCTTCTGACATTTGGACGGTAAATAAAGCTAATTATAGTATGCAAGAATTTTGTAACTAATTTTTCTAAAATCTGGTCTTAATCAGGTATAAAATCATAAATTCGTTTTTTATGATACTGTGATTGTATCTTAGGCGCAGTTATTTTTCTGGTTTTTTTGACAAACTCACACAAATCATCAAAGATTTCTCCAAAGTATTTTTTTGGGTTTTTGGTCAGTTCTTTGAGAAGATATGGCGTCTTTCTATGCTTTTTGTATTCACGTACTACATAAACAAAACTTAGGGCCTTTCCACCACTGGTTTTCTTGAGGATGTGGCCATGCGTGGCCTGGTTTCTTAGAATTTGCAATCTCCACAAGCTGCTCTGTTTTGCATTCCAACCAGATTTTGTGGTTTTGGCATGAGTAGGAGTTGTAAAATAATCTGCAATGATTTGTTTTGTTTTTTTCTGGTCGCCAGAGTCTGAGAGCTTTTTTCTTACACCATGAATGTAAAAGACATTTTCCTTATCAAACAGCTTGAACTTTTCATTTATTTCGCGTTTTACTATGTCGACTGAACTGGAGCAAAAAAACAAGAACGTCTCTACATTTACTTCACAGAGAAAATGCTCTAGATCTTTATTTGGTATTTTGTTTGGAATTTTATGGAGAAAGTGCTTTGCAACTGTGAGCTTAAAATCAACAGGATCAAAAAGAATCTTTTTTGCAATCTTGTCCGAATCACTGCCTGTCATCTTCTATTACAAATTTGTATTTGGATAAAAATTATTCAATTCCTAAAAAGTAAAGGCATCTTTTAGCATTAGGTGCAAGTCTTCTTTTAGGTGGTCTTCATTTAGACTGAGCTTTAGATTGGAAAGCAATGTTTCGATTATGGTGCACTGGTTCTTTGAAAACTGGTAGTAACACTCTAGGACATCTTCATGCGATTTTGCCTTTTTGTACATTTCCCAAAAATTATCTGACATTATCTGGTAATTGTACAAAAAAATTCGAATTGGTTCTTGGACACTTGCAGACGAATTGTATCTTAGCAGGTTTATCAGCAACTCTTCTAGTCTTGCATCTAGGTTTGCTTCAAAAATAGCCTTGTAAATGCTTGATACGGCCAGATCTAATCATACAAATCAAAATAAGATAAAACTATCCACCAGTAAATCTAACAGATGTTCATTACATTGTGCAATATTTGAATGAATTTATGCAACAAAACTAGCCCTGTCCTTCGACTACAGTCAGAGTCATCGTGCTTATTATGTACTTGATCTTTCGAATTTTTGCTGTGATGATTTTTTCCAGCTCCCGTTGTGTATCTGCCACCACTTTGCAGACTATCTCATAATAACCAAATACGTCATCTGCACCTTTTACTTCCGGGATGTATTTTAGATTCCTAATTACATAGTATGTCTCTGTAGGCTCGCAATGTATGATGACATAGGCGCTTGGCATTATTCCTGTTCCTCGTTTACCATCATTGTTATGGCCGACTCGATGTTTTCAATCTTTCTGAGTTTTTCAAGTACGATCTTGCGTAAAATATCGTCATTTGTAGCTGACATCTTGACTATGATGTCGTATATTCCAAAGACGCCCTGAACCTCATATGACTGCAGACTTGAATTCTTGAGGACGGATTTTGCCTTATCAATTATCTCTCCTTCATGGTTTAGCTTTGCGTTTATCAAAAAATACGCAATGGACATGGTTTATTCCTGCCCTTCAATTCCCATCAAAGTCAATGTTGAGCGAATTCTATCGATTTTACGAATCTTCCAAGTTATGATCTCACGTAGTTTCTCAGCAGAAGACGTCTCTATTTTTGTGAGAACGTCATAGGCCCCAAAGACACCTCTGACCTCCTTTATGCCCTCAATTGGTTTTATCTGGTCGATTACTGACTGCTCCGATCCAAGCTCGCAGTTGATCAAAACGTATGCCGTTGCCATCTTACTCACTCCTACCAGTATTGAAATATTTTTGATGCAACAGCAGCATCTTCGCATTAGCCGTATATATAGTGAATCATAAAAAAACTAATCAAATGTTTAGTTTTCTTATTTACTCCTTCACGTTTCTTAATTAAATTTTGCTTTGGGCGTACGCAGTATTCTGTTGTATGCAACGCCAAAGCGATGTGCTTCGTCACGAGCAAATTGGAGTATCTGCAACGATTTTCGATCTTTTGAAATAATGACCGGCTCTTTTTTGCCCGGCACAAAAATCTCCTCGTTTTCTTTTGCAAGGGATGCGCATGGCACACTTAATGCCAAGCTTTGCAGCGCAGAAAGAGCAGAGCGCAGCTGGCCCTTTCCACCGTCTATTAGGATTAGGTCTGGCATCTGCGAATTTTCATTATCCAACCTAAAGTACCTGCGTTTTATTATTTCGTTTATCATTGCAAAATCGTCTTGGCCTACAACTGTCCTGATCCTAAATCTTCTATATCCTGACTTGTCCGGCCTACCATTGACAAATCTTGACATTGCACCAACTGCAAAAGACGCACCATGGTTTGATATGTCAAAACACTCGATCACTTTTGGTATCTGGGGGATCTTAAGAATCTCTTTTAGCTCAACTAGGCCGGGCTCAGCACCCTTGGACTCTATGAGTTCGATATTTCTCATGATGAGGTCTAGCATTTCTTTTCTTTTTCCTCCGTTTGGAACAGTTATTCTGACTGAAAATCCCACCGTCTTTGAAAATAATCCTTCAAGGAGTTTGGCATTGTCTGGCATTTGGCTTACTATGATGCGTGGTGGAATTCGATTCGTAGTATAATACTGGAATAAGAAATTTGAAAACGAATTGTCTGCAACCAAATCAAAAGAAAACTTGTTTGAATCGCGAATCACGCCATTTATTTTCTTAAAGGTCATAATCTGGGCTGTCTGATCAATTATTTTGAGGCCAAAATACTCTTCATCTGAGTCAGAAACAGTCTCCATTTTCTGTCGCGTCTTAAGGCTGCCTAGTCGTTGTAGCGTGTCACGGATTTCGCGGGCACGCTCAAACTGAAGGTGTTCTGATGCCTCCCTCATCTCCGATTCGAGTTTTTTGATAAATGCCCTTAGGTCTCTTCCCCTTAGAATGGATTCTAGGTCGGAGACGTGCCACTCGTATCTTTTCTGGGCTTCTTTGAACTCGCATGGCGCCTCACAGTTGCCTATGTGATATTCTAGACATGCCTTCTTTGGGAGCCTTTTGCAGATTCGAATCTTAAAGGCCTTTCGCAGAGAGCCAATTGTCAAAAGCTTGGAGCTGCCAGAGGTGAACGGCCCGTATATCTTTCCGCCACCCAAAAATTTACCAGTTCGTGTTCTGCGTGCAACAACAAGCCTTGGGTATTGGTCTTCTGTTAGTCTGAGGTATGTGTAACGTTGCTGATCCTTGAGCTCTATGTTAAAGACGGGCCTGTATTGCTTTATCATGTTTGATTCAAGCAAAAATGCCTCCGACTCGTTGTCAGTTAGGACAAACTCGATGTTTTTGATTTTTTCGACAAGCTTCTGGGTCTTGTAGTTTTGATTTTTTAGGAAATATGATCGGACGCGGTTTTTGAGATTCTTTGCCTTTCCAATATAGATGATCTTCCCCCCGTCATCTTTCATCAAGTAGATTCCAGGGTGCGATGGGATGGTTATTTTTTTAATGTTTAGTGTCAATTTACCAAGATCTTTTTGAGGTATTGTCCTGTGTAGCTCTTCGGATTTGCCGCAACCTGTTCTGGAGTTCCTGTGGCCACTACCTGCCCGCCTTTGTCCCCGCCTTCTGGACCAAGATCAATTATCCAGTCAGAATTTTTGATTACATCCATGTTGTGTTCAATTACTACGACGGTATTTCCAAGATTGACAAGTCTGTTTAGAACATCAAGTAGTTTTTGGACATCTGCAAAGTGCAGACCAGTAGTTGGCTCATCTAGGATGTACAATGTTTTACCAGTGTCGCGCTTTGATAGCTCTGATGCGAGCTTTACTCTTTGGGCTTCGCCTCCAGACAGGGTAGTAGATGACTGACCAAGCTTGATGTAGCCTAGGCCTACGTCGTATATGGTCTGCAAAATTCGCCTAATTTTTGGAATGTTTTCAAAAAACTCGAGTGCCTCTTCTACTGTCATATCCAAGATGTCTGCAACGTTCTTGTCTTTGTAGTGAATAGAAAGAGTCTCAGAGTTGTAGCGTTTTCCTTTACATTCATCACATCTCACATAAACATCTGATAGGAACTGCATCTCTATTTTTTTGACGCCATCTCCTTCACATGCAAAGCACCTGCCATCTGCTACATTGAATGAAAATTGGCCGGGTGTATATCCGCGCTCTTTTGCAGATTCGGTACTTGCAAACAATTCCCGAATTGGAGTAAATACTCCGATATAGGTAGCAGGATTTGAGCGAGGTGTTCTTCCAATCGGGGATTGATCAATTGCTATTACCTTATCGATGTTTTCCATGCCGTCAACTGACTTGTGTTTTCCAGGCCTTTCGTTTGTTTTGTAAAAATGAGTGGAGAGTGTCTTTAGCAGAATTTCATTGACTAGTGTTGACTTGCCAGAGCCAGAGACCCCCGTCACCGTGACTAGTAGCCCGAGTGGAACCTCTACTGTGATGTTTTTAAGATTGTTTTCTGCGGCGCCCCGGATGGTTATCCTGCCCTTCTGGTTACGGGTCTTGTTTTGTAACTTGATCAAAATCTTGTCTTTTAGATAATCGCCTGTAACTGACTTGTGGTTGTTTAGGATTTGTTCTACTGTTCCCTCAAAGACTACCTTTCCTCCATGGATGCCTGCCCCCGGACCAAGGTCTACAATCCAGTCGGAGTTTTTGATTACTTCTTCGTCATGCTCAACTACAATTATCGTGTTGCCAAGATTGCGCAGCTTGACAAGCGTCTTGATCAACCTGGCATTGTCCCGCTGGTGAAGCCCGATTGTGGGCTCGTCAAGAACGTACAGAACGCCTGTGAGATTTGAGCCAATTTGCGTTGCAAGCCTGATTCGCTGCGATTCTCCGCCTGACAGAGTTGAGCTACGTCTGTTTAGTGTAAGGTAGTTTAAGCCTACGTTTTTTAGAAACTCTAAACGCTCTGTTATTTCCTTTAGTACGTCTCTTGCAATGTATCGTTCAGTTTCAGTTAGAGTGATGTTTTGAAAAAAGTCATAACATTCGTCAACTGACAGATCACAGACTTCACTTATTCCCATTCCGTTTATCTTGACCGCTAGGGCCTCAGGCTTTAGCTTTTTTCCATTGCATACATTGCAAGGGCTGTCTCGCATAAACTGCTTGAGCCAGTCCCTTTTTGATTCAGAGTCTGTATCCATAAAGACGCGGTGCAAATTATTTAGAACCCCCTCAAAGGAATTTGTATATTGCCAGGACGAGTCAGTTGTCTGCGATTCATACTGGTAGTGAATCATCTGGTCAGTCCCATGCAAAATCACTTTGAGCTGCTCAGGCCTCATCTTGTTAATTGGTGTCATCAAATCAAAGCCAAACTTTTTGCCCACTGCCCGAAGCTCTTGCTTTCTAAACGATGAGAACCTGCCGCTCCATGGAACTATGGCGCCATCAAGAATTGATTTTGTCTTGTCTGGAATCACCAAGTCAGGATCAAACTCCATTTTGATTCCGAGTCCATGGCATGCCTTGCAGGATCCAAACGGCGAGTTAAATGAAAACGTTCTTGGCTCTATTTCGCCTATTGTTATTCCGCAGTGTGGACATGCGTTGTTTTGGGAAAAAACCTTCTCGTCTTTGTCAGCTACGATTAGGACTGAACCTTTGGAAGCCTTCAGAGCAGTCTGGATTGCCTCAAAGAGTCTGCTTTTTTCTGCTTTTGATGCCTTGAGCCTGTCAACAACAATTTCAATGTGATGCCATTTCTGCCTGTCAAGCCTTGGTATTTCGTCTTCTAATAGTATGATTTGGCCGTCTACGCGTGCCCGGGAATACCCGTCTTTTTTTATCTGCTCGAAGAGCTTCTCATAGGTTCCCTTTTTTCTTTGGATTAGCGGCGCTAAAACTAGGGTCTGCCTATCATCAAAATCCTTGAAGATGGACTCGCAAATCGACTCTATTGACTGATTTGATATTTTGCGTCCGCATTTTATGCAGTGTGGGATTCCAATTCTTGCATAAAGCAATCTAAGATAGTCATAGATCTCAGTAGTGGTACCAACAGTAGAGCGCGGGTTCTTTGATGTCGTTTTTTGCTGAATTGATATGGCAGGTGATAGCCCCTCAATAGAGTCTACATCTGGCTTGTCCATCATCTCCAAAAACTGTCTTGCATAAGCTGAGAGGGACTCGACATACCGTCTTTGGCCTTCTGCGTATATGGTATCGAATGCCAGAGTTGATTTGCCAGATCCTGAGAGGCCAGATATCACTACGAGCTTGTTTTTTGGAATATCCAAATTGAGGTTTTTGAGATTGTGGTGTCTTGCACCTCGGATCTTCAGCTTATCGTGCATTTTTCTTTTCCAACTCGATTTGAATTCGCCTTAGCCTGTCGCGGCATTCTATTGCCTTCTCAAAGTCCAAGTCTTCTGCATATTTTTTCATTTGCGCCTCCACCTCTATTGATTCGCGTCCAAGATCGTGCAATGTCTTGTTTTTAATATCATCCAGTGCAGCTACCTGCTCTGGAATTGATTTGATAATTGTTCTTGGGGTGATGTTGTGGAGCTTGTTGTACTCTATCTGTTTTTTTCGTCTTCTGCCAGTCTCGTCAATTGCGGCTCTTATTGACTTTGTTATGGTGTCTGCGTAAAGTATGACTGTGCCATCTGCGTTTCTTGCAGCGCGGCCAAAGGTCTGAATCAGGCTAGTATAGTTTCTTAGGAATCCTTCCTTGTCTGCATCAAGAATTGCTACGAGTGCAACTTCGGGGATATCTAGGCCCTCTCTGAGCAGGTTTATGCCTACTAGGACATCAAAGTCGCCAAGCCTAAGCTGCCTGATTAGTTCTGTTCGTTGTAGCCCTTCAATTTCAGAGTGCAAATATCTGACTCTGATCTCTTTTTTTGAAAGATAATCTGCCAAATCCTCCGCCATTCTCTTTGTTAGTGTGGTGACTAGGACGCGCTGGTTTTTTTTGGTCCTTTTTTGGATTTCAGAAATCAGATCATCCATTTGGCCCTTTGTTGGTCGCACCTCAACTGTTGGGTCAATGAGGCCAGTTGGGCGGACGAGCTGCTCGGCAATTTGATACGATATTTCTTTTTCATATGTTGAAGGGGTTGCAGAAACAAAGATGCAGTTCTTTATGTACGATTCAAACTCGGCAAATTTTAACGGCCTGTTATCAAACGCACTTGGGAGCCTGAACCCATAATCGACTAGTGACTTTTTACGTGTGTAGTCTCCTCCATGCATGCCATGAAGCTGCGGGATTGTAGCGTGGGACTCGTCAATGACTAGCAAAAAATCATCGCCAAAAAAATCCAAAAGACAAAATGCCTTCTCACCAGGCCCCCTTCCATCAAAATGTCTTGAATAATTTTCAATTCCAGAACAATACCCGAGCTCTTCTATCATTTCCAGATCAAACTTGGTTCTCATCTCAAGTCTTTGCCTTTCAAGCTCGTTAAGCTGCGTTAGCCTCTGTTTTAGCTCGTCTCGAATTGACTTGACTGCCTTTTGTCGAACGTCGTCTGCAATCAGGTAGTGTTTTGCTGGAAATATCTTAATTGAATTTAGCTTGCGCTTTTCTTTTAGCGAAACCCTGTCAAGGAGCACTATTTTTTCTATTTGATCTCCAAAGAGTGAGATCCTGATGATGTCCTCAGAATATGCCGGAACTATGTCAATTGTGTCGCCTTTTACGCGGAAATTGCCTGGGACAGGCTCCAAGTCGTTGCGCTCGTACCTTGCGTTGATGAATTTCTTTATGAGTTCTGTTCTGCTGTAGGTGGCATTGGCAGTAACTGTGGTTGCCATCTCCTCCCACTCCTTTGGGGAGCCAAGAGAATAGATGCATGAAACTGTTGCCACAATTATTGTGGGTTCGCCAGAAAGGAGCATTGCGGTTGCCTCAAGGCGCATCTTTTCTATTTTTTCGTTGATCTCAGTGTCTTTTTCTATGTATGTGTCAGTTTGCGCAATGTAGCTTTCTGGCTGGTAATAATCATAATAGCTGACAAAATAACCGACATTGTTTTTTGGGAAAAACTGTTTTAGCTCAGAGTACAGCTGCGCAGCCAAAGTCTTGTTGTGTGAAATTACAAGTGTGTTTTTGCCAGTTTGTGCAACCACATTTGCGATGGTAAATGTTTTCCCGCTGCCAGTGACGCCAAGCAGTGTCTGAACCTTGTTTTTTTTGACGCCGTCGACTAGCTTTGTGACTGCCTGCGGCTGGTCCCCTGTTGGCTCAAATTCTGATACGATCTGAAATGTCTGCACTTGTTGCAACAGATCCGATCACACTCATCGAAATTTAAAGCAATGGAGCTTTTGTGAATGCAGGCTTAGCTAACACTACTCACCAAAGGGGCTCATCAACTAGCCGTAATTCTTTTCCGGAAACATCAAAGCCCATAATTTTGAGTGTTTCTTTTGCTGTTGCGGAATTTCGCTCAAAGATTTTTTTTGCAAGTTCTGTTCTTGAGGCCGTGTTCATGTGCTGGCCAATTTTGTATTTGCCGTGCATTGTCTTTGGCACTACTTTGATTATTGCAACCTCATCTACTACTTCCATGTCTGGAGTTATTTTCTCATATTGGCCTTCTGGCTGGTATTTTTCCATAAGGCCGTTTAGTGCCAGTGTCTTTTCTTGTCTATCTTCAATTATTGTGCCGGTTCCCTTGATTACCACACTAATGTACAGGGTGTCTGCCTGTGATGCGTCAGTTGGATGTGTAAAGTACGATGGCAAAAACTCTAGTTCTCTGTCCACCTCAAAGCCTACTTTACTGTTGGCTTGGATGTTGTCAAGCTTTTCGCCTCTTGTATGAGAATGCATGTAAACGGCATCGTTTAGAAACACAAAGTTCATCGGAATTACCTGCGGGTATCCGTCCTTGTCAATTGAGCAGATTCTGCCAACATGTTCCTCATTTAGAAACTGGATTATCTTCTGCCTTGACTTTATTTCCAGCCTGCCTAAGAGCTGCATGATAAAAATTCGTTTTTTATCTAAATAAATGCAATCATTTTACAAATCTCGCTTGGGGAAAAGGTTCCCCAAGCATGGGTACAGGTGTGTTGGTACGGCAGAGTTGTAAAAACTCTATCAGAATAAAATAACTATTTTTGAAATAAAATGCTTGCGTAGAAATGATATGAAACTATGTTTCTGACCACTCGTATATGGAAAAGGCAAGACCCTCGTCTTTTTCAGCATCCACGATCTTTTTCTCAAACACATATCGGTAAATGATGCTGTCGTCATTTATGATGTCAAGGCCAGCTTCTTTACTTGTGCCAATCTCCTTTGACAGTATGGTAAGCAGAACATTTGAGAGGCTGTCCAGGTCTTTTTTTGCATGAGCAGAATCTTTCTGCAGAAAAAAAGTGACATTTATTGAGAGCGGTTTTCCAGCACAACGCTTTCTGACATTGTTTATGTTTTTTCCAAGCTTTGTTTCAATGGCATCAAGGATCTTTTTTTTATCCGCCTTAACATTTCTTCCAGCAGTAGCTGGAACAAAGCCCTTTACCTGTATGTTTTGTAGCAAAACATCGCCTTTCATGCAGAGTCTGAAATGTTGTCTAAATTTAAGCTAGTGCTGCAAACAAAATATGATTTGCAAGTCTGTCTTTTTGTATTCAGAACTTGATCGGCCTTTGCCTAAAATGAACCAGAGTCTCATTTATGCCATCAAGCAACCTCTCGACTCCAGGTGTTGCAGACTTGTTTTCGGCAATTTTCTTTTTTAGCACATTAAGGTGGTGAATGTTTTGCTTGAGTATCTTGCCGCGCTTTGTTTTTGACATTTCTGATTCCTTTATCGTTTTGAGGTTTGCAGAAATCTCACATAATTTGATTAGAATTGATCCCCAGGGTGCAGCCTGAAGCTGTTCTATGTATTGTTCTTCTTGTCTTTGCCTTGGCAAGGTGAAATCTTTGGATATTGAGGCAACAGATGTCGCTATCTCGCGCCCAAACCTGGAATATATCTCATCAAAGCTTGCCTTGGTTTGACACAAAAATGCAGTGCTAAGAACCTGCTCATCACTTATGCCAATTGATTTTAGCCTAAAGACTATGCCTTTGCAGAATGCAATGTCTGCATTTTTTGCCCTTGCATAAGATTCAGCTTCTTGAATTGTAACCATATGAGTAGGTAAATGGGATTGGACTAAATTTACTTGTATTTTTCTTTCAAATACGGCATTACTTTAGATGCAAACTTGTCAATAGATCCAAAATAATTAGAGCCCCAGAATCGTATTACAAAGTGATTAACACCGGCCTTTAGGAATCGCTCAAAGACTGGAATCACATCATCTGGAGTTCCAACTGCCACAGAAGAGCGGGCAACGGCATCTGGAATTGTAGTTGCAGCTTCTCTCATCTTTACAATCCATTCTTGGTTTGACATTGAATATTCTGTGAAATATTTTTTGAAATCAAATCCCTCGATTTGTTTTATGTTGTGCACTCGAAGTACTTCTGGCTTAAACAAAGAAACTTTGACGGCTTCTTTCATTTTTGCCCAAGATTCTTCCGCGTCTTCTGAAAAATACACATCGATGTCTAGCGCATACTGAAAGTTTTCTTGGTCTTCTTTTGATCTACCTTCTTCTTTCATCGAGTCTTTGATTGTTTTTACATGATCCTCGAACAGCTCAGGAGTGTATCCGATTGGCAGCCATCCGTCTCCGTATTTTCCAGTCATCTTGAGTGTACGTTGTCCACCTGCTGCCATGTATATTGGCGGGTGTGGTTTTCGAATTGGTTTTGCTTGTAGACACGCATCTGATAACTGATAATATTTTCCATTAAAGCTGACTCTGTGCTCAGGTGATGACTCGTACAACAACTTGATGACCTGTAGCTGCTCTTCCCACTTGGAAACGGGATTTTCAAATGATATGTTGAACTCTTTGAGATTTTGTGCCTCGCCTGCCCCTATGCCGAGTGTGCCTCTTCCCTTTGAGACCCTGTCAAGTGTAATTGAGGCAAGCGCAATGTTTGATGGATGTCTTCTGATGGCATCTGTAACACAGGTTCCAAGCTCGACTCGTTGTGTGGTTGCAGCAATAGCAGAAAGCATTACCCAAGGATCTAAGACAGTAGACTTGGACCATTGCGGGACATTAGAGTGGTCCATATACCAAATGGAATCGTATCCGGTTCTATCAGCTAAAAGACATGCAGTGAGAATTTGGTCCTCAGAAAATCCAGCTCGTGCTACATTAAGCCCGTTTTGAATTCCAAATTTTAGCATCTTTTTTTTGATCTCATCTTGCGGTATTTAAGTTTAGGACTCTATGTGAGATATGTTCCGTAGATTACAGAGTCTTGCAAACTAAAAAAGAAAAGACTAGAGTCTTCCTTCTACAATGTCTTTTAGACACTGTATGACATCTTCTTTTGTGACAGGTCTTGGGTTTGGGTCTAGGTGTCCCCTGTCTGTCATCACAAGATCAGCTGCTTGGTCAAGTGGTGCCTTTAGTGCGAGCCTATCAAATTTGAGCTTTTCAATTACCTCTTTGAATCTGTCATAAAAGATTGACTTGTTGAACTTGTGTGCAACTGTGGTGCATGATGAAAGCGAGTATCCATGTGGCACTCCCTCATTTGAGAACACGTATGACAATGCATGTCCAAGTGTTGTAGAGCAATTACCGAATCCTATTCCGGAAAGCATCGAGCCGTACGGATAATTTTCTGGCTTGTTGTTGATGATTGCGTCATATAGAACTTCGAAGGCTTGCTTGCACATTGTTCGTGTAAACTCGTTTCCAATCTTGCTGTCATATCCTTCGGTTGCTTGAGCACACGCATCACAAACTGAGTTTTTGACAATTTGTTCTGGGGTACCGTCCATAAAATAGGCATCAACTACTGCCCTGTCTGCCAAAAATCTGTCTTCGCGCAACAGCTTCTTTTTTCCTTCAAATTTGAGGACGCAGTATGTGGTCATTTCGGCGCCAGTTCCAAAGGTAGTCGGAATTAGAATTTTTTCAAGCTTCATTTCAGAGCCTGCATATTTTGCGACATCAAGTGAACTTCCGCCGCCAAGGCCAATTATTGCAGACGGGTTTTTTGATTTGAAATCAGCAATTACTTGTTGTACTGTTTCAATTGATGGTTCTGGCTCCACTTTGTCGTAGAGCATATAGTCCTTGATTCCCATCTTGCCCAGCCATTTTGTTGATATTGGCGGTGGGGCAGTGGTGACTACCAAGGCATTTTTTGGATATTCTGCTTCTGAAAGCGCATCTTTACCGAAATGGATAATTTTTGGAATTCTAATCGTGTGCATGTTTGGTAGTAAAATAGTATGCCTAATTATATCTTACAGGAGGATACGACTTCGCCAATAAGCCTTGATGCAAGATGTGATGTTACATCATTTAGATCATTGTTTGGACAGACCTCCATTACGTCAAACCCTATGATTCCTCTTTGTACGATTTTTTTAATCATATATGTAACATCCTGACTTTCAAGACCAATTGGGACTGGAACTGAGACGCCGGGCGCATATGCAGGATCAAGGCAATCCATATCCAATGAAACATAGGTGTTTTTCTTTACGGTATCAAGTATTACTTTGGTGATCTGTTTTACGCCCTTTTCAATTATATCAAAGGGGGTGATTACGCGAAGGCCGTGCTTCTTTATGTTGTCGACCTCTTCTTGTTCAGGAGTACGAGCGCCTACTACTATGCTTGATTTTATGTCAAGATAGTCCAAGGAATCAGTAATTATGGAGCCGTAGTAGTTTTTTGTATGGCTGACAAAATCCGGATGTGCATCAAAATACGCCAAAGATATGGGAGCGTGCTTTTTTGCCAACGCTTTTAGAATTTTAGCCGTATTGGAATGGTCTCCACCAATCGAGATTGGGATTTTTGACGCAAAGGAAATTCTGTCAAAAACCTCTGGGATCTGCTGTTTTTTGATATTCCCATAATCATAGACTTGGGTATTTGAGGGTCCTTTTGTTGGAAGGGCAAGGCATCTGAGTTTTCCTTCAATGTAGATGTCGCGTTCATTTGAGATTCGCCTTATGGTGTCTGGGGCTTTTGATGTGCCATCAGAGTATGAATGGGAGCCTGATTCATCCGGTATTCCTACTATAACAATATCCGAATCATCAAAGCTTGATGTGTTTGCCCAACAGATTTTCTTGAATGCTTTTGGTTTCTTAGCCAATTTGAATTGTAACTTGACTAAACAAGTAATGAAAATAACTTTTTCTACGATATTAAGCCGGCAGAATGAAAATTAGTAGAGCTGATCTTAAATGATCTGACAAATACCACAGGATGTTGATAAAAAACAAAAAACAGATCTACAACGCCAAAACCAAAGATGCAATACAAATTTTAGAAGCGGGCCTTGATGCCGCAAAACCCGAACGCATTCTTTTCAGGTTTGTTAGAAAAGGAAAACTAGATGTGAACAAAAAATCATATCTCTTATCAAAATATCGCAAAATACATCTTGTTGCTGTTGGCAAGGCAGCGGATTCGATGGCAAAGTTGGTTCACGACAAAATACATGTAGATTCTGGAATTATCGTAATACCGCAAAATTATAATTCGATGCTTTCTGCAAAAAATTTTAAAATATTTCGGGCTGGCCACCCAATTCCAAACAAAACGAGCGTCATCGCAGCAAAATCAATAATCAACTTAGTAGAGGGGGCAAAAAAAGAAGACTTGGTAATCTTTCTTGTTTCTGGAGGTGCATCGGCGTTGACTTGCCTTCCAGATGGCATCGCTCTGGGCCAAAAACAACAGCTTACGCAGATACTTTTGAGGTGTGGCGCATCAATTAATGAGGTTAATGCGCTACGAAAGCACCTCTCGCAAATAAAGGGAGGCAGGCTACTTGAGCACCTGCATTGTGCTGCCGTATCCTTTGTGATGTCGGATGTGGTAGGCGATGATCTTTCATCGATCGCATCAGGCCTTACCTATTGTGATAAAACCACATACTCTGAGTGTCTTGGGATCATCAAAAAATATGGCATAGAAAAACAAATTTCAGCCCAGGCCCTAAGACAGCTTAAACTGGGAGCAAAAGGAAAATTCGCAGAGACCCCAAAGAGGCCAAAAATACCAAACATAGTTGTCGCAAGCAACCAAGATTGCCTTGATGCGATGAAAAATACTGCAACTAAACTTGGATACAGAACAAAGATTTTTGCGCCGCTTACTGGCAGCACAAACTCTGCGGCAAAAAAAATCTTGCAAAATTTTTCTTTTAGGAAAAAATCATGTCTGATTTTTGGCGGTGAAACAACAGTCAAAGTCATCGGGGACGGCAGGGGTGGGCGAAGCCAAGACCTCGTCCTACAGATCTTAAATAGGATGATGGAAAACACTGTCGTCGCAGCCATGGGAACTGATGGGATAGATGGAAACACAAAAGATGCTGGTGCAATTTTTTACATGATTCCAAGAAAAAATAAAGTAAGGGATTATCTAAAAAACAACGACTCGAACTCTTTTTTCAAAAAATATGGCGGTCTTATCACGACTGGGCCGACACACACGAACCTGTTGGATATTGGATTGATTTTAAAATCGTAGCATCTTTGATGCAAGATTTTGCGTCGGATCAATTTTTTCATATTGTAACTTGAGGTTTCTTTGTGAGGCAAGTTGATTTATGAATCCCTTTCTATTTTCTGCAAACGCATCTTGTGATTTGTCATCTGATGACAAATGTGCAAGCATCTCGTCTGAGTCCAGCATTATTTTGACTGTGTCGCCGTTCTTTATGATAAATACGCCAATCGACCAAAAAAGGCCTACGTGAAGTGCAATGTACTTTGATTGCAAATTAGTTACTTGGTCCAAAAAAATTTCTGCCTGTTCTCTGAACTGTTCATTTATGATGTCCTGTGTTTTAATTGTCCAGCAAATCCTTTTTGCATTGCCATCGGAGTGCAGAGTATGCTCCATTTTTTAACACCGAAAAACGTGACTGTTTTGTCTATATAATTTGAATTCAGCTCTGAATAACCAATCATAAAACATACCCGTGATGCAAAAGTCCTTTGTCTTCTTTACAAGGATGGTTGATGAGCTAGTCGAGTTTTCGGACTCTGATCCAGAACTCGCAGAAGGAATTCGTTGGCTCGATATGCAGGCACAAAAAAAGGGAATCTCATTTTATGAGATGGTCTTTCAAGTCTTGTACAAACACGACATAAACACGCGTGCACAACAATGGCTTAACTCTAGAAACTAATCTGATAATTCGCTTGCCCTTTTGAATTCAACTTTGTGTTTGCCTGGAATGATTTTAACAGGCGGCTCAATTCTGGGCTTTTTCTTTTTTGCCAGTTTTTTGCGTTTTGGCTTTTTGCCGTAATCATCCCATTTTATCCAGACCATGTAACGTCTTGGTTTTTGTCGGATTAATTATTATCTTAGATCGATTGGCTTGTACTCGCATCCCTGTGGACCACAGTATTTTCCAACATAGGTAGCCTTTGGCCTGTATAACACAGGTTTTGGAGCAGCAGTGGCAAACTTTTCCTCAATTACGTGTGCAGTCCAGCCAGCAACGCGAGAGATTGCAAAAATTGGAGTGTTCAAGTCAGATGGGATCTTTAGCATGTAATACAGTGAAGCGCTGTACAGATCTACATTTGGGTAAATGTCGATTCCTTTCTGTTTTTTCATTTCACGAATAGTAGTTTCTTCTACTCTTTCTGTTATATCAAACCAAGGAGCTCCAGTCTTTTTGGCGAGCCTTTTTGAAAGCTCCTTGAGAACCTGAGCCCTTGGGTCGTACGTCCTGTATACTGCGTGACCCATCCCCATTATTTTTTCACCCCTGGCAAGTTTTTCTTTGACCCAAGTCTCTGCGTTATCGGCATTTTTGATTTCCAAGAGCATCTTCATTACTTCAAAGTTTGCGCCTCCGTGAAGTGGTCCAGATAGTGCTCCAATTGCCGCACTCACTGCAGAGTACATGTGTGCACCAGTGGATGCTACCTCTCGCGCTGCAAACGTTGATGCATTAAACGTGTGATCCGCATGCAAAATTAAACAAATGTCAAAGATTCTCTCAGTCTCAGCATCAGGGCTTTCGCCAACTAACATGTGCAAAAAGTTTGCAGAATGGCTTAGTCTTGGGTCTGGGTCTACGATGTCTTTTTGGGTTCTCACGCGCTCCCAGCTTGCAATAGTTGTGGGTATTTTTGCAATTAGATTGATGGCACTCTGATGGTTGATCTCTTCTTCATTTGCACCCTTGTCATCATAGTATCCTGCCAGGGCCACAACGAAGGCCTGAAGCATCACCATGGGGTCTGCATTTTTTCGCCAGTTCCTCATGTTTGATTGCATCTGGCGTGGCATGTCTCGAGCACCAATCAATTCCTGCTTGAACGCATCAAGCTGTGCACGGGTGGGAAGATCATCGTTTAGAAGCAAGTAAGCTGTTTCCTCAAAAGTAGAGTTTTTCGTCAAATCCAAAATGTCGTAGCCGCGGTAGATTAGCTTGCCATGCTCTCCGTCAATGTCGGAGATTTTTGTATCGGCAACCTCGATGTCTCGTAAGCCAATGTTTTTTGTATCCAATTTGGTATTTTTGATCAAAATTTCACTATAAAGTTTTGCACAATTTAGCATTTGGTCTAATCTAGCAAAGCTTGTCAGTTTAGCCTTGTTTTTCATTAAAAATCATGAGTCAAGCTGAGCGTGATTTTATCAAGCAAATAGATGACCTAATACTTGGCGCATCGCAGGAAGATCTATCCAAGATTGCAGAGCTTGACAAAAAGACCCAACTTGACGGCAAGACATTTTATGATGTCTATTTGGCGCTCTCCGATAAAGACAGAAAGCAAATTCATGATTTTGTGTCAATCAAAAAACGATAATCTTGCTTTTTGATTTAAATTGAGGTAGCCGAGCAGTGCGGGTGTGACGGCTGCAAAAAAACCAAAAGCAAAGAAAACAAAAATAATCTGCCTTTCCCACATGGAGGATGCCGACGGGGTCTCGTCTGCTGCGCTGATAAGACAAGTATTTGGAGGGGACACCATTCTAGTTGACTATCCTGGGATGATGCCTGCAATCGAGGCGCTTGCAAAAGACGAAAAACTCGGGGCCTTGTACATTTGCGATCTGGGGATAAGCAAAACCAATCAAGACAAGTTTGTTGAGGTTTTATCTGAGCTTCGAAAAAAACGTGTCTCAATTACTTATATCGATCACCATGACATGGATCCTGAAATCATCAAAAAACTGCAAAAAGTCAAAGTCAAGATAATTCATGATGTAAACGAATGTACCACAGTACAGGTCCATGATGCATTCAAATCAAAGCTCACAGATCACTCTGCATTTGTTGCTGCATGTGCGGCAATCACTGACTATATGGAGGATAGGCCAAAAGGCGCAAAGCTTTTGCAAATTTACGATAGGCAGTTTGCCCTAATTTCTGCTACTGTTCTAACATACAATATTGTGGGCCACCAAAAGGATCCAGATTATCTGTTGTACCTAGTTGAGATTTTATCAGAGTCAAAATACCCACATGAGATACCAAACTCTTTTGAGTTTGCGCAAATCCAAGTAGAAAAACTTGCAAGCATGATTGCAAAAGTCAAAAAATCACTAAAAACAATGAAGAATCTTGGCTACATGGAAATTCTAGATGCTGGAGCAAGCGGTGCGGTCAACTTTGTTCTGGGTCTGTCAGGAAAAGAAGTTGGCGTTGCGTACAAGGAACGAGTTGATCATGGAATATACGCAGTATCCATTAGGGGTTCAAAGTCGTGCAAAGTTCATCTTGGAAGGATGGTAAACTCCCTTGCGCAAGAGTTTGGTGGCTCCGGAGGGGGACACGACAAGGCCTGTGGCGCAGTAATTCCAAAAGACAAGATAACTCAATTTATCAAAGAGTTCAACGCAAGGCTCAACCAGAAATAATTTCAACTACTGCATCAATTTCTACAGTTGAATTTAGTGGAAGACTTGATACTCCAACTGCAATTCTGGAATGTTTGCCGCTTTCTCCAAAAATATCAAAGAACAGATCCGATGCAGCATTGATTATCTTTGGTTGTTCTGCAAAGTTTGGTGCCGAATTTACAAATCCTGAAATTCGGACAATTTTTACAACCTTGTCGAGGCTTCCAAGATTTGCTTTTAGCTGGGCCAAAATGTTAATTGCACATAACTTTGCGGCCTTTTGAGCATCTTCTATTGATTTTTCAGTTGGCACCTTGCCAGTAAAGACAACTTTGCCGTCTTGCATTGGGATTTGTCCTGATACAAACGCCAGATTTCCCGTAACTACTACAGGTATGTATGAGCCGGCAGGTTTTGGTGGAATTGGCAGATCAATGTTTAGGGACCTTAGCTTTTCTTCAATCATGATATGTGGCTCTTGTTTTTGGTGCTTTTCTGTCTTACTAGTTAATCTTTAGGTGAACTGTTTCGCCTTTGTGCGAGTCTGAGTGGTAGATTAACTTTGGATTCTGGCCCTTTTGCTCAAGATAGCCTTCAATTAACATTGCCCACTGGAGCGAGTGTCCGCTGTTTACCTTGGATTCCAAAATGATGTTATTTGTTTTCTGGTCGTATTGCAATTTGCCAGAACAAGTGATTTCAAGCGTAGAATTAACAAGGTCTAAGATCTCTTCTAGTGTCTTGTCTTTTATTGACACGCCATTTTTTTCTAGGCATTTA
>DASWKH010000093.1:0-11227 GCA_036396715.1 Candidatus Nitrosotenuis sp.
TATCAATAATCAGAGGTCCTGACGGCACATTACTCTCAGATGCCAAAGGTAGAGTAACGAGTCATCTGAGCGGGCTGTTCTATAGAAACGTCAACTTTCTTTCTCTGGGGATAAAGCCAGTCTACGTATTTGATGGCAAACCACCTTCTTTGAAATTTGCAGAGATTGAGAGGCGAAAGCAGATCAAAAAAGAAGCTACGATCAAGTACGAAAAGGCACTGGTCCAAGGAAATATGGAGGATATGCGCAAGTATGCTCAGCAGACAACTGTGATGCAAGATGGCATGGTAGATGACGCAAAACAACTTTTGGACTTGTTTGGAATTCCACACATTGATGCCCCATCAGAGGGCGAGGCTACTGCAGCTCATCTAACTCAGACCGGTTTGGCATATGCAGCTGCAAGTCAAGACTACGACTCGATTCTTTTTGGAGCAAAAAGGTTGGTGAGAAATTTTACTAACAGCGGTAGAAGAAAAATTCCAAACCGTAACACCTACATCGAAATAGAACCGGAGTTAATTGACTCTGAAAAAATGCTCTCTGATCTTGGAGTGACAAGAGAACAACTAGTAGACATTGGAATACTGATTGGTACGGACTTTAACCCAGACGGCTTTGAGCGAATTGGCCCCAAAACAGCACTCAAGATAGTAAAAGAGAATGGCAGACTCGAAGACATTCCACAAATACAAGACAAGCTTTCCCAAATTGATTATAAGCAGATACGAAAGATCTTTTTGGAGCCCAAAGTTACGCCCGTATCAGAGATAAAATTTGGCACAGTAAACTATTCAGAGATTGTGCGATATTTATCAGGGGAGCGAAGCTTTTCAAAAGAAAGACTCGAATCGTCGCTTGGCAGACTGCAAAAATCCACGGAAAAACGAAGTCATACCCTTGAGCAATGGTTCACGTAGACAAACACATTTGCTACGAATATGTTTTGGATTAGCGATAGTTTGTTAGATACAAAACATCATGATACGCTTGTGGGACAAATTTTTTCAGATCACTTACAAGTCGCCATGCATTGGAGTCAAGCAGATACGTTTTTGCCCAATCTGTATCATTTCTCACGCTACGACCACACCCCTGAAGAAGTTTCATCAAGGTTTTTGAACGATACCAAAGTGGATACTTGGCGCTTTTTTCTTTGACCCATTTTTCCGTAAGGTTTGGAAATGGAGTTTTTTCTATGATTTGAAACCTTGAAAGATCGTCTTTGAGGTCAATTCCCTCCCAGAGTGACGACGAGAGTAAGACTCCACGAGGGTCTGCTTTGTGCGCCTCTAGGATATCATCCACAGTCAAATCATCATCGTTTTTGCTATGGCAGATCCGAATTCGTTTTTTGTTAACTTCTGAGAGATTATTGTAAATCATATAGCATCTTTCCTTTGAGGATGTAAGAATAAGGCCGCGCTTGTCTTCGTGGATTTTAAGGAGCGAATCGATTGTTCGTATCACTTCCATATTGTCCTCATTTGATGTTGCATAGTTGAGCGCCTTGACATTTAGAAAGTTGATTTTTCTATTTTCAAGCAAAAATGGAGATTTTGGAGTCTCAATAAAAGCCACCTCGGAGACTGGAATTCCAGTATTTTCGCAAAAACTTGCAGGCTCTATTGTAGCAGACATGAATATCCTAACTGGGGAGGTAAGAAAAGCATCCAAGTGTTTTGATATGTCCAATGGCTTTACTGAGACAGAGACAAAACCACCATTTTCATCCCTTTCTGGCTTGTTGATTACAAAGTTTTCTGCATTTGACTTGATCTCATTTTTGGCGTGCAAAAATCTCTCGTATTTTTTCTCTAGCCTCTCTAACAGCTCGTAGTTTGGTTTCATTTGAAATATTCTACTCTCTAAGAGCTCTCCTGATTGTCTTGCATAAGACCGCGTCAGATCTTCTATGAGCCCAATAACCATGTTAATGTCAGACAGGTCATAGTGTTCCGCATTTATCCCACACTCCTCTAGATTTCCTTTGTAAATATCAAGGCCAACAAATCCAATTATTTGATCTTCAAGCCTATGTGCCTCATCAAAGATCGTAACTGCCCTGCTCAGATAATCTTCAAAATATTTTTGCTGGAATTTTATCATCTGAAAGAACGAATAATAATTCCATATGGTGTGTGGCGAAACCAGACCTATGTATTTTTGCAGATAATAAAAACACGCATTTTCTTGAATCTTGCCTGACTCAATTTCAGATATTGCAGGCTTAAAATTGCATTTATCCATTATTTGTTCTCCACCTTTGGTTTTCTTCATATCACAGGGCCCGATGTCGCATGTAAGACTGCGCTTTATGGCAAAATCAGTTTCCTCAAAATCGATTTTTTTAGACTCCATAAGCTTTAGGCATGCGAAATTTGACTCGCCTTTGACTGGCTTAAAAAAAGGCAAGTCGTGCGAATACTGGTCCTGAAGATGTTTTGAGGCAGTCACCACAAATGAGCGGCCAAAATGCTTGGCAACCGCACCTGCGATAAGCGATTTGCCAATTCCAGTTGGTGCAGAAAGCAGTAATGTGCCAAATCCCTCTGAGAGCCGGTCTTGGATTTGCCTTAGCAGATCAATTTGGATTTGCCTTGGCTTGAAGCCATCCGGAAAGTGATCCAAAATGTTTGCCGAAGGAGTTGACACATTTTGTTTTTCCAAGATGACTTCGGCCAGACTCTTTTTTGAACTTTGGTAATACTCTGAATTGCTCTGTTTGATTTGCTGAGCTTGATGTGCACCTAAGTTCCTTTTTTTAGGTAAGTGTTGAGTATTTTTGCAATTTTTACATATCAAGTTACCCTCTTCCGATTTTTTGGTTTTGATTCTAGAACCACATTTTGAACAAAAAAGCATCTGAGTTTTTCAAATCCCCGTACTTTTTTCTTTTTCCATTAACAATGTATTTTGTAGCTGATCTCATTTTATATTTTGAGGTATTTTCATTGAAACATTTAACAATGAAGTAATCGTGTAATTGTTTTGTGATCGCTCCTAAAAAATTCATCATCGACCAACATGTCGAAGACATGGAAATGCCAGAAAACCTCAAGCTAAACACGTTTCTCAAAGAGTTTCGCCAAAAATGCCATAATAAAAAATGTGATTTTGGCACATACGGCTTTTCATTTGGCCAGTCACCATTTCCAGTTCCCAACATAGTGCAAAAGGCCTTGATAAAAAATGCAGGTATGGGTACTTACGCAAGCGTTTCTGGAATTTTACCCCTCAGAGAAGCCATCTCTGAATACAACAAATATTATTTTGATGTAGATGTTGATCCACGAAGAATTCTTATCGGAAACGGCACAAAGCAACTAATCTACAACATCTTGGAGATGTTACATGGAACTGTAATCCTTCCAACGCCAGCCTGGCTTGGCTATCTACCCCAGATCAGATTCCTTAGGAAAAACTTTCACATGCTAGCCACAAGAAGAAACAACGGTAAGATAATACCAGAGGAGCTAAAGCATCTGGCGCTTCGGCTACACGATAGACAAAAAATCCTATTTTTAAACAATCCAAACAATCCCACAGGTCGCCTTTATGAAAGGTTGGAGCTTGAAGAGATTGTGGATATTTGTAGAATGTATAATATCCTAGTGATCTCAGACGAGATTTATGCACAGACAACATATGACTTTAAGAAATTTGTAAGTATGGCAGAAATCTATCCCGAGGGTGCCTTTGTAACAAACGGCCTTTCCAAGTCACATTCCTCTGGAGGCTACAGGCTCGGATATGTCATTTTACCGCACCATTCATCTGAGATATTACAAAACTTTAAAAAAATTCAAGCTGCAGAATATACATCAGTTTCAACGCCAATCCAGCATGCCGCGGTTGCCGGTTTTCAGCCAAGCAAAGAGATAAACAAATACTTTGAGACGACAAGAAACATCCACCACATGATGAGTGAGTATGTGTACGAAAGCCTAAATGAAATCGATGATGTCAGAACGACAAAACCCGAAGCGACGTTTTATCTTCTTGCAGATTTTAATGCGTTCACAGATGATTTTCACCGCCATAAAATCATAACATCACAACAATTTTCCGAATCCATAATCGGTCATCCATATCACACGGCAATTGTGGGTGGAGATAGTCTTGTATTGGAAAGAACTGACTTTTCTGCAAGAATTGCTTTTGTCGATTATAATGGCGCTTCAACATACCAGAATTACCAAAACCACAAACCAAAAAATCAATCAGACAGAACAGAATTTGTAAAAAAGAATGCTCCTCGTATAGTTGACGGCCTAGACATGATCAAAAAATATTTTGGCGATCTTACCAAATCAAAGATGCGCGTCAAGAGCAGAGCCTCACATTAACAATCGCGAATCAGTTCATTTATTGTTTTTACTTTCGTCCGTAACTGGAATATTGAATTTCTTTGCGCGCCCAAGTGCAATCGTAGTTATTATTACAGATGTAAGAATGATCACAAAAACGATTTGTGGGTATACCTCGCCTTTTTGCAAACCCATTGTTAATGGTATGGTTGCCATCACTGCTGCGGCAAGACCCCTTGGAATCATTGCCTGAGTGACTTTTTTTTCGAATTTGTTGAATCTTTTTGTCAGGATTCCCTTTACCACGCCAATTCTTGCTATGTAGATCAAAATTGCACCAATTACGCCATAAAAGACATACTCTAGCTGGGTTATGCTTGCAAGCAATCCTATAAAAACAAAGAAAAATGATCGTACCATGAAAGTTAGCTCATGGTGGACGGAATTGTCTGATGGTATTTCTGGAATTTTGAATCGCAGATACTTGGAAAGAGTTTGCTTGTTGCCGAGTATGAGTCCAAAAATCAATGGTGCTAGGGCGCCGGTGCCTCCAAATGACTTGTCCAAGAAAAATATGACAAACAATATTCCTATTGTTAGCATGTATGCGTGTTGTGCCTTTTGGAGTTTTGTCATTGCAAACATCCAAGGTATTCCTACTCCAAAGCCAAGCACAGTTCCAACTGCAAGGGATTTGGCAAATCGCTCTATTGCAAGATCCTGATTTAGATAGCCTGCCACCAACACATCGATTAGGACAAAGGCAATTACCGTGACCAAAATATCAGTAACTGCAGAGTCTAAGCTAAGCATAGATTTGGTTTCTTCTGAAATGTTTAGTTGCTTGACAAGTCCAAATACGATAATTGAGCTGCTGCCACCAACTATCGTCCCAAGTAAAACACTCTCGATGAGTGACCAGTTAAGACCGTAATAGGTCACTACTGCTACAGATATGACAGATGCAGCAAAGCCCAAAATTGAAAGCGCCAGCGCAAAATGAGCTGTCTTGATCACCTTTCGAATATCCAAGCCCAGCCCGCCGTCAAACATGATTATTATCAGCGCGACTGCTGCAAAATACGGCACAATTTGAACTATCACATCTTGTGGAATCACTCCGAAAACTGGGCCAATTATTACCCCCAAGACCATCAGAAATGCAATATCCGGTATTCCAGTTTTCCTAAAGAATGCCTCACCAACAACCCCTAAGAAAATGATAATAGCTGCAGACAAAAGCAAAGTTGTTGCCCCAAGCTCAGCCACTTCAGGAAATGAAAACTGCGGTATTGCTTGCTGCATTTTGTCAAGAGAGTCTCCAATTAATGACGAGATAGCTATTTCGACCATTTTATGTTCAGAACAACAAAAATTTTGTAAGGTTGTTTTAAAGTCTGTTTGTCTTGATAATTAGAGCAATTATGCGTAAAATTTTTTAATCACACAAAAAAAGACGCAATAGTATGAATCTACAGCTTGCGGCAATGGCGGTTTTTGCAGCATTGTTAGTGTCAGTTACTTTGGCAGACATCTCGTTTGCTCAAACGACACCAAAAAATGACATAAAATCAATTATGGAGAACTACCGCAAGGCAATTCTAAAGGCCCAAACTGATTTTCAGGCAGCAATTAAAAAAGCAAATGTCGATGCAAAAGATGTGGTTTTAAAAGGCCTGCCAATTGACCAAATCAACGCAGATTCCAAATCCAAGATACAAAAAGCCCGAGTCGACCTCAAAGCATCAATAGCCGAGGCGCGTGTAGACGCAAAAAATGCCCTCCTACAGCTAAAGGCCGCAATAGACGCAAAATCCTCATAACAATTCCAATTTCAGGCTATTTTGTTGCCATTTTTCTGCTTTGGCAAACTACACATTTGAGGCCCCTAGTAAAGCTGCCACATTTTTTGCATTTGAGGGAAAACGTGTCGTATTTTTCGACTTTGCTTATCTTATAGTATGCCATAAGAACGACCAATAGAATACTGGCCATAATCACTATTGGTACCATATTGACATTGTTTGCAGACACTTTATAGTGGATGTTGTAAATAGAGTCTGATGCCACCGCGAATGCCTTGTTTTGAATCAAAACTAAAGCTGCTACCAAAAATGCCAGACACGCTCTAAAATTCAAAAAAGATTCAGAAATCCGGCTCACAATTCAGTAAACAATGAATAAACTTTAACAATTTGTTTGTCTGAAAAAGACAACGGCCTTTTAGCTACCGGATCTGTTTTTTGAGATCATCAAATGCGTCTTGTATTTCACTTACTGCTGCACCATCTTCTAGGGTGCTGACGTCTCCGATCTTTTCGTTACTTGCAATTGCCTTTAGAAGCCTCCTCATTATCTTTCCACTGCGCGTTTTTGGAAGATTTGATACAAAATAGATCTGATGAGGCGTTGCAATTGCGCCAATTCCTGTTCGAACCCTATTCAATACCTCCTTTCTGAGATCCTCGGTTACCGCAACTCCTTCTTTTGTAACCAAAAACGCAATGATAACCTCGCCTTTTATCTCATCTGGAACTCCGCAGACTGCTGCTTCCGAAATGGAGTTGTGTGAGACAAGACTGCTTTCAAGCTCGGCAGTCCCAATTCTGTGGCCTGCAACCTTTAGCACGTCGTCTGCACGACCAAGGAGCCAGAAGTATCCATCTTTGTCCTTAATTGCATAATCCCCTGTGTAGTAAAATCCGTCATATTTTGACCAGTAAACAGACTTGTATTTTTCATCATCACCCCAAAGCGTCAAAAGCATTCCAGGCCAAGGTTTTCTGATGACAAGATAGCCCTTTGTATTATGCTTCACCTCGGCTCCGTTTTCATCCACCACAGCCAAATCTACACCTGGGATTGGAAAAGAGCCGGAGCCTGGCTTGAGTGGCATTGTTTCAAGGCCTGGAAGGGGAGAGATCATAATTCCTCCCGTTTCTGTCTGCCACCATGTATCAATTATTGGGCAGCGGTTTTTGCCAATTGTTCTAAAATACCATTTCCACACTTCTGGGTTGATTGGTTCGCCAACGGTACCCAAAAGTCTCAGACTGGACAGATCAAAAGAATTTGGAATCGTGTCTCCAAACTTCATAAACATTCTAAGTGCTGTTGGCGTTGTGTAAAAAATAGTAACTTTGTATCTTTGTATTATGTCCCAAATTCTTGCCGGAGACGGATAGTCAGGTGCCCCCTCATACATTACCTGAGTTGCGCCACAAATCAGAGGCCCATATGCCACATAGCTGTGGCCCGTCACCCAACCAATATCTGCCGTGCAATAATATACATCAGAATCTTTAATGTCAAATGCCCACCTAAACGTAGAACTAATGTGCGTTAGATATCCCCCCGTATCATGTAGAACCCCTTTTGGTTTGCCAGTGGTTCCAGAGGTGTAGAGAATATACAATGGATGATCGCTATCAAGTGGTTCTGCGTCACAAACATTTGAAGCATTTTTTACGACATCTTCCCACATCAAATCCTTTTTGTTTAATGTTATTTGATTGCCGATACGTCTTAAAACGATTACATTTTGTACAAAATCCAAGTTTTCAATTGCCACATCAACAGTTTCTTTGAGTTTGACTATGCCCCCCCTTCTATAACCCCCATCTGCAGTGATGACTATTTTTGACTGCGAATCAAGCGCCCTGTCACGAATCGATGTTGCAGAAAATCCAGAAAAAATTACTGTGTGAATTGCCCCTATTCTTGCACAGGCAAGAATTGCTACAATAATCTCTGGAACCATGGGAAGATAGATTGTAATTCTATCCCCTTTTTTTACCCCAACTGATTTTAATGCGTTTGAAAGCTTTTGAACTTCGTCGAAGAGCTCGCCATATGTAATGGTGCGTCTTTCTTGGTTTTCTCCCTCCCAGAGAATTGCCGGCTTTAGTTTTTGTTTTTGGTTTACATCCAGAGCATTGTACGAGGCATTTATTTTTCCGCCTACAAACCAACGTGCAAAAGGAGGGGTCCATTCTAGTACCTTGCTCCACATCTCTGACCAGACTAGTTTTTGTGCCTGTTTTTCCCAAAATGACACATAATCTTTGGATGCCTCAAGCCTGGTCTTTGCATCATTATTACCAAGACCAATTGTAAAAATTTCAGAATTCACAATAGTTTTTGATTGTTTCCAAACTTAAAATTTTTTATAAAAAAAGAGGTTTGTGCTCCATTAAGCTTCTAGACATTCAGACCCGGTGTTTTCAGAATGTGTGTTGACAAAACCGCCACTTTGTTGAGTCGGCGTCACTTGTGGAATCGCTGCATGCCATTTTGGCGCGTCCTTATTTGGCTCGGCCGAGGGGGGAGCTATGTTGGCAGTAACGGGTTCTTGTTGTTCCGCATCAGTGTTTGTGGTTTTGTTTGCATCACCAGTTGATTGTGTTGCATCACTTGTACTAGGAGGCACGTTTGGAGTCTCGACCTGCTGTCCTGAGGCCGTATTTGTGACAAGATAAGACACCGCCGATTGCTGGATCTGTACTTGTTGGTTGACGTCGGTTTTGACCCCATCTAGGGCAATATCAGCAATTCTTCTTTGGATGTTTAGAATCTCCGCTTTTTCATGATCAATGTGCTCTATTAGTTCACCCGTGTGTGTCTTGACCAGATCAAACTTTGATTCAGAGATTTCGTTGCTTTTGAATTGAACCTTAGCATCAAACAGCAATGTCTTTACTAGTTTAAGCTGAGCATTCAGTTCTTCGAGTCGTGCAGCCAGAGTTGTGCTGATTTCCTTTTCGGATTCTTCAAGGCTCAAAAGTTTTGACTTGTATTTTTCGTGGATGATTTCTGCATCTTCTCTCATCTCGTCGTTTTCTGAGACTATGTCAATTAGTGCTTTGAGCCTTCGAATTGTGAGTCCTTTTTCTCTTAGGAATCGTTGTGCGTCGAGTCTCCATTTTGGTATAAAGATCACGACATCGCCTTGAACAACAAGTTGTTCAAATGGGACTTGTTTTAGTCCGTCAAGACCACAATCAATTCCCACAGTCTGTATGGAACCGTCAATGTCAGTTATTGTTCCGATAACTTTGCCCATATAGGTGCCATACATGTCTTTGACTTGCTTGCCGATAATCTCTATTTCGTCCTTGTTCATTAGTATGACTTTTGTGTTGCATATAACCAACACCATGTTAACAAGCCTTCTTTTTTTGGTAAGAACAATTTAACAAAACAAAAACGGGTTTTCGAAATTTTAAAATGCGAACCAAAAAAACCCACATTATGATTGACAGAGACGGTCTAAATCAGATATTGAGCTTTGTTTCAAAGCGCTGGACGGATCTGAGTCGGGATTCTAACAACAAGGCACTACAAAACTTGCCTGCCGATTTTTGGATGAATTCCGTTGGTGGAAAGGCTGGTAATGGACATTGGATTACAATGCTAATGTACACAGAAAATGAAAACGACGCAAATGCACTAAAAGAGGTCCTTTTGCGATGGCAGACAAAGGGAAAATCATCGACAACGGATCTGATTCAGATCAATCGAAAATAGTTTATTTACAATCCCCCGGTTTTGATTTCATTGGCTGAAGAATTTACAGGTTCAGAAAAAGAGGTTTTGCTAAAACATTTTTCCAATGCAGAGGATTCCGTTTTTGCAATAATTACCCCCAGACAGGTGGATCGTGGAGCCCTCATGTCAAGATACAGCAGAACTGACAAGAGCATGAGGAGAATCTTTCTTGACGAATTTTTAGCAAATGAAAGCCGTGGTGAGGAATTTTATAACAAAGTCCTAATTGAATATGGTGATGACTCAGTTGCTGAGCTCGGCATTGCACAAATCGCAATAGAAGGAATATCAAACATTGCGGTAAAAAAAATTGAAGACCGAAGAATTGGCTTATCATATCTTGAAAAATCTTCTCGCTATGTGTCTTGGGATAAAAAAGTAAATGGACACTTTAAGTTTTATCGCGAGCCGCAAATTATGGACTCAAAGTTTGCGAATGCATATTTGGACAGCTGCAACTTGGATTTTGAAATATATTCAAAAAACATACAGCCAATGATTGATTACGTCAGAGAAAAAGAGCCAATAGATAAGCTAAAGTTCAAAGACACTTTGTCTGGAACTGAGGTTTTCTTCTCCAAGCTAAAAGATGATCGGGACATAAAATCTGCAACTATGATTTATAATGCGACAACAAAGGCAAAAGCACTTGATGTCATGCGGGGGTTGTTGCCTGCATCCACACTTACAAACGTAGGCATAACAGGAAATGGCAGGTCATTTGAATACCTGCTAACCATATTGTTCAGCTCAAATCTAGATGAAGAGCAAAATCTCGCCCATAAAATCAAACAAGAGTTAGACACTACCATCAAGTCCTTTGTTAGGCGCTCAGATGACAAGTACGGCAAGGCACTACAAAACTACTTCAAATCACTGCAAAAGACATCATCCAGGCTCGTAAAAAAACACCCAGTCTCCACAAAGTCCAAAGGCGCAACTGTAAAACTAGTTGACTATGAACCGGAATTAAGGGCGCTAGACAAAATAATTGTAGCCATTTTGTATGAAGGTCAGACAGTTACCTATAACGCAATACTCTCAAATGTAAAAAAGATGTCTAAATCTGAAAAGACAAAAATCATCACCTCCTTTGCAAAGCTAAGACAAAACAGGAGGCAGCGTCCACCACGTGCCTTTGAGATGACACATTATACATTTGATATTGTGGGAAATTTTGGCATGTTCCGCGACTTGCATCGGCACAGAGTTCTAACACTTGAGCGACAGCTACTCACAACAGATCATGGATATGTCATCCCCAGAGAGATTGCAGAGATTGGTCTTGAAAAAGAATTCAAAGACTGCATGGATGTATCAAAACGAGTTTTTGATTCCATGCGACGAAAGATTCCACAGCAGGCCCAATA
>DASWKH010000094.1:0-11798 GCA_036396715.1 Candidatus Nitrosotenuis sp.
ATTTGGGAAAAGACCTTGATGATGTATTCGGCTTGAAAATAATTAATGATAGGAAATGGAAGGAACTGGCAGAGATTTTTTACAGACGACATATTATAGTTCATAATAATGGACGATCAGATAGCAAGTACAAGGAAAAGACTGGGGTAGAAGTAGGAACGGATTTATCGCCAGAACTAGATTATGTCACACAAACACTAGATACTTTTAGATATTTTAGTAAACTGATTCGTGATTTTTTCAAGGAAAAGTATTCCCCAGTTACCCCCTAATTACATCGACCCGACGATTTTTGACAGTCGGAAAAGCCGACATCAACTTGACAGAACCTAACCGAATAATGATCAACCATCAAGTAAACAGAATCCAATTAGAGACACTGTTCAATTAGAATACCACCACCCGACAGTTAATGCGAGGAACGCTACTCCCGTCAAGTTAAAAGTGCCCACCTATAGATACATTTAACTTTGTTTTATTGTGAATTCGATTTGCGGGGCCAACGAAAATGAGGTTCAAAAAAACACACAACATTGACGAGTTATCTTTGGATAATCAGGGACAGCAAATTGTTATTGGTGGTTGGATTGAAGACCTGCGAAAGCTTGGCAAACTAACGTTCCTTACCGTGCGTGATGTTACAGGGCGCGCCCAAGTGATTGTTAAAGATGAAAATGCCATCCCAGAGGACATGACAAGGCAAAGTGTCGTATTGGTAAAAGGCACCATTCAGAGCACAAAGGCTCGCGATTTTACATTTGAGGTAAAGGCAGACGATATTGACATTTTAACAAAGGCAATACATCCGCTCCCAATAGACCCGATTGGCAGGCTTGAAAGCAACATAGACAACAGACTAAATGCTAGGGCCTTGGATCTTAGAAACCAGCGAGTCGCTGCAATTTTTAAAATTAGACACCATGTTTTGGCATCATTGCGAAAAATGCTTGCACAAAAACGATTCATTGAGATTACAACTCCAAAAATAATTGGTAGTGCAAGCGAAGGTGGCGCAAATCTTTTTTCGCTAGAATATTTTGGCAAAAAGGCATATCTTGCCCAATCCCCACAACTCTACAAAGAACAGCTGACAGTTGGTCTTGAGCGGGTTTTTGAGATTGCTTCGTTTTATCGTGCAGAAAAATCTCACACTGGAAGACACCTTTCAGAGTTTACAAGCGTCGACATTGAGGCGGCATTTATGGACTATACTGACGTCATGGATGTTTTAGAAGAATTGATTGTTTCTGTATTCAAGGATGTTTTGGAAAGCTGCAAAGAAGAGTTAAAATCACTTGAACACATCTTAAAGACGCCAAAACAGCCATTTGAGAAAATCACATACAAGCAGGCACTAGACGAGCTTGCAAAGGCTGGAACAAGCCTAAACTTTGGCGATGACCTGCTTGACTCGCATCTAAAAATAATTGGTGCAAACCATCCCGGATTTTTCTTTTTGATTGACTGGCCTATGAGCTTAAAACCATTTTACATTCATGAAAAAGACGAGGACCCAAAACTTTCAAGGTCCTTTGATTTGCAGTACGGGTACTTGGAGCTTTCATCTGGCGGTCGAAGGTTGCACGATCCTTCCAAGCTAAAAAGCCGACTTGCTGAACAAGGGCTAGACCCTGCAAGTTTTGAAGATCACCTCAGATCGTTTGAGTGGGGCATGCCTCCGCATTCTGGCTGGGGGATGGGCCTTGAGAGGCTACTGACAATAATTGTGGGAATCGATAATATCCGTGAAGTTGTCTTGTATCCGCGTGACCCGGAAAGGTTATTCCCATAAAAAAGACGGTTCAGTAAGATGCTGGAGGTTATATCATAATAACCACGTTCTTAAATAATTCAAAGCACATTGCGATCGCAATGAAAGCACCTACAAGTTTTGCCCGATATGCGGAAAGTGATTCTAAGGGGGCAGACATCACATCTATGATTAGTGGTGCAGTTAATCGCAAACAAGATCAATATGCTGCTACTGCCAGCATGATAGTTTGCGAGGTGTGGGCTAGATTTACCCATATTCGAGGCGACATATGTGAAGCGATATGTGGGGTTTTTGCCACGGATGTAGGAACGCAATCTGATTACCAAATTGCTAATCCTAATAGTCGATGTGTCGAAGTTGAGAAAGGAGGGAATTATTGAACATCCCATATCTTAACAGAACCAAAAAGATAAATCCAAAAACCATCTAACACACCATTGGCCGTTTGCGAGTTTTGCAGCTCAAACTTTGGGGACAGAAAATGCTACTTTTGCCAAAAACATGTCTGCACCTCCTGTATGACTGACGACAGAACTCGCTGCAAAAAATGCTACGTCAACAAGGCAAGGCTTGGCTGGAAGGCCACGCTCAAACGAAACAAGATAATTTTGGGCTTTGTCGCATTTGTGTGGTTTTACGCAGTATTCCCCGGGCCTTTGATTCCTGGCCTTCATTCTGGATATTATGTGATTTTTGTAATTGCCGCGATTCTTTGTATGATTCCCCTTGGCCTAATGTTGTTTTTTTGGTCCAGAGCCCCACCGGCATCAGACGTCTAGCTCAGCAGAGAAACGATTTCTTTTGTAAATTCTTTTGTGGTCTTGTCTCCGCCAATATCGCGCGTTTTGGTTCCTTTTTTTACCACGCCATACACAGCTGATTCTAGCTTTTTTGCCACATCAAGGCATTTTTCGTCCTTGTGCTTTGCACCAAGCCAGTCAAGCATCATTTTTGCAGACAGAATAAACGAGGACGGATTTGCAATTCCTTTTCCTGCAATGTCGAATGCCGCACCATGAACTGGCTCAAAGAGCGCAAAATTATCCCCTATGTTTGCAGCAGGCGCCATCCCAAGCCCCCCTACCACCTCTGCAGCCTCATCAGACAAAATGTCTCCAAAGAGATTTGTTGTCACTATCACATCAAATGTCTCAGGTCTTCTAATCAAGTTCATTGCGCATGCATCTACATACATTTGATCAAATGCAATATCAGGATAGTCTTTTGCAACTGCGGCGCAAACCCTTGAAAATAATCCGTCGGTCTTTCTCATCACGTTTGATTTGTGGACGCATGTCACTTTCTTTTTGCCACCTCTCTGTCTTGCAGTCTCAAACGCATATTTTGCAATTCTCCTTGACGCCTTCTCCGAAATTATTCTGAATGCAACTGCGGCGTCTGCAATCTCGAATTCCTGTCCCGTGTATAGATCTTCTGTGTTTTCACGCACGATTACCAAGTCGATATTGTCCTTGAGTGCAGGCATGTTCGGGTATGACTTGGCAGGCCTGATGTTTGCGTACAACTCAAGCACTCTCCGCAAGACAACAATTACATCTGCTGCCGACTCTCCAACTGGCGCCTTCATGCATGCATCTGATTTTTTAATTGCGTCTAGTGTCTCATCTGGAAGCGCCTTTCCAGTCTTTGCAAGTGCCGCATCCCCCGCCATCAATTCTTTGATATCAAACTTGAGTCCAAGCCTGTCATGTATGGTATTTAGTACTGTTATTGCAGACTCGGAAAGATCTGGGCCTATGCCATCGCCAGTAATTAACGAAATCTTGTACATTTTGCACTTGCAGCCTAGCTGCCAATCTTTCTTTGTTTTAGGGTTTTCTTTAACATTATTCTATTAATGCCATCCATTACTGCCTGAACACTGGTAATCACAATATCCTCGCCAATTGATTTTGCAGACGCCATGTTGCCATACGCATCTTCGACTTTGATTGTTACCTCACATAATGCGTCAGAGCCGCCAGAAATAGAATCGAGCTTGTATTCTTTGACTCGCACCTTTGTAATCTCGCCAGTGATTTTTTGGATTGCGTTGAGTGCAGCATCTACTGGTCCAACACCATAATCAGTTCCAATAAAATCTGCCCCGTCGATGTTTATTTTGACAAATGCGTATGGCATATTTCCAATTCCAGTAGATACTGAGAACCCTGCAAGCTGCGCTATTCTTTTGATTGCGTGCTCGCCAAGAATCTCATTTGCAATCGATAGCAACTCGACGTCAGTTACTTGCTTTCCTTGATCTCCGATTGCCTTTACCTTTTCTAGAATTTGCCTTAGCTGAGATTCGTTTGGTTTTATTCCATATTCTTCAAGCATTGCAGAAATTCCGTGAATTCCTGCGTGTTTTCCAACCTGTAGCCACCTAGTACGTCCTACTAGGTCTGGGCTTATTGGCTCGTATGTAAGTGGGTTGTTTAGAATTCCGTGTGTATGTATCCCAGATTCGTGCCCAAACGCATTTTCGCCAACAATTGCCTTGTTTGGCTGAACTACAATGCCTACTAGGTTTGATACGTATCTTGATGTCTCGTAGAGGAGTTTTGTTTTTATGCCAGTCTCCCATTTTGCTGAAAACTGTAGACATTGTAATGCCATGACAAGTTCTTCTAGGGACGCGTTTCCTGCACGCTCTCCAATTCCGTTAATTGTTACATGTGCACACTGCGCTCCTGCTTGAATTCCCGAAATTGCATTTGCTACTGCCAACCCAAAGTCATTATGACAGTGAACACTTACTGGTAATTTTGAGGCCTCAATTGCATCCTTTGTTATCTCTGCAAAGTATTGAGGCGTCGAATACCCGACGGTATCTGGAATGTCGATCCTATCTGCCTTGGCTTTTGCCACTTCGGAAAAGACGTGTTTTAGAAACACCCTGTCTGTCCTTGTAGCATCTTCAGCTGAAAACTCGACTTGGAGTCCGTGGGACTTGCCATATTCAACTGCCTCGATTGCCTTTGCAAGCACTTCCTCCCTTGTCATTTTGAGTTTGTACTGTAGGTGAATATCAGATGTTGCAATGAATGTGTGAATGTAGTTTAGGCCGCAATCGATTGCAGCATCGATGTCTTTTTTGCTCGTTCTTGCAAGACCGCAGATCTCTGATCGGAGGTTTGCCTTTGTGATTAGCTTGATTGCTTGTTGTTCTCCTTCGGATATGATTGGAAATCCTGCCTCAATTGCATCCACCCCAAGATCATCAAGTTTTTTTGCAATCGCAAGTTTTTTTTCTGGAGATAGTGCAACGCCAGGTGTCTGTTCACCGTCCCTTAGCGTGGTATCAAAAATTCTAACTCTCATTCCCCAGCCCTCTGTAATGCCGCAACTCCCGTTCTTGCAATATCTAAGATCTCGTATGGCTTTAGTAATTCCTGCAAATTATTTATTTGGTCAGGCGTCGAAGTCAACTCTATCATAACTGAGTCCTTTCTTGCATCATGAACTTTGGCCGCAAATGCATTTGCGATGTTGTTTATTTCCATGCTGTCTGAGGCCTTTGAAACTTTAACCCTGAAAAGCACCAATTCTCTATATACAGTTTTTTTGTCATCTAGTCGTTTTACCTCTATTGTGTCAATCATTTTGTCAAGTTGCTTTACAATTTGATCTACTTGCCTTTCATCGCCTATTGTGGTAATTGTCATCTTGGAAACCTCAGGATTTTGTGTAACGCCAACTGAGATGGCATCTATGTTAAAGTTCTTGGACCTAAATAGGTGAGTCACCTTAAAGAGGATTCCAGGCTTGTTTTCCACCAATATTGAGAGAATTGCCCAAACCATACCCTATCACTTATGATGGTAGTATCATATCCTTAAGTGACGTTCCCGGCGCCACAAATGGTAAGACGTCTTCTTCTGGATCTATTGGAATATCAATTACTGTCGCAACATCGCTTTTTAGCCCCGCCTTGATTGCATTACCAAGCTCCTCAAGGTTCCCTACGCGGATTCCTTGTGCACCGTATGATTCTGCAAGCTTGACATAGTCTGGGCAATGTTTTTGATCAACGCCAATCATCCTTCTGTCATAAAATGTCCTCTGCCACTGCGCAACCATCCCAAGGGAATAGTTGTTTACCAAAAACACGATTACTGGCAAGTTGTCCAAAACAGATGTTGCAAGCGAGTTTTCAGTCATGTTAAAGCTCCCATCACCTGCAATGTCCACTACCGGCAAGTCAGGTCGTGCTGTCTTTGCTCCGATTGCTGCTGGGAACCCCCAGCCCATCGTTCCAAGGCCTGTTGAGCTAAAGAAGGTTCCCGGATGAATCACATCATAAAAGAGCGAGGCCCACATTTGGTGTTGTCCCACTTCAGTTGTAACAATTGATTCGTGTGGTAGCACCTCACGTAGTTTGCGTAAGATTCTTGCTGCGGAAAGCTCACCTGGATGTAACTTTAGGTTTTGGCGCCAGTACTCCTTTACTTCTTTGACGTGGTCTAACCATACGTTGTGTTCTGATTTTTTGAGCGCCTTTTGCATCAATAGTTTTAGAAATATTCTAAGCGATGCCCTTACGTCTCCCACAACTGCTACGCTCGTGGTTTGATTCTTTCCTATTTCTGCAGGATCCACATCCAAATGAATAATCTTGAGGTGTTTTTCAAATTCATCAAATCTCCCAACGGATCTATCCGAAAACCTAGTTCCAATTGCCAAGACACAGTCTGCCTCAGTCATGATTTTGTTTGCTTCTGCATGTCCGTGCATTCCTATTGGGCCTAACGACAATACGTGATTTTCTGGGAATGCCCCCTTTCCTTTGAATGTGGTAACTACTGGAATCAGCAACATTTCTGCAAGCGATTGTAATTCCGCAAATGCTGAAGAAATTATCACACCACCCCCCGCCAAAATTATTGGTTTGCTTGATGATAGTAACAATTTGATTGCCTTTTCGATTGCAATCATGTCTGGGTCAGTCCACGGGTGGTATCCCCTTATTTTGACTTCTTCTGGGAAATCTACGCTTGCCTCGTTTTGTTGCACATCTTTTGGAATGTCGATTAGAACAGCTCCCGGTCTTCCAGTCTCTGCAATGTAAAATCCCTTTTTTACGACCTCTGGAATTTCGGATGGCTTTGTTGGTTGGTAAGAATATTTTACAACTGGATTTGCAATTCCTATAATGTCACTTTCTTGAAACGCATCTCGTCCAATCATTCCAAGTGGCACTTGCCCTGTTATTGCCACCATTGGAGCAGAGTCTGCCTGTGCAGTCGCAAGACCAGTCACTATGTTTGTTGCTCCTGGCCCAGATGTTGCAAAGCACACACCTGCCCTCCTACTTACTCGACCAAATCCGTCTGCCATATGAGCAGCGGACTGCTCATGTCGAGCCAAAATGTGACGAATGTTACTTTTGTATAACTCATCATACATTGGAAGGTTTGCACCTCCCGGTAACCCAAAGATTTCCTTTACACCTTGTTTTTCCAATGCTTTGATTAACGCCCTAGCGCCTGACAATGTTTCCATAAATTAATCACCAAAAAAGCGCGCTGTATTATAATTTTACAGCACCAGCTCGACTAGCAGCAATCCCAAAAGTGTCTTAGTCGAGCCGTTTTTCATAACGTTCACTAGCTAAAACCAAAATTAATGATATAAAGATTACTTAGGCATGGCACGGCCAAACAGGCATTGTCATAAAGCTTAAAGTCGGATTGGTTTAAGCAAAGCGCATTGTCCGACAGAGAGGAGATAATTTCTATAATTGAGATGTTCTTTGAGATTGGCAAAACAAAAGACCTAGAACCGCTCAGAACAATCCAGCTTGACGAGCCAAGTTTTTCAAGCTTTTCTGACATCCCGCCATACGACCTCAAGGACTACAAGACAACTGTAGCACTAGAGGAGCTGAGGTTTGTCAGCATATCTGATTATGATTATGAAATAAAAAATCCAAAGATCAGCATCTTTGGCGATGCTGCAGTCGTTGCGTTTGAGCTGACGCAAAAAGGAATGCTAGTTGACAACAAGGCCTTCACCGGAGAGCACATCTCAATTGATGGTCGTGCAACATTTGTGCTAGTCAAAAAGCCAAGCTGGAAAATTGCTCACATTCATCTTTCAAAAATAAACTGATCCTCGGATCGAAATAATTGAGAATTTACTGTGGTTTTGCCTGAGCTGCTGCTGGCTGTGGTTTTGCCTCTGGTTTTTTCTGTGGTTGTTTTTGTTGGTGTGGTTTTTGTTGTGGTTTTTTTTGTTGGCCTTGTTGCGGTCTGACTTGCTGCGGTCTAGGTTGCTGAGGCCTGTTTTGCTGTGGGTTGTTTGGCATTTGTTGGCTTTGTTGCGGCCCGGTTTGTTGAGGTCTGCTTTGTTGTGGGCTGTTTTGCTGAGATCCGTTTTGTTGTGGTTTTTGGTTTTGTGAAAAGTTGTTTCCAGATGTGTTTGGTTGGTTGTTTCTAATTGGGTATTCTTGGCAGAGTTTTTTGAATAAATCGTATGCTTGGTCCAAAGTATAGTTAGAGTGGACTATTGACCTGACTGCGCGAATCATTGGAATCGGATATTGTGATTGCCAGATATTTCTCCCCATGTCCACCCCTGCAGCGCCAGACTTGAGTGCGTTAACAGTTAGTGCAAGTGCGTCCCGTTCTGGAAGCTTTGGTCCGCCTGCAATTATTACTGGGACTGGGCAGCTGCTTACTACTTTTTCAAAGTTGTCGCAATAATATGTCTTTACCATGTGTGCGCCAAGTTCTGCTGCGATTCTGCAAGAAAGTGACAGGTATCTTGCATCGCGTTTTTCAAGCTCCTTTCCAACTGCAGTTACTGCCAGGACTGGCATGCCATACTCTTCTGCCTCATTTACCAAGTTTCCAAGGTTTACTAACGAGTTGTGCTCGTACTTAGCTCCGACAAAAATTGACATTGCAAGAGCTGTTGCGTTAATTCTGATTGCGTCTTTTACGCTAGTTGTGATTTTTTCATTTGATAGGTCTTCACCAATTATGCTTGTTCCGCCAGATACTCTAAGAACGATTGGAACTGGAAAGTTTGGATCAACTGATGTTCTGACAACGCCCCTAGTCACCATTAACGAGTCGCAATATTTTACAAGTGGTGCGATTGTTTTTTTGGGCTCTTCCAGTTTTTCAGTTGGCCCTAAAAAGTAACCGTGATCTACTGCAAGCATCACACCTCGGTTATTGTTTGGCTTGAGTATGCTTGCAATTCTATTTTTTAAACCCCAGTCCATGTCTAACGAATTTGAAAAAATAAACCCTTCTTAATCTTTTCTAGCTGTGTATGATTATCTTCATGGCGTTTTGGCCAGTGTGTGCGTGCTCAAACGCCTTTTGAGACTCTAAAAGAGAATATCTGTGCGTTATCAGTCTTTTGACGTCGACTTTGCCAGACGAGATAAGATGCAGTGATTGTTTTGTGTCCAGATCTGATGCTGCATAGCTTGGAGTAAGTGTGAGCTCTTTAGAATACACTACGCTCATATCAACATCCATTGTTGCGCCCTTTGACGGAACACCAAACAGCATTATGGTTCCACCTTTTCTTGTGGCAGATATGGCATCAGAGACTGCCATTAGGTTTCCTGTTGCAACAATTGATACATCGACTCCTTGGTTTTGTGTCTCTGAGAGCACCTTTGAAACAGACTCTGGCTGTCCTGACTTGAGAGAAATTGCGCCAAATTTTTTGGCAAAATCCAAGCGAAACTCATTTACATCAAAGCAGAATACTTTGGAAAACTCGTTTGCAAATGCAAGCATTACATGCATCATTCCAGTAGGTCCTGCGCCAAACACAGCTGCAGTATCACCCTTATTGTAAGAAAACTTGGCCCAGGCCCTAACACAGCATGCAAGTGGCTCTATCATGGCTGCCTCATCAAATGACATCGTATCAGGGATCTTGAGAACGCCGCCATGCCGTACATTCCATTCTGGGACGACGTATTCTTCTGCCAGACCACATGGGGCAAGGTTTGTCTCGTAGTATTTTGGACACATTGTTTCATGTCCGTGTTTGCAGTAATGGCAAGAGTAACAGGGGACGTGATGGTGTGTAAATACTCGATCACCTTTTTTAAAATCAGTTACGCCAGAACCCATATCAAGTATTATTCCTGCCGGCTCGTGTCCAAGCCTCATGGATGGTTGTCCATATTTTCCAAACACCTTTTCGACATCAGAGCCGCAAATCCCACAGGCCTGCATTTTGACTAGAATGTCGCCTGGTCCGAGCATTGGCTGTTCAGAATCCTGAACTAAGACAATTGATGGGCCCTTTACAAATGCCGCCTTCATTTACAGAACCTACAAAGATCAGACTATAAGTACATTCACGGATTTGAGTAACTAGTTAGAAATTTCTAAACATTCCGTTCGGATCGAACATAAAATCGATTATTATGAAAATCAAATCTAGAATATTGATGTCGCGTTGGGATAATCCTAGTGATGGTTTTGAGGATGTGGAAGAATCACGCCTATTGAAAAAATTCCACGATTATGCAGAGCTTGAAAAAAAGGAATCGGAGCGAAAAAGATTTCTTGAGGTCTCCGACAAAAAACGCCCAAGCGTTTGGGGCAACAGATTTGTTCTTTCTGCAATAATTCAGGGCGCCATAATTATCGGATTAACAGTAGCGTTGATTTTGATGCAGGTTGCATTCTCCAATGTTAGTCTTATCGAGTTTTTGTCACTTTCATTAGATGGGCCTGCCAAATGGTTCTTTTTTGGATATTTTATGTACATAACGCTAGTTGTTACAATCGCAATTACTGCAATTTTTTACAACCATCTAGAATCTAATCTTGGGCGGCCCATCCGTGGAAATGCAAAGTATCTTGTTTGGACACAACTTGTTGGAATGAATGTAGGTGGTGCCGCAGCAACGATTCTTTTGATCGTTTTTGGATTCATCGGAGCAGGATTTGTCAGCTTTATTTCAGGTGAGCAGTCCGAGCTGCAAAACATCATGGATTTTGTCGAGATCCCAATTGCTGGACTTGCGTTGGCGTTTGCGTGTGGAATAATATCAGGTGGAATTGCATACATCAGAACATACACAGGACAAAGAGGGCCGAAGCTTAACAAAATGTCATTTGATGATTCGTCAAAATACGACAGACTCTAGACACCCAGAATGGTCTTGAGCATCTTGCGGTAGTCCACTTCCTTTTTTTCAGAGCCAACAGATGGAAGCGAGAAGATCAATGGCTTTGATTTTGTCGCACGAAGTTTTGTAAGATCCGTATTGATCGGAGCAGAAATATCGTCACTTACGAGGACTAGGCCGACTTCTTGGTCGTCTGCAAGTTTTTTTATTTCTGAAAATGCGGTCTGTGGAGAATCTACTACAACTCCTTGGACTCCGGCCAGCTGAAAACTTGTAACAAAGCTTTTGCTGCCCACAGTTACGATCTTCATGATGTGGGTTTTATTTGTGTAAATTTAACCGTTTTTGAGTTCTAGGAAACATTGATTTATCGTTGAATATCATAGATATCAAATGTCGCAAATCGATACGGCAAAGAACGTCTACCTTTTTGTTCACGGTAGAATGGACCTGCAGCAAAAATCAATTGATGCATTGGCCTCAAAGGGATTTTCCAAGGACAAGATAATTTCGGCAGTCCCAAACCAGGTTGGCAGCATAGGCGATTATATGGCAATGCTTTGGATGCCCCCAAATCCGGATCACATCAAGATCCAAAAGATAACCAAAGTGGACCCAGCAGAACCAGTAGGAATGATCGGATTGTGGAAAGGTGTCTCAAAAGATGATCTCTTTACCATCCCGCTCTAAATTACCAGATTTGAAAACCAGTATTAGATGACATAGTCAAGCCACAAAAAAGTTATAAGGAAATTACAAAGGTTCTTAGCTGATGACAATCGAGCTAGAATGCAGTGATTACGGGTTTGAATGCAACTTTAAGCTTGAGGGGCAAAAAAGCCTCTCGCTACTCAAAAAACTCCGTGACCACTTTGAGCAGGAACATGGAATAGATTATTCCGTGGATGT
>DASWKH010000095.1:0-21192 GCA_036396715.1 Candidatus Nitrosotenuis sp.
AACAGTTTTAAGACTTCAACTTAAAACGATCAGATTTTTCATCACAAAATCTCAATTTTCATTAGGAATCAATTCGAACCGCATTGTTATTATCCCCTCCCTAACATGAGCCCACTGAAATTTGAACCGTTTTAGACAGAAATCCAATCACAAACGAATAAAATTAGTACAATATTGTTGACAATCCCACTAGATTCTATGTAAACAAAACCTGAAGAATCGCTAAATTCATAGTGCCATTTGATGGCCTACAATAATCTCTATAGTATAATTATGCCTAATCATCAGCTAATTATTTCATATGACATCTAACGGTTGAATGTAAACATCTGTTTAATGATAATTTTTTCTTCATTGTGGACTGACAAAATCTTTATTTACGCTCTCTGCGCTATTTTCCAAGCTTGCTCAGCTCAGCCAAAAGCGCTGAAAGCTGAATTTCGGGATTTGCTCCAGACAAAATACGATAATCATATTTTGCAATTATTTCAGAAATTTCTACAAGATTGTCATGTTTTGTCTTGTAAATTGCTTCATTAAGATATCTTAGAAAATCAGACTCTGACATTCCGTACACTTTGATAAGCTCTATCATTTTGTTTCTTGCATCCATGATTTTGCCACCTAGTGCAAGCTTGAGAACTTCGTCTACGTCTTTTGTTTTTGTAAGACCAGCTGAGGACTTGACATTATCTTCTGTGATGTTTCCAAGACTAGCTGCTGCTTGCAAAAGATTGATGGCGTGTCGAAGATCCCCCTCTGTGTAATCAAAGATTGTTTTGAGGCCTTCTTCGTCTACCTTTATCTTTTCTTTTTTTGCAATTTCTTTTAGATGTGCTATGACTTCTTTTTCGGAAATTCTTGTGAACTTGAATACGGCACACCTACTTTGAAGTGGCTCGATGATTCTTGAAATGTTGTTTGCAATCAGAACAAAGCGGCAATATTTTGAGGTGTCCTCAATTATTCTTCGCAGGGCAGTCTGGGCATCAGAGGTCATCTCATCTGCCTCATCGAGGATTATGAGCTTAAATGGGATGTTTGTATCAAGGCCCGCAAACCTTGAAAACTTTTTGACCCGTTCTCTGACCATGTTTATACCACGTTCGTCTGAGGCGTTTAGCTCTAGTGTGTATTCACGCCATCTGTCCCCTAGGATCTGACGAGCCAAACACAAGGCAAGTGTAGTTTTCCCGACACCTGCAGAACCAGAAAACAAAAGGTGTGGCATCTCGGAGACGTTTTTTATTAACGACGTGATGCTTCCTACTATCTCTTTTTGATTTACTAGATCGGATATTTTTAGGGGTCGGTACTTTTCAACCCACATAGTATTTGAAACAGACAATGTGATGAGTTTCCGACTGATCTTACTAATACATTACGGCTGAGGATCAAATGATCTTAGCTATTTGTAAACACATTTGATCGATCGTATCCATTAAATCCTTGAAGCAAGTTTGGTAAATGTTGAAAATAAACGAGCTTTTGCAGGCTTATTCTATAGGGTATGATACTCAGGACGTAAAGACTGTCATTAATCATGATTTTAAGATAAATGTCTCAGACGTTGAGGTCATTGGAAAACAAGGCGAGGTTCTTAACCTTCCTCGATGGATCGCACAAACACTTGAATCAGAAAAACATGCAGAGATACAAGAATCTGACATGGGAATTGAGCTTACTCAATCGATCTCAAAGGAGAACTTTCAAGGCGAAGAACTGTCTCACCTTGAGCCGGACTTTTACATCAAAGTGATTGGCTATATGTCAAGACAGTCCGAAAAAGAATACGACAAGCTTCAAAGCTTACTAAAGACTTTGATAAGAAAAAGACTAGGAAAACTAGTCCCTCGGGCAAATTCAATGGAGCTTACTGCTGATACTGCAAAAAAGCTATCAATAGAGGAACGTGCGTTGTATAACATAATACACAAAAACAGCACGGACTTTGTCAACCAGATATTTGGTGATAAAAAGTGACACTTGAAACTCAATCACGTGGGGCGCTAATTGATCAGGTGCAAAGTTTTCTTGCATCCTTTAAGGACAAATCTGGCTCATTCAGATATGTAGAAGAAATTGATCAAATGATGGCAAAACAAGCCAAGTATATTGTTGTAGACTATAACGACATAGTATCACAAAAAGACATTGAGGTAAAATTTAACGTTGAGCCAGATGAGATTCTTTACGCATTTGCACGTGCAGTAAAAAATATTTTAGAAGAAAGATTCCCAGACTATGCAAAGAAAATCTCCGATGATATCAGAGTCAGAATTGCAAACTATCCAATGCAACGCAGCCTTCGACAAATAAATGCCGAAGTAATAGGCAAGCTAACGAGTGTTTCAGGCATGGTTGTGCGTGCCTCTGAAGTAAAACCACTTGCAAAAAATGTTGTCTACAAGTGCCCGGAAGGACATCTCACCGAGGTTCCGCTAGAAAGGGGCTTGAATATCTACACCCCAAGCAAGTGTTCACACGAAAAATGTGCTCACCGTGATATGCGAATTGACTCTGAACAAAGTAAATTTATCGACTTTCAAATTGTAAGACTACAAGAGTTACCCGAAGACCTTCCACCAGGACAACTACCACATTACATCGATGTAACAATAAGGCAAGACCTTGTGGATAATGCACGACCAGGAGACAGAATAATTCTTACTGGTATGGTAAGGATTGAGCAGGAGCAAATTACTGGTACTCGTATTCACAGCGGCCTTCACAGACTTCGAATAGAGGGAAACAATATTGAATTCCTTGGAGGAAGGGGATCCAAAAACTCTAGGAGATCCGAAAGAGAAGAAATCTCACCAGAAGAGGAAAAATTAATCAAATCTTTGGCAAGGAGTCCAGATGTCTACGAACGATTGGTCAATTCTTTTGCCCCCCACATTCAGGGACACTCGTTAATCAAAGAGTCAATTCTTTTGCTTATGGTTGGTTCTTCACAAAGAGTATTGCAGGATGGCACAAAGATTAGGGGAGACATTAACATCTTCCTGGTAGGTGATCCTGGGACTGCCAAGAGCGAAATGCTCAAGTTTTGTGCAAGGATTGCACCTAGAGGACTGTACACCTCTGGGAGGGGCTCCACCGCAGCAGGGCTCACAGCGGCAGTAGTTCGCGACAAAACCGGAATTATGATGCTTGAAGCTGGAGCCGTAGTTTTGGGTGATCAAGGCCTCGTCGCTATAGACGAATTTGATAAAATGAAGCCAGAAGACCGAAGCGCACTACACGAAGTAATGGAACAACAATCTGCAAGCATCGCAAAAGGTGGTATAGTTGCTACCCTAAACGCAAGAACATCGATTTTAGCTGCAGCAAACCCGATGTATGGAAAATATGATCCGTTCAAAAACATCACAGAAAATGTTGCGTTACCAATTCCACTTCTCACAAGATTTGACCTGATCTTTGTTGTGCGAGATATTCCATCAAAGGAAAGAGATAGGATCATTGCACAACACATCATAAATCTACACAAGCGCTCATCTCCTGATAATAGATCAATCGTTGATATTGACATTTTTACAAAATATCTGGCATACTGCAAAAGAAATGATCCCGTCCTTACCCAAGATGCGGAAGAAAAAATTCTAGAATATTACATGAAGATGAGAAATGTAGAATCAGAGGAAATGATCACAGTAACACCAAGACAGCTTGGAGGACTGATCAGACTAGCTACTGCAAGGGCAAGGCTTTTGATGAAGGATCAGGTTGATGGCGAGGATGCTGAGCGGGCAATATATCTAATTCAAAGCATGCTTGAGGACGCAGGAGTTGACGTAAACACTGGCAAAGTTGATCTTGGCGTACTTCAGGGAAGGCCACACAGCGAAGTCTCAAAACTACAACTATTCATGGATGTTCTAAAATCACTTGAAGGAGACCACAAAACACCTGTTGAAGAAAAACTGTTTGTAAAAGAGCTTGCAAAGACAGGCAAGTTTACAGAAGAAGAGGCAAGAAACTTTATTCGAAGGATGCTGCGCGAGGCATCAATTTATGAATCCAAGCCTGGTCACTATAACCGGGTATGAAGATAGCCGAACTTGAACTAGCCGACACTGCAAAGCAATTTTTTGCCGAACAAGGAATCACAGAACTATTTCCCCCACAAAAGGATGCAATAGATGCAGGGTTATTGGATGGGCAAAGCGTCCTTGTTGCAGCGCCTACGGCAAGTGGAAAAACACTCATTGCAATGCTTGCAATAATGAATTTTCTAAAAAACAAAGAAGGAAAAGTCGTATATCTGACACCACTAAGGGCCCTTGCATCAGAAAAATTCTACGAATTCAAAAAACTGGAAAAAATTAGCCTGGGCAGAACTATCAAGGTAACAATTTCTACAGGTGATTTTGACTCAGTAGACAAAGAAGCCGAAAACGCAGACATTATAGTGCTTACAAACGAAAAAATGGATTCACTTATGCGTCATAGTGCAGAGTGGATTGACAAAATAGGGCTGGTTGTGGCAGACGAAGTCCACCTAATTGGTGATCAGGACAGGGGCCCGACCCTTGAAGTACTTTTGACAAGACTTAAAGAGATGGAGACAAAACCGCAAATTCTTGCCCTAAGTGCAACCGTGACAAACTCTGATGAGCTATCAGAGTGGCTTGGATGTGCACTAGTCTTAAGTGATTGGAGGCCGGTGCCTCTAACGGAGGGAGTCTTCGATGGTGGAACAATTCTGTGGAATAACGGTGAATCAGTAGAAATTGAATCAAGCATCAGAGGTCCACCAGTTGATCTGTGTATTGACACAATAAAAAATGGCGGACAATCCTTAATCTTTGCAGAAACAAGAACGCGTTCTGCCTCTTTGGCCGCAAAAGGGGCTGATGCTGTATCAAAATTTCTCTCTGATCCTGAAAGAAAATACCTTGATGAGATCTCAAAAAAACTACTTGATAGCAATGAACATACAGAGTTAGTAAAAACACTAGCTGCACTTTTAAAAAAAGGCGTGGGCTTTCATCATGCAGGCCTCAACCAAAACTGCAGACAAATAATCGAAACCGAATTTAGAGGTGGAAAAATCAAATTACTTGCTTCAACGCCAACGCTTGCTGCAGGCGTAAACCTACCAGCACAACGAGTAGTAATATCAAACATTGCAAGATATGATGTCAAATCTGCTACCAACAAGCCAATCAGCATTTTAGAATACAAACAGCTTTGTGGCCGGGCAGGAAGACCACAATACGACAGCTTTGGCGAGGCCATAATAGTTGGCAATGCAAATGCAGCAGACCTAATCGATTATTATGTAAACGGAAGCCCAGAACCAATCGAATCACAGCTTACCGACGACAAGGCATTAAGAATTCACATTTTGAGCCATATCGTATCAAACCCGGGAATAAAAAATGAGGAAATCTTTGAGTTTTTTTCAAAGACTCTGGCAGGTCTTCAGACAAGAAAAAACACACTGCGATTCTCAATTGAGATTGCAAAAAAGTTTCTCTTGCGCGAAAATCTCATTGTACAAAAAGGAGAAAGATTTGCATCAACTGAATTTGGCAAAAAGGTATCAATGCTGTATGTTGATCCACTCACTGCAATTTACTTTAGGCGTGGAATAGAAATGGCCTCAGAAAACAAAAAACACACACTTGGGTTTTTGCACCTCATTTCAAGCTGCGAAGAATTCTTTCCCAAATTTTCCCTTAGAAATAGGGATTATGAAACCGTAAACGTCTTGTTGGAAAACCACTCCTCAGAACTTGTTGAACCCATCTCAGAATATGACTGCTCAAGGAGCCTGCTTGCACTACACTCCTGGATAAGCGAATCATCTGAAATCCAGCTATCAGATAACCTCAACATTGAATCTGGCGACATGCACAGACTAGTCGAAATGGCAGACTGGCTTTCATACTGTCTTTATGAGCTGGCAAAACTACTTGGACGATCTGATCTCTTAGAAGATCTTGCAATTATAAGAAAAAGACTCCTATATGGAATAAAAGAAGAATTAGCTGACCTAGTTCAAATCAAGGGAATTGGACGGGTTCGAGCACGCAAGCTTTACGGCCGTGGCATTAAAACCATAGATGATCTAAAAAAAATCCCAGTCGACAAGCTGGCTGAGATTGATAAAATTGGCCCGACACTTGCAGATAATATTAAATCCCAACTGAAAAAAGTAAGGTAATTGCAAGCTGAGATAATTTCGGCGATAGTGGCCTCGCTTATTGCGTTCTTTGTTGTTTTGGGGTTGGTACCGCCGCTGATAAAACAACTCACAAAACGCAATTGGGTTGTAAAAGATGTCAACCGTATTGGGGGCGCGATGATACCAAGGCCTGGTGGGCCAGCAATTCTTACTGGAATAATTTTATCAGAAATTTCTCTTTATTTTCTTCTTCCTGCGGACGAGCTAATCACAAAGGGGATTGCAGCCATATTGGTTACAACCTCGGCTGCCTTTGTAGTGGGCTTTGTGGATGACAGGATGGTTCTTGGTGGCTGGTTCAAACCAGTCGCCCTTGCCGTTGCAGCAATTCCAATAATTGCACTTGGTGCATATGATAGCAACCTTGAGTTTCCTCTTTTTGGGGCAGTCAAGATCCCAGCACTGTATCTTGGGGTGATAATATTCATGATTCCAATTACCGGAAATACAATAAATTCTATTGACGTGATGAATGGGATAGCAAGTGGATTTATGACCATTGCCGCCTTTTCGCTGGCAATAGCGCTCTTTATCTTGCAAAACTATTCGGTTGCAATAATGACTCTGCCGTTGGCCTTTGCATCACTTGCATTTTACAAATATCACAGGTTTCCAAGCAGGATTTTCCCAGGCGACTCGGGGGCCCTTGTTCTTGGCGCAATGTATGGTGTGATTGCAATCATAGGTCACGTTGAAGTGATTGCAGCAATAGCACTACTTCCCGCAGTTATCAACTCGTTTCTGTTTTTGTCTAGCGTAAAACGCATCGTAGAACACAGACAGATAAAAAATCCTACAACTCACACCGATGATCACAAGATTACGACTACAAAGGAAACGGATGCACCAATCACACTTGTTCGATTAATTGTAGCAGGCAAGCCATTAACCGAAAAAGAAATAGGATTGACAATATTTCGGTTAGCGGTATTTTCAGGAATTTTGGCAATAATTACTGCATTTTTGATGGAGGTAAAGACATGGGTCACTCTCTGATCTATATCTTCATTGCAGCAATGTGGGCATTGATATTGATAGGCGGAGCCGTACTTGTTACGCTGGTCGCACAAATCTCAGTTGAGGGATATGGGGAACAGCTTGACTTTTTGATTGGCTCCATAATCAAGGCAGCAATTGCAATTATACTTGTGGTGATCTGGGTACTCGTACTAACAAAGATGAAAAACAAAATATTCCAAAAACAGATAAAATCTTAGGCCTGCCACTTTTTTTGCTTTTTATCGTATTCCTCTCTGGAGTATCTTGCCTTTGCAGGAACGCCAGCTACTACAGTGTTGTCTGGAACATCCTTTGTCACTACTGCCCCCATTGCAACTACGCTATTTTTGCCAATTGTGACACCAGCCTTTATGACTGCCCGTGAGCCAATCACTGCCCCATCTTTGATTGTCACTCCGACCATTTTTCCAGAGGGAGGATACGGATCGTTTGTTAGGGCAGCAGCAGGACCAATGAAGACATTTTTACCAATCTTTGAGAGTGGTGGGATGTACACAAGACCTTCTATCATGGTATTATCGCCAATAGTTACGTTATAGTCCACATGGGCTAGTGAGCCAATCTTTACATTGTTTCCAATGATGGTCTTGTCTCCAACATAGGCAAAATGCCAAATCTTTACATTTTTTCCAAGTTTGGCTTTTTTTGAAACAAATTTAGTTATCAAAAGATATCACAGGTGCCATGGATTTGCGTGTTTAATTATTTTTTGAGGCAGATCTTCTTTGTTTTTTTCCAAAAAGTCAATGTCTTGTTTTTTGTCTCTAAGCTCGTCAGGCAGCATTATCGGTATCTCCTCAATAATTGGGTAGAATCGGCTACACTTGGAACAGTATAATGCCCCCTCAATTACAATCTGGTCTTTTGATTCCGTTTCTATGATTTCAAGTGGAAACTGCTTGTCAATTGGACATACTAGGATGTCCATCATTTTTTTGTTCATTTTAGATCTAGGTAAATTGGCACTCCTTTTTTACTTGACAACAAGGCTGCCTCTGCAATTTTGGTGACATTTACTGCATCTTCTGGCCTCACCCTTAGATTTACTTTTCCTTCAAGTGCGTCAAGAAAGCTTTTGATTTCAAGCGTTAATGGCTCTTGTTTTTCTTTTGTGAGCGTTTCAACTTGCTGGTCTTTTTGAATTTTGACTTCTTGTGAGAGAAAATCGCCTGAAACTATTCCTTCGGTGCATACAGCGTTAAAATGTCTTATGCGCGCCGATGTTATCCAGTTCGAAGAAATTATTGCAACTTTGTTATCTTTGAATCCCAGCATTATTGTCGCAAAATCTTCGTGGTCATGTCTGATCTTTCCTGCCCTTGCAAAAACAACCTCTGGGGTGTCATCAAAAAGCCACATCGCAGTGTCTATGTCATGTACAGAAGTGTCGTAAATTATGCCAACGTCCTTTATGTGGAGGGGCATTCTGTTTTCTCGATGAAACTCTAGCATTATGAGATCGCCATATTTTTTTGATTTCACAAAATCCTTTACTCCTTCAACTGCCGGATTGAATCTTTCAATATATCCACAGGTCAGTAAGACACCATTTTTTTTGGCAAGCTCTAAGAGCCGTGTCCCTTCTTCTGAATCATACGTCATTGGTTTTTCTACAAAAACGCTCTTCTTTTTCTGAATAATCTTTGTCGCAATCTCAAAATGAGTCGCCGTTGGCGTGCAGACAAATACTGCATCGACGTTTTCTTCTAGCATGGCATCAAGTGAGGTATAGTAGTTAACGCCGTATTTCTGTCCAGTTTCTTTTGCCCTGTTTTGGTCTGCATCACAAATTGCTGACAAAACGCCAAGCTGTGATAAAACCCTGACGTGATTTTTACCCCATCCCCCAACGCCAATTTGAGCGATTTTCATGCTAGTACACCGGGGTTAACCACTCAAAATATTTTTCATTTTTTGCCATTACTACATCCATGTATGCACTCATCATGTTCTTTGTAACCTTGCCAACTTTTCCAGAGCCAATCTTTTTACCATCGATGCTCATAATGGGTGTAATTTCGGCAGCGGTGCCTGTGAGAAAGACTTCGTCTGCAAGATAAATCTGGCTGCGGCTGATCTCTTTTTCTTTGACTTGGTATCCAAGATCTTCTGCTAGTTTCATTACAGAATCTCGCGTGATCCCCTCAAGTGCAGAGGATTCTAGAGGCGGAGTCAGTAGAATGTCGTTTTTTACCATGAAGATGTTTTCTCCCGGGGCCTCACTTATGTTTGCGTGCAAATCAAGCAAGATTGCTTCATCGTATCCATTACGCTTGCATTCCTGGGTGGCCAAAATTGAATTTAGATAGTTTCCGCCCATTTTGGCAAGGGTCGGAGTTGAGGCATCACTAAATTTTCTCCACGAAGAAATGCCAGCACTTATTCCATTTTTGTTAAACAGATCTCCAAAGATAAACATGAATGCAGCTACGTGTGTTGGCACCGTCTCATTTACGTGCAAGTTTATTCCGTAATCTCCTACAAAATAAAACGGACGAATATAGCAGGATTTTTTTGCGTTGTTTTTTTTGCACAAATTAGTTATTGCGTAAGCTAGCTGCTCGTCTGAATAATTTAGCGCAATAGAGTAAAACTGGCCTGATCTTCGGAATCGCTTGATATGATCATCTAGTCTGAAGATGTAGAGATTTTTTGAATTCCAATATGCTCGAATTCCTTCAAAAATAGATGTTCCGTAATGAATTGCATGTGTTGTTATTGGAACCTTGGCTTTTTCAAGTGTCGTAAATTTACCGTCAAACCAAACAACTTTTGAAACATTTAATCTCATGGAATTTTCTCCAAACGCGGTATTAATCTATCTTGTCTTATGGCCTGCTTTTGGAAATTTCATTCCAGCAATTCGTGTTGTCGCATCTGGTGCAGATGCGTATTTTTTTACAACATCCCAACTTTCCTCGATTATTTTCACTACTTGTTTTGGAACATCCTCTTTCCAAGTGCTTTCTTTTCCCATCGCTGCGTCGTACAGCTTGTTTTTTACAGAGGATGCTGAGACCTTTTTTCGCGTGCCAACCTTTGGATTCAGCCTGTACGCTTTGAGCATCAAGCCTTCAGTTTTGTCTCCAGTGTATGTGTAAAAGTCTTCATTGATTCCCTCAAGAATTTGGCTTCTTAATTTCCAAGAGTATGGGGATAGTATTGGGGGGAAATACTTGAAAAATGGAGCGTAAAAAGTATAGTTAGAAGAGACTTCAATAGAATTGCCAAAAACAGCAGTTAGCATTTTTTTTCTTGTCTCAAAACTGAACGGAAAACTGCGGCTGTTTACCTCAATTCCATCATCTAAAAAAACCACCGGCATGACTTTGACTTTGGCATCTTTTTTTAACTCCTCAATAATCTCTACATGCGCGTTTGTGACTGGGTTTAGGTGTGCAAGGTAGATTGCAACTGTCAAACATCTTGATTAAATTCTTGTCCTATTTCAATGCTTGAAAATTACTGGGGACGATGGGACTTGAACCCATGATCTCCAGCGCCCGAGGCTGGCAGTATACCAAGCTAACCTACGTCCCCGAAACTGAAATAAAACTATGCAATATTACTTTTGAGCTATAGTGCTATCCGTAGGACTCGAACTTGACTTCAAAGCTTCCGTCTGGTCGCTTGTTTCGCTCAGTCACAAATCCCTTTGCGCTAAGGTAGTCCATACAACCATCGATAGTGCCCTGCCATCCACAAATGTAAAACATTGTGTTTTGAGGAGTAACTTTTTCACCAATTAACTGTTCTAGTGGCGATGGATCACCATCTTTTGTTCTAAGGAAGGTCTCTACTCTTCCAGCCTGACCGCTCCACGATCTGTTAAACCATTCCTGTGGGCGACTTATTGCGGCTCGATATTTAAAATTCCACTTGTCACGGCCTCTATCAAGACTCTCCATTTCTAAATCAGTAAACAAGTCCTTGTAACTCAGTTCATCAATATAGCTAGCACCATGAAGTACTACGATCTCTCTTTTATCGCCTGTGGAGTGTAGGTGTTGTGCAAAGCTCACAAATGGTGCAATACCTGTTCCACCACCAAGACAAACAATTCTTCTTTCATCTTTTTGACCGTCTGGCAATTTATCATTAATTAGCAACGCTGCACCTGTGGGTTTTATCCAAGTTAGTTCATCGCCTTCTTTTGCATTGAAAAGCTGAGTTGTTAGTCTGCCAGGCAATGGTTTTCTTACCCATCTAATCACAAGCTCAACATACTTTTTGTTCTCAGGGTGTGATGCAATAGAGTATGCTCGGCGGATTACCTTGCCCTCACTTGGAACATGCATACCAATTGTTATGAATTGGCCAGCTTTGTATTCTGGTATGACTCCGTCATTTGGAACAAGTCGGTAAATTGACAAATCCTCTTTTAGTAATTGAATGTAAGTAATGGTCGCTTGGTTTTCTACTACCACAGACAGACCTATTAGATGACGGTTAAATATTTTATGATAAGCTATTGCCAAAATTTGTTGCTTTTAGCTAAAGTTAATAATCAATCTACAAACTTGTAAAACGATCAGAATTTTCTCTCTGATTATTTGGGCCGGTCGTCTAGACTGGTAGGATACGCCCTTGGCATGGGTGAGATCGAGGGTTCAAATCCCTCCCGGTCCACTTACAAATTATTTTTGGCAAGTACTAGGAGCTTTTCAATTTCAGGATCGTTTTCTTTTGAAAGCTCCTCTAGCTTTTCAAGAAGGTTTTTGTCACCAATATCGATTGCTGACTTGATGGCGCTCTTTTTTACTTCGAGATTAGAATCATCCAAACATCTTCTTATTGCAAGGTATGCTTGGCCTGCCTTCAAATGTCCAAGTGCGCCAACTGCACAAGAGCGAACCATGGCACTTTCATCTGAGGTAAGCTCAACAATTTTTGCAATCGCCTTTTTGTCGTTTCTGTTTGCCAAGATCAGTACTGAATAACCACGTATGTTCTTGTTTTGGTTTTTTAGGCCCTCAATTAAAATTTCTGATATGTCGTTTTCATTTAACATTAATGTGCTGAACGCCTCGCCTCTTACCTCAATGTCCTTATCATCAAGCTCTGAAATTATCAGGTTGAGTATTTTTGGGTCTTTGGCATCAATCTCTAATTCAAGACTGTCGATCTTTTCTTGTTTAGAGCCAGACTCTATGATTTTTTTTAATTCCTCAAATGAGGCCATTTTTACTTGATAATTACACGTCAGTTAATAAGAAATTTTTGCAATTTGCTTATAGTTTCCGTTTTTAGCTTTAAATTATCCATATATAGTTAGGAGAACATGTCCAGCGAAAACAGAGACACAATCTTCATTGGCAAGAAACCTTTGATGGCGTACGTCACGTCTACGCTAATTCAATTGGCGAACTTGCCAGCAGTGTATATCAAAGCCAGAGGACTCAGCATCGGGCGTGCAGTAGATGTTGCGCAAATCATCTCAAGAAAAACCGAAAATGCTGGATACTCCATTGGCCAAATAAAGATAGGCTCTGAACAACTAGAATCAAAAGACGGAAAACAACGAAACGTATCTACAATCGAGATCGAAGTAAAGAGAAACACCCCATAGGGGCGCTTTACTTGAACTTTTTTATTTTATTGTTTGTATCGTAGTTCTAGCTTTCTGAACTTTGATAGCTCAACGATTTCGTTGAACTCATCAAAGCTTACCACATTCTTTTTTAGTTTCGCAGTTGTACCTGACTTTCGCAGCTCTTTTAGTATTTGAAGTGAAGCAAAGGTATTGGCATAGAGCACAGAAAGTGGGTACAAAATTATCTTAAAACCCATTTTGTGCAATTCTTTGGCAGAGATGATGGGTGTTGCACCCCCCTCGATCATGTTTGCAACAAGAGGGGCATTAATCGACTTTCCAATTTTTTTCATCTCAGCAATAGACTTTGGAGCCTCAACAAAGACTGCATCCGCACCTATCTTTTTGTAGTATTTGGCGCGCTCAATTGCCTCATCAAGGCCCCTTGTTGCCCTTGCGTCTGTTCGTGCAACTATGATGAAGTCTTTGCCTTTTTTTGCATCTACTGCAGCTTGCAGTTTTTCTGCATATTCTTCCTTTTCAATTACTTCTTTTCCTGCCATGTGACCACATCTTTTTGGCCATCTTTGGTCTTCTAGAAAAATTCCCGCAGCACCAGCAGCCTGAAGCTCGTTTACAAGCTTCCAGACACTTAGTGCATTTCCATAACCTGTATCAGAATCAACAATAACTGGAACTGAGACAGCCCTGCAAATCCTTCTTGCATTTTCCACCGTTTCAGTCGAACCAATAAAACCATAGTCTGGCATCCCAAACAAAGTAGCCGATGTCCCATATCCTGTCTGAAACATTGCCTCAAAGCCAACCTTTTGCGCAATTTTTGCACCTATTGCGTCATAGACTCCGGGAATGACAAGGGGTTTTGAGGGATCGTTGATAAGCTTCTTTAGGGTTTTCAACAAAAAACATGCTTTGCTTAATTATTTATGATTAGCTGCAAAAGATTCTCGGTATATACAAGACCAAACTACGTAGTGTTCCGTATCCTACATAGGATTTAATTATCTCCCCCTCAAGTTCAATCCAATGACAAAGATATTACTTCAATTAGTAATTGCAGCAGGTATACTGTCTTCAGTCTTTGTACTCACAACTGCGTATGCTGAAATTTGTAGCAGACCATGTGAAGCGCCAACAATAGGCGTACTAGATAATGGACAACGAATAGTAGAAAATGGGCTAGTCATTAGCGGTAGGGCATTTGATGTAGAAAATCAGATCCAAACAATTCCAACTATGACACTTAACACAGGAACCTTGGCTAGAATAAAGTTGATGGTCTATGACAATGACGGCGTAGATGCATTAAGAACTGCATCTATTACCATATCTGACTATCAAGACGACAAAAATCGAAAGGATATGGCCAGAATCTCCTTTAACCAAGCCTTCACAGGTGTACAAACAGTGGATGTAATGGATAAAGGCGGTCTTCTAAAGGACGCTAGTGCAACGGCAACACAACTTGACGATTTCCGTACAGAAGTGGTGTTTTCCTTCAGACCAGTAAAGCCATTTGATACATCAGCACTCATTGTAGATTTGTGGGATCAAGACCAAAGTGCAAGAACAAACGTCTTCCTTGGTGCTGTTAAAACAACAGGCAAGGAAATGGTTGACTTTGTACCTGGAATGCCAAGTCAGGTTCCAGCGCCACTTAAACAAGTAGAAGATGGAACTGCGCCAGAAAACGTAGAATGCAGAGCTGGATTTGAGCTAGTAATTCGCACAACGGGTGCACCAGCATGTGTATATCCATTTACTGCAGAAATACTTAGAAGCTGGGGAATGGTTGCCTAAACGGCAATTTTCACACAATCTTCTTTTTTTAATACAAAAAATTATTCGATTTTGATCTCTTTTCCAGCTTTAGATTCTTGATTGTCTAGCTTTTGAAGCTCGGATTGCAGGAACTTGCGGTATTTTTGCATCTCTTCTTTTGTCATCTTAGATACGTTTGAGCTGAGGAGTGTGCCCATCATGTTCATTCTTTCTATGATGTCCATCACAACAAACCTTCCAACGTTTTTGACTTTCATTAGCACCTCAAGCTGATTTTTAATTATCTTGTTAATTGCCTCAAGATCGTCAGCAGTGGCTCGACCCTTTTTTGTTATTTGGTATTTGCCATCCTTTGTTTCCTCAATTAGCTCCTCATCTAAGAGTCTTCCAAGTAGTGGATAGATTAGACCTGGGGAGGGCTTCCATTTTCCCTCACTTTGCTCTGTCGCTGAATCGATGATTTCTTTTCCAGTGTATGGCTTTGTTGCAAGCAGCTCCAAAATGTAGTATCTTGAAAATCCTCGAGGAATTGAGCTTCCAACCCGTTGGAACCATTGGCTTGTCATCACTAGCGATATCACTAGTGATAAATATAAAGATTACGCGTGCCTAATTACGTTTTATTTTTACGATACCTATTTATCCGATTTTCAGAAGTTCATGGTAGCAAATGGTTGATTCTATCGATTATGATCTAATTATAGTTGGATCAGGCCTTGCTGGTCTGCGTGCAGCCATAGAGGCTGCAAAGACAAGTCCATCACTTAGGATTGGAGTAATATCAAAAGTTCAGGTAATGCGTTCTCATTCTGTTTCTGCTGAAGGCGGTACAGCTGCAGTACTCTATGAGGAAGAAGGTGACAACATCGAATCTCACATATATGATACGGTAAAGGGTAGTGATTTTCTGGGTGATCAAGACGTAGCAGAAAGAATGTGCAAAGAAATGCCAAAAGAAATCTACCAGCTTGAACACTGGGGAATGCCATGGTCTAGACGAAAGGACGGACGAGTCGATCAAAGAAACTTTGGTGGTTATAGTTTTCCACGTGCTACTTTTGCATCAGATAAAGTTGGATTTTTTCTAATGCAAACACTTTACGATACATGCCAAAAGTTCGACAACATCGAGTTTCTCAACGAATGGTTTGTCACAAGCATAATTCATGATGGACAACAATTCATGGGGATAACGGCAATTGAGCTATCAAGTGGAACATTCTATGTGATAAAGGCAAAATCTCTGATCATTGCGTCTGGTGGTGCCGGAAGACTGTACAGCTTTGCAACATATGCTTATTCGTCCACTCCAGATGGTCTCGATATGGCATTTCGTGCAGGACTTGCATTAAAAGACATGGAGTTTGTGCAGTTCCATCCTACAGGAATTCTACCCTCTGGCATTTTGATTACAGAAGCGGCAAGGGGTGAAGGTGGATACCTTTTGAACAATAACGACGAGAGATTCATGAAAAAATATGCTCCAGGCAAGATGGAGCTGGCACCGCGTGATATTGTATCAAGATCAATGATGACTGAAATCCGCGAAGGGCGAGGCTTTAAGCATGAAACAGGCGTTGATTGCTTAAAGCTTGATCTTAGGCACGTCGGAGATGCCAGAATCAGAGAAAAACTAGGCGCAATCCGAGAAATAAGCATCAAATTCTCTGGCATAGACCCTTCCAAAGAACCACTTGACGTCAGGCCTGTGTGTCACTATATGATGGGTGGAATTCACACAAACATCGATGGCGCAACAGAACTCAAGGGTGTTTGGGCCTCAGGAGAGGCAGCATGCAACAGCGTTCATGGCGCAAACAGGCTTGGAGCAAACTCCACTTCGGAATGTATTGTCTGGGGCAAAATCACAGGCGATCTTGCAGCAAAACATGCACTAAATGCTAAATCAACTTCACAGTTTCCACATCACCTAGTTACCTTGGAGGAAAAAAGAATCTATGATGGAATTTTCAGAGGACAGGGAGAATACAATCCATACGAAATACGACAAGAACTAACCGACACCATGAATGACAGGGCGTATGTCTATAGAACAGAGACTGATCTGATTGAGGGATTAAAGAAGCTGCGAGAACTAAAAGAAAAAACTTGGAAACACGTAGATGACAAGGCAAAGGAATACAACACAAACTTTAGTAATGTTATGGAGCTTGATTCCATGTTCAGAGTTGCAGAAGTTGTGCTTGTTGGCGCAATCAACAGAAGAGAATCACGTGGAGCACACGCAAGACTTGATTATCCACAAAGAGACGATGCAAACTTTTTACACCATACCCTTGCTTACTATGATCCAAAGGAGCCAATAATGAAAAAACATCCGGTGACAATTACTAGGTATCAACCAGTGGAGAGGAAATACTAGATGAAACGAAACGAAAACAAAGAAGGAATCAAAGGAATGGCCAACCCAGGCCGATACGGAATAGAACGCGTTGCATATTGGCTTATGAGAATAACGGGCCTTGGCTTGCTTGCCTATTTGATTGGGCACATATACGAGACAAGCTCCATTCTAAATGGAAGGGAAGCATGGAACGCAATGCTGGATCTGACACAGACAACAGAGGGCCACATCATTTTGACACTAGTAATTGGTATGTGTGTCTTTCATACGGTAAATGGAATCCGGGTTATGCTTGGGCACGGGGGAGTCGGAGTCGGCAAACCAGCAAGACCTGATTATCCTTACGTTCCCGCATCGCAGAATAACATGCACAAGCTTTGCATTTACGCCTCAATTGGACTTGCAGCTCTGGCAATGATGTATGGCCTCAGCGTATTGTTAGGTGAATAAAATTGCGTGAAAGCATAATAATGAAAATCCACTATGGCACGGCACTTGGAGCAGTAGTGCTTGTCGCAGTACACATCTTGTTCAGACTGACGATGGACTACGGCGATTCGTTACAATATGAGAACGTGATTGCCAACTATGAGTTCATTCCATATGCAATAATGCTGGAGCTCATTCTGATTTTGCTGTCTGTCCACGGATTCAACGGACTGCGAGTCATACTCTTGGAACTAAAGCAGGGACGCTCTTATGAAAAAGCAGTAACATATGGCTGTCTTGCAGCAATGGCAATACTAATTGCCTATGGTTCAAGAACTATATTGATGGCAAGCATGGGGATGACATAGATGAGTGAAGTATCACAAAACATGGCAGAGGAAAAATCATCTACAGAGGTTTCATCATCAAAGACAATCACTTTACGCATTGCAAAATACAATCCGGAACACGACGCAACGCAACAATTTGCGGAATTTAAGATCCCATATGAGCGATGGACTACGGTACTTGATGCAATCTTGGATGTCAAAAGACACTTGGATCATTCCGTTGCGGTGCGATATTCTTGCAGACAGGCCTCGTGCGGCTCATGTGGAATGAAAATAAATGGAAGGCCAAGACTTGCTTGCTTTACTAAAATCTCAGAGCTGAACTCTGATGTAATTACTGTTGAACCGATGAGCAATTTTCCGATAGTTCGTGACTTGGTAGTTGATTTTAAAAGAATGTTTGCAAACCACAAAAAAATGATGCCTTTTGTAATACGAGAAGATTCTGAAGTTACTGGAAATACAAAAGAGTTTTCTCAAAGCCCAGAAGAGCTAGAGCAATACATCCAGTTTGCAAACTGTATCAAGTGTGGCCTTTGCAATTCCGCATGCCCCACGATGGCAACAGACTCGTCATTTTTGGGCCCACAGGCACTAGCGCAATCCTACCGATATGTTGCAGATAATCGAGACAAAGGAAAGAACAAGCGACTAAAGATAATTGATGAATCACACGGAATCTGGCGATGCCACTTTGCTGGCTCGTGCAGCCAAGTATGTCCAAAAGGAGTAGACCCCGCAATGGGAATTCAACTTCTTAGAGGCTACATGCTTGGATTTAGAAAATAATTAGGCCTGCTTTTTTGGATTTGGGCTGTTGTTTACCTGATTGTTGATAGCTTCGGCCATAAAGTGGTTTGAGACGTTTACCTTAACGTCGTCTATTCCGTCAATTTTGAGAAGGTTGTCATGAACGTCTTGGCAAATTTTAAAGCCAAATACTGCAGGGCAGAAGGGGCTTGTCAAGTGCAAATCTACCTTTACTGCAGAGTCATTGATGTCCACATTGTCGATAAGCTCAAGCTCGGTAATTGGGGTGTTTATTTCAGGATCAACAATTCCTGATAATTCATCAAAAATTTTCCGTCTTAATTCTTGTAAATCTTGAGTCATAAACAACAAAACATCTATGCTATATATAACCATTATAAATCCTAGTTTGATGTATCGATCCCGTCTTGACAAAAGTTTAGACAAACACACACTTGATTATGTTTCATCAATTCACGATGATTTGCAAATCGCGCAATATGACATCATTGGAAGTCAGGCCCACACAATCATGCTTTATGAGAACAAAATTCTAAACAAAGCTGAAACGAAAAAAATTCTTTTGGCGCTAGAGAAGATAAAAAAGGAAAAATTTGTCAGCTCCGATTCAGAAGACATTCATGAATTAATTGAATCACTAGTCATAAAAAAAACTGGACTCAAAACTGGTGGAAAAATGCATACTGCCCGATCGAGAAACGATCAAGTGGCACTTGACCTTAGGATGAAAATACGGGACGACATCAACACAATTTGCAAGTGCATACTTGATTTTATTGAAACCCTGGCTTCAGTTGCACAAAAACACGCAGATACGGCAATGCCACTTTACACGCACCTTCAGCAGGCACAAATTGGCACGTTTTCACACTTTGTACTCTCGTATATCGATGTGTTGTTTAGGGACATGGAGAGATTCTATGTTACTTATGGTAGAATAAACGAGTCACCACTTGGGGCAGGACCTGTTGGTGGAACAAGTATTACAATTGATAGAAACAGTACTGCAAAAATGCTTGGCTTCAAAGGTTTAGTGGAAAACTCTATTGATGCTACAAGCAGCCGAGATGTGGTTGCAGAATTTGTAAGCGACGTAGCAATCTTGATGACAAATCTTAGCAGGATGGCAGAAGACATCATAATTTGGTCAACATCGGAATTTTCCTTTGTTGAGCTTGCGGACAAATTTTCATCACCATCCAGTGTTATGCCACAAAAAAAGAACCCTGATCTTTTGGAGCTGACTAGGGGCAAGACTGCCCGTGTTGTGGGGAATCTAGTAGCTATTCTGACTACTGTTAAGGGCCTGGCATCAGGTTATGGGCGAGACTTGCAGGAAATCAAGCCGTCTGTATGGTCTTCCTCAAGAATTGCTATCTCATCCCTTGTGGTATTGAATGCGATGTTTGCTACACTGAAGGTAAACAAGCAGAAAATGAAGAAGGTGGCAAGCTCTGGATATCTTGTTGCACTAGATGTGGCAGAAGCACTAGTAAAACAAGGAATACCATTTAGGACTGCGCACAAAATTGTAGGACAGCTAGTGCAAGGAGCTCACCAATTAGGCAAGTCACTATCTGAGCTGACACTTGGCGAGATCAAAAAATCAGTAAAGGAAAAGGGAGCAGATCCAAAAAAACTGCTCAAAATAATCTCATCAACTAATACACAAACCTCGCTAAAGGGTAGAACCTCTCAAGGATCTTCTGGCTTTTCGGAACAAAAACGAATGATTGCAAACAGAAAGTCTAAGGCTCAGGCGTACAAGTCAGGCATAACAAAGAGAACAAACGAGGTCTCAACAGCATTTCGTGGACTCTCGACAAAAGTTTCGAGTTTGGTCAAGTAGCGGGTTCGCGGGGATTCGGACCCCGGACAGCCGGATTAAAAGTCCGGTACTCTACCTGGCTGAGCTACGAACCCTCTCGGAATTCTCTAAATCGTGTATAATTTAGTCTTTTACTAGCAAGTTTCTAACTCAAACAGTGGTAAATTAATTAGATTATCACGTAACAACCAACCATTCTTTTTTTGATGTAGTCCCAAACTTTAAAAAAGGAACTTCAATCAAAAAATTTACCGCCCTTGTAGTATAGTCCGGTCTAGAATTCGGCCCTGTCACGGCTGAGACGCGAGTTCAAATCCCGCCAAGGGCGCTTACAATTTTACCTGATTTTTAATTTCTGAAAGAATTTCTTGACTTGCTGCTGCAATAAACGAAAGCCTTGTCTCATATTCAAGATCAGAGTCAAGCGGCTTGAGGTTTTGATCCAAGATTATTCCTCCTGCTTCTTTTGCAATAAGATATCCAGCAGCCATGTCTGTTACGCGAATTTTTTCTCTTAAATCAACATAAACATCAATCATACCACGTGCAAAAAGTGCAAGTTCTAGTGCATTTGCTCCAAGATGCCTTGAATGATTCGAATTTTCAAAAAGAGGCTGAATTTTTTTTATTAATTGAAGCGTTGCACCAGATACGTTTATTCCAACAATTTTGTAAATTGGTTTTTCCTTATGAACTTGGATTTTCTTTTTGTTGCAGAACGCGCCCTTTCCTTTTGTTGCCCAATACATATCGCCTGACGACAAATCAGTTACGACTCCGGCAGTTATTGAGCTAAGCTTGTTTTCTGTTGCAAACGCAAGTGAGCAACAAAAGAAGGGGATTCCACGAACGGCATTTGCAGAGCCGTCTATTGCGTCCATTATTACAAAACCT
>DASWKH010000096.1:0-14271 GCA_036396715.1 Candidatus Nitrosotenuis sp.
CCACTAGATTTTCATCTAATGGAAAATGAAACGCCGTTTTCACAAATGAGCCAGACAAGAAAGTCCACAGGCTCTGAGATGGCACAAATAAAATACAACTATACCGGCAGTGGAATCAAAATAGCAATAATTGACACTGGAGTTGATTTTTCAAATCCAGACATGCAGGATTCTCTTGCACGAGATCAAAATAATCACCCAATAATGCTTGATCCAGACGGTCAGGGGCTGGTTCTCACAAATGCCACATTTATTGCAAACATAGACAAGTACGGCATACTGGAAAATGTCACAAAACCAGTCATTGAAAAAATAAACAAATCCCTTTCAAAAAATGCGACCTCGTATGTTTATGTGACAAAAAGCGGCGTCTTTTTGAACCTAAAGCAAACAGGCAAAGGCACCCAAGTCTCACTTTACAACTCGTTTTTTCCTGCTAGCGGACCATTTCCAATCTTTAATGGAACCATAGTTGATGACTATAAAATAGGAAAAACAAACCGTGACTATATCAAATCCGCAAGCGGTGTCTATCACTTTGGAATAATATACCAGGGTGCAATATCTGGCCCCTTTGCAAGCGTTCAGGCAGTCCCTGTTCTGGTGGTGGACTCGCAAACACCAGGGGTCTATGACACCATAATACCGGACATGTCGACTTCGTGGAAGGACTATACTCGCTTTGATTTGAAAAGAGGCCAAACACCAAACTATGATTTTGACTTTACTGACGAAACGCCAATAAAACTTGGAGATGGAAAAGAATTTCTTGTTTATGATTTTAACAATGATGGAAAGCTAGACTATAGCGCAGGAACAGTCGGCGCACAAATCCTTGATATTTATGGCGTAATTTCACAAAACAAGTCAGCAATAGATGACATTCTCAAAGCAACAAACGGTACACTCCTTCCAGGACTAGACCCAGCTGGAAACTTTTTTGGTGTCATGAGTGATTTTGTGGGCCATGGTACATCGGCTGCAGCATCAATATCCTCAAAAGGAACTCAACAATACGACATCTACAACAACACAAAAAAGTACACACTCCCAGGCGTGGCAACTGGCGCAAAAATAATTCCAATTAAGGCTCTTTGGTTTGGCGATACAGTATATGGATGGCTGTGGGCAGCAGGATTTGATAACAAAAATAACACGTGGAGCTTTTCTGGCAAGCCGCGAGCAGACATCATATCTAACAGCTGGGGCATCTCCAACTTTCCATCTCTTAAGACATCGCCAGGAGTAGACATTTTATCACTAATATCAAACGTACTGTCGGTTCCACAGTCAGTTGATGAGAGATATCCAGGTGTTACCATAGTGTCTAGTGCAGGAAATGCAGGACACGGGTATGGCACCATGGGCCTTCCAAATGCCGCGCCATTTGTAATTACGGTTGGTGCAACGACAAACAATGTCTACGTCGGATATGGCGCATTTAAGGGCCAGCCAAGGTTTGGCAACACCACAACTTACGCAAATGATATGATTGATTTTTCAAGCAGGGGTCCAAGCATAATTGGTGATCCAAAGCCAGACCTTGTGAATACTGGCGCATACGGCTTTACTCCAAAAAATGTTCTAAAGTCAAGTCCGGACTCCAAGGCAGAGCCATTTGTTTTGTTTGGTGGCACAAGTATGGCAGCACCACTGACTGCTGGCTCTGCTGCAATTCTCATGGAAAGCCTCAAGGACAAAAATCAGGACTATACGCCATTTACGATAAAAAATATTCTAATGTCGACTGCAACGGATCTTCAAAACGATCCATACACACAGGGAGCAGGACTGGTAAATGCGTACAAGGCAGTAAGGTTTGTTGACGGAAAAGACGGGATATTTATCGTACACAACGATTCCACATACCAAAACATCAAAGAAATTCTTGATGCGCCAATTATGAAGTTAAATTCCACATTAATTGGCCTTGATAAATTCATGCTTCCTGATAAAACACACCAGCAAACAAGCTGGTTTGCAGGAAGACTCGTGCAAGGTGAGCGAAGCTCATCATATTTTACAATTGATAATCCAAACAACCACACCCTTTCAATTCAAATCACGCCGCAACATCTACAGCTAATTGAAAAAACAGAGCTCAACTCTACTACCAGACTAAAACTCCAAGACAGCCAATACAATAAAACAGGAACGTACAGGCCAGACTACATCCGACTTGCAGACATAAAAAGTCACGAATCACTTGCTACATTTTATGAAAATGCCACAATTCCAAAGGATACCTCGCTTTTGGTCCTAAACCTCAACTTTGAGTTTTCCGATTTTATGAACAAAACAGAAGAACTCTACGCATCTGACACAAAGATAGCTTCCCTGTATCTGTATGACTGGAATGACAAAAACAAGGACGAAAAAATATCCAGTAATGAGCTATCCATGGTGAACCGGGGCGGCTCATGGGGAACCGTTCAGGAATTACGCGTATCAGAACCACAATCCAAGTTCAAAAACACGCCACTGGCTGGAGTATATCCAGTCCCGACCACATACTCCTACTGGCTTGGCGAGACAAAGAAAAACGCAACCGAGATGGATTATTTGCTTTCTGCAAGCTATTACAAAAAGGACACCTGGGATGACATCTGGCTTGATACTGGACTAGTTGTGATCCCACCATTCAGCTCAGCCAAAATACTTGCAACAATAACAATTCCAGACGATGCAAAGCCAGGACTATACCAGGGATTCATTACATTCACAGGACAAAATCACACAGTCAATGCGCCAGTGTCATATGCAGTCACAACACCAGTAAAACAAAAAGACAAGCTTTTGATAATTTCTGGAACACCAGACTCCGATATATTGTATGGAAATGGATACGTAAAGGGGGCATTTGATATGGTAAACCGGTATAATGCAGGGGACTGGCGCCAATATTATTTTGACATCCAAGATTCCACAATCAATGCGGCATCAATTGACATTTCCTGGAAAAACCCAGACACAAACTTTTCAATCTTTATGGTTGATCCACAGGGAAGAATAGTTCAAACAAACATGCCGCCTGGAGTCTTTGGACAATTTCTGGACTGGCCCACATCTGACTGGCTTGGAACATCCGTGTTTAGCGAGGGAGGGGGATTTTACCCAGTCAAAAACAAAGACGACACTTCGACTTTATTGTACACTACAATAAACCAGACAGGAACGTACACCTTACTAGTCCATTCTACTTTGTTTGGAGGAAAATCAACTACTGAGCCATTTACTGTACTGGCAAGATTCTCTACAATACTTGATGATGACACGCCGCCGCAGATATCTCTGCCAATACCATCATACACCAATAGTTCTGCATTTCCGGTGCCACAGATAACAGATGAGAGCGAGTTTTCTGTCAGGTATTTTCTTGATGAGGCTGAGATCCGCCTTGATACTGTGCCTGATTCAATCGGTGAAGGGCCACACAGTCTGAGAATAGAGGCAACAGATGAGGCAGAAAACACCTCAGCCCAATTCTACTCGTTTACGGTTGATAAAACCCCGCCAAACATTATTGTAAACTCGCCAATAAACAATACAAAAATCTCAGATGTACTGGTAGTTGATTTTATGGTTGAGGATGAAAATCTACTTGATGAGCAAACCATGATTTTGTTTGCAGACCAAATCATACAAAACAAAACTAGAACAGAAATTAATGTCAGCAACTTTACTGAAGGAACATACCAAATCATAATCTCTGCAAACGACAGGGCTGATAACAAAATCCAAAAACTAGTTATCTTTGAGATTGACAGAACATTGCCCACAAACATTGTTCAGACAACAGCAAAAACCGCAACTGATCAAAACTTTGTATATCTGGTAATAGCTGGCGTAGCTGCGATCGCAATAGCTTCCGGCGTTGTATTTGCAACCAAGTCAAAAAAATCGCCAAGACCTTAAAAAAGGTTTATAAGAAAAATGTCGAGTACGGAGCTTGAATGTCAAAATTGGATAGTACCAAGGCAAATACGCTATCCCGACGAGATTTTCTTAAATTAATGGGTGCTGCAGGGACAGCCCTTACTTTTGCCCCCTTTGTACCATGGGGCAATTTCATGCCAAACCCGGATACTGCCAAGCTAGAAAAGGTTCCGGCAATCTTACCTGATGGAAACCAGGCAAACGTTAACACTTTTCCAGTAAACCACGCAGAAATAGTCACCTATCCACAAACAGGAGACAGGGTCTTAGATGAAGAAGCGTTTCGAAAGTGGCAGTTCATCAGACTACCTGAAGAACTTGGCGGCGGAACAAATGAAATTTCCGCATTCCGGGTATACAGCATGGTTTGTCTGCATTTGTGGTGTCTTTGGAAGTACTGGCCGCAGGAAGGCAGAAAAAGGGGCGAGTGTCCATGCCATGGAAGCATGTACAACCCACTTACCGGAACTGCGTTTGCAGGGCCGGCTTCGCTTCAGGCGCCGCCATCAAATACGCTTGCAAATCTAAACTTGGAGGCTGACTCTAATGGTGATATCTGGATTCTGCCAGCAAAGTGGGGACCGAACGACAATGGAGTAGTGGGGTATGGCCGTTTCGTTAAGTAGACGCACAGGAGCAGTCAGCTTCTTTTACTGGCTCTGGGACGGAATAGACAGAACCATCTTTACTGGAATGAAGTTCTCATTCCCATCCAGATTTGTTAGTCCGTTTGGGTTCCTAGGAATGCTGACTTTTATCACATTTGTAATTTTGGGAATCTCCGGTGCGCTCTTGATGTTTTATTATTTCCCAATACTTGATAGGGCGTGGGACAGCGTGCAAAAAATCAACGACGTAGTTCCATTTGGTTTTCACATACGCAACATCCATTATCACGGCTCAAACGCAATGGTGCTCTTGGCAATCCTGCACATGTACTATCAATATTTTTCCGGAAGATACAAGATAAGAAACGAGGTTCTCTGGGTAACAGGAGTAATACTAGGTACAGTGACAATTCTTGAGGCATTTACCGGGTATGACATAATATTTAGCGAACGAGCCGAGCTTGCAATTAGTATTGCGGCATCGCTTACCAACTCTATTCCAATTGCCGGGCCCACAATTAGGGAGGCAATGTTCGGGTCTGGGTTTACGGACTTTGTCCTAAGGTTCTACGCACAACATGTCTTTATTTTGCCGCTAGTGATGCTTGGTCTCATGGCAGTCCACTTTCCAAGATTCATGGTATTTGACGTACCGATGGTCATGGCAATCTCTGGTGCCATTCTGATCACAGGAGGAGTGTTCCCAATTGATATGGGCTTCAAGTTTGAGCCCACCGTGCCGCCCGGCATCACAGTACCAGAGTGGTACCTAACCGGCCTGTACGCGTTTCTTAGGACGCAGTACGACAAGTTTGTAACAGGTGTGCTCTGGCCCGGCCTGTTCATTGGGGCGTTGCTACTGACTCCGTTTATTGACAGGTACAAAAAATTCTCCTGGAAGGACCGCCCGCTAATTACGGCATTTGGAATAACGGGAATTGCCCAAATCATGGTGACTACATACTGGGGATTCTACATTCCACCGGACACTACAATTCCGCTAGTGCAAAGGCTGGTAATTGATCCGATCTTCTTCTATCTGGTAATGATACTGCTAGTGCCGCTAGGCTTTGGCTTTAGCTACATGATGATAAAGATGGCCCAAGAAGCGGAAAGAAAGGCCAAGCTCAGCAAGGAAAAGGGGCCAAAAAAGGTAGCAGAAATAAACCTCTCACAGAAATGGCTCAACTGGATTATAGTGGCGCTAATTGCATTTCAGGTTTACCTAAACATTGCAGCGTACAATGCCGCAATAACTGGACTTAACAACCTGTCATTGTTCTTTACTGGTCTGATACTGATTGTGTTTGCGGGATTATTCCACGTATACAGGTATGCGCTAAGTGAAGCAAAGAAGCCTCCACCTCCCCCACCGGTTCCCTCGTACGAGCCAGCACTTGAAAAGGCCCAGCCAGCAGAGATAAGTTCAGCGCCAGCAAAGGAGCTGCCAAAAGAGGTATCTGCACAAGAAGTGCCAAAATCAGAAACTAAATCCACATCTTAGCAAAAAGATTTCAGAACTCTGAACAAGCTTTATAAGACTTTTCCAAACCACAACAAAACGTTGAGCATCAAACCAACATCAAGCCATGCATACGGAATTGGAATCATAGCGATGATTGTTGGTGTATCAGTTGGAATTGGTTATTATCAGTTATACTACATTCCAGAGTCTCTGGCAAAACCCGCAGTCTCTCACGAAATACTAGAGCCGGTTGGCAAAACTCAAATTAAAATGATCCCGGGCTCTGCTAATGTGGATCAAAAAGATAACTTTATTCCAAAACTAGTAAACATCCAGCTAGGTATTGATAATCACGTGGTTTGGACAAACGATGATGATACTGCACACACAGTAACGCCCGATCATAGAGCGGAAGACTCGTACAGCGGCGAGTTTGGTTCTTCAGGAGTAATCAAGCCAGGAGAAACATACGAGTTCCTCTTTACAGAATCACACGAAATAGAATACCACTGCGATCCCCACCCGTGGATGAAAGGCAAGCTAGTGATCACAAAGCAAAGATTCTAGGAATATTTTGCAAACAAGACGTCACTTTCTATCTCTTTGTGTTGTTCTATAATGGATGCACGAAACTTGACATCGTGCTGTTCTTTTGGCTCAAATGCAATTACTGCAGTAAACTCGGCTTTGTTTTCTGGCATGCTGTCTTTGCTAATGAAAAGACGTGCGCTTAGCTGGTAGATTTTTTTACCGTTGCACGAAGTAAAAAGCATTAATTCATTTGAATTTAGGATTTGCGTGTTTAGCACAACACTATCGTACTTTCCAGAATAATTTACCTTGATGAGGCCCCTTATTTCGGAATTTGGCCTGATGTTGGCATCCTCCAGTGTTATCTGTATGTCCTTCACTACAAGCAAATCTAATTTTGATGATAAATAATTTTTGAAATTAAACGGGCCAGAAGGGCTTCGATCCCTTGACCACTGGATTAGAAGTCCAGCACTCTATCCATGCTGAGCTACCGGCCCAAGTGTTTCACAAATTTTTGGCATTTTAAAGGTATTTACCATCTTTTCTGATTAGATTCTCTGATCAGCTTGAATAGAAATTGCTGACAATATCCGGCATATGGGCCAAAATAATCAACTATTTTCTCATGCAAGGCCTGATACTTTTTGTCAGTTAGCGTTTTTCCCTCAAAAGAAAATTTTTCTGGATAATAATTTTGGAGACTGCGGATAATCCACCTATCCAGCGGAAACGCCTCAAGCTTTTCAAGTGAGAACAACAAAATACAGTCTGATACCTTGTTGCCAATCCCATCAACTGCAAGAAGGCCCGACTTTGCAGTGTCATAGTCCGCTTTTTTTAAAAAATCAAAATCAATTTGTTCTTCTTTTACTGCAATTGATGCATTTTTTACAAATTTTGCCCGATATCCAAGACCGCACGACAATAATTCTGATTCTTTTGCATTTGCAAGCGTATCTTGGGTGGGAAAAAGACGAAACTCTTTTCCCTCAAATGTGATTTTTTTTCCAAATTTTTTTGAGAGTCTCTGTAGTGTCAGCCGTATGTTTTGGATGCTCGAGTTTGAAGAAACAATAAACGAGATGTAGCACTGAAAGGGGTCCTGGCGCAAAAGCCTCAGGCCTGCAAACTCTTTGGCTGCCTCCCTTAGAACTGGGTCTTTTGATATGGTTTTGATTATTTTTTCTACATTGTCTCCCTGCCTGAACAAATCATAGTCATTATTCTGGTATGACGTGACCTGCAAAGGATAGTCCTCGTCTATTTCCAGCACATCATCCCCATTTACTATGTACCATTTTTTGTCAAATTTCTGCCACAAAAATACCTGGCCGCTGTATATTGTATGCTTGACGCTGATTTTTTGCAAGCTAGATTGCAATTACATCGCCTAGCTGCGGGGCGTGTGCATCAAAACCAAACTTTTCATGGATTTCTTCGGCAAACTTCACACACGACTGGCCGTCCCCATGAACGGTTAGGACTTTGGGATTTCCCTTTATTTTTTTGATCAGATCAAAGAGTGCGTTTCTATCGGAGTGGCCAGAAAACTCGAACTGGCGCACCTCGGCTTCTACCTTTTTTTCTTTTCCACGAGTCAGTACTTTACCAGTGTCTAGCAGTCTTCTTCCAGGTGTTCCCTCCCCTTGGTATGAAACAAGTGCGATTCCGTTTTTCTTATCAAAAGCCAGCTGCTGCAGGTAAATGACTGCGTTTCCCCCAACTAGCATCCCTGCAGGAGAGATTACAACACACGGCTCATCAAGTGCTTTTTTTCTTTCAGACTGGTTTCTTATCCATTTTGTATTTTTAATTGCGTCAACAAAAACGTCGTAATCCCTAAGATAGTCTGGGTGCTGTAATAATATTTCATTTACGCTCAGAGCCATTCCGTCCATTATTATTTTGTGTTTGAACTTGGCGTTCTTCAAAATGCACGCAATCTCCTGCGATCGTTCCACTGAGAATGCCGGAACAAACAACGTTCCCTTCTGATCAAGGGTTTCGTTTGCAAACTCGATAAAGTTTTTCTCTGCTTCCTGTCTTGGCATCTGTTCAGTCTGAGAGTACGTGCTCTCGGTTATCAAAAAGTCAATTTCACCAATGTCAAGATCCGCTTCGCGAAGCATCCTTGATCCGTGTATGTTGATATCGCCAGTGTAAAAAAGGCGCTTGCCATCTGATTCCACTAGGACTGTGCTGCCTCCAACCACATGGCCAGACTCGCGCAGCTCAAATGAAGAGTTGCCCTGCCTTATCTTCTCTTTGTACGAGATGCCTTTTGCATGGCTGTACATTTTGTTTACTTCGGGCAGTCCAAACGGATGGGCATCTTTTTCCAGCCTGAGCATGTCCTCAATTAGAATTCTGCTCAAATCAAATGTAGGCGGCGTTGCATACACGTCACAGCTCCCACTAACATACATCAGAGGTACATAACCCGAATGATCAAGGTGTGCATGACTAATTATTATGGAATCGACTTCTTTGGGCATCACATGGAGTGGGGCCTGCAGATTTTTTCCCAGATTGACCCCATAGTCTAAAAGATAATTTGCACCATCACAGTTTACCAAAAATCCCGATCGGCCAACTTCTAATCCTGCCCCCAAAACTTTTACTTTCAAGAATTAACTGGGTTTGGGTCCATCTTAATAGGTTATTACAAAATCGCCGATCATTCCGAATTTATTGTAATCTTCAAAAGCTTTAATTAGTCAAACCTAAGATCCCCTCATATGGGTAGAACTTTTGACCAATGGTGGAATACAATTCCAGCTGACGTGCGCAGCAAAGTTCGCGCAGGCGATGAGGGAAACAAACCACTACTAAACCAGATTAACTGGGTTTGGGTAAAAAATCTGATGGATAAACGGGCTGATCTAAATCCAACAGCTGCCGAGTTGCTCGATTGGGTTACCAGCGGCCAAATAGATGCAATGCGCAAGTAAGCATAACCATCTAGTTATCTTTTTTATATTTTCTAAATTTTTACGCCTGACTCTGTATGATCAAACCGATCAAAAAATTCTATAACGCTGTTGAATTTTTTAATCATAGTTTAAATAGTTACCAACTATGATCACAATTAGTGAAATAAATGCCAATAGCAATACTTCCAGACGTAGATGAACAAAGATGCATCGGATGCGCCTTGTGCGTAGAAATCTGTACATCTTTAGGTCCAGACGTACTTCGTGTAAAGCCAGTTGAAGGCTGGAAGAGAGGTAAAGCATTTGTATTTTATCCAGAAAGATGCATTTCTGACGGTGCATGCATTGGTGTATGCCCAACAAAGTCAATCTTCTGGATGAGACCAATGAATTACACTGCTGGACAACCAGTACCTCTTCACAAAAACGGAGTATTCGTAAAAGGCTGGGCAGAAGACGCCGGTCTATAAGACGGCACTAGTCTTTTTTATTTTTGTTTTTTTATTATTCTAGTCTTAATTTTATTTGGTAATAGTTTTGCATAATGCCTTAGGAATTTTTGGTCTTCAATGTAGACTAGGTTGAACCTGTTGTTTGCAAAAAATAACTTCCATGTTTTTGCAAACTCGGAAAAATCATCCGGCTCCAAAGTACGGGCTGACATTACGTAATGCGAGGCAGGATACAAGTCCGAGATTTCAAGTGGAATTAGTCCAACAAACGGGTTGTACTGGCAAAACTGAACCTCGCCGGAGTCAAATTTCTTTTTTAGCTTTGAATATTTTTGAGAGAGGTAAAATGGCTTTACATCCGAGTCTGAAATTATCACGAGCTTTCTTTTATCTGATCTAAAAGAGCGGACCACATCATGATATGATGTGAGTTCAGGCCTAAACTGGTCTTCGACTCCATACAGAAAAAGCGCCCTTTCTTTGAACTTGGGGGTTGTTTTTGCAAAATACTTGGAATTATTTGTAAAGACGTCGATTGCCTCGAAAAGCTTGGGGTGGGCCCTGAGTTTTTTAATTGTATATTCCCAGAGGCGCCCTTCGTAGATTGCCTGCTTTACCCTGTCGACTTCGGCCTTGATTGAATACAAATTGTGCAGCGCAAGACTTGTGATTCTTTGCTCAGAATCTAGGCCCTGCAGCTCCTTTGGCGTGTATTTGGTACAAACCTCGCAGTTGCAGGAAAAAAACTGAATCTCTGCAAGATGGCTAGTCCTGTCTTCGGAAATGTACCTGTCGTGCTTTGCATAAAGCATGTAGGAGGCAGAGTCAAACGTGTCGCATCCAAGCGCTACTGCAATTGGTATTGTAAGTGGATGGCCTGCGCCAAAAAGATGGAGCGGAATAGAAGACGGCATTAGTGGCTTTGCCTGCATTATCATTTCTGCTAATACTCTGTACTCGTATGACTCCATGACTTCAACTGGGCTGCCAAGTGCAAGCATCTGAAATCCGTAATCAACTAATGACTTAGTTGACTTTCTGACCAGCTCAGAGTGTTCAGCTCCCTGTATTGGACCACACCAGATCTGCCCATTTGATTCGCTGCCATCTAGTGCCTCTTTTGAGATCTTTAGCGTGTAATCGACATATTCCCGCGCTTTCTTTTTTGGCAGCCCATAGCCTGTCGGTCTGTCAAGTGGGATGGCAATGTCTGTCTTTATTTTCCGCTCATAGTCTGCCATATCAGATGATGAGACGTCTACTTTGCCGTACTCTAGTACCTGGTATCCACCAGAGTCTGTCATGACTGCCCCATCAAAATTGATTATGCCATGGATTCCTTTTCTTATTGCCTCGTCTCCGTACCGGTTCATTGTTATGTACGCATTTGTAATTACTAGATCAAAACCGATCTGCCGGAGTTTTTGTGGTGGGATTTTTTGGCTTACTGGATGGACTACTGGAACAAATGCCGGCGTTTCGACCTTACCATGGTTGGTGTGCAAAATTCCAATTCGTCCTGCAAGATCGGTTTTTAGTATTTCAAACATTTTTTCTCCTTATTTGTGCAAAAAAAATCTGGCAAGATCGCCTTTTTTTGTAACCAACCCAAGCCAATCTACCCTGTCTCCTGCAAATCTTTTTTTGAAAATGGATTTAATTTTACTTGTTGCCTTTTTTGCAGAAAGTCGCGTAGTGTCAAGCTGGTAGACTTTGGATGGGCCAAACCTGCTAATCGCATCATATGCAACCACGCCTAAAATCTCGCTTCCAAGATTTTCAAAGGCCTTCTTTTTTGAGTACTTTCTTTTTTTGTAAACTGAAATCAATTTGTAAGGACTTTTTCGTAAGACTAGAGCAAATTTAACTTGTCTTCTTGGTACCACATATGGCGCCAGGTGCCCCACAACTATGGTGTTGCGTTTAATCATTTTTTTCATGGCTCGTGACAGCTTGTTTACATCCACGTCTAGTGTGGAGCCTTTCTTCTCAAAAATTCCCTTTGTGATTGCAATCTGATTCAGATCAATTATCGCAAATCCAAGCTCGGCGCCAAGTTTTTTTGCAATCGTGTGCTTTCCAACGCCCGGGTTTCCAGTAATTACTATTGACACACACTCTGCTCAAATCATGCCAATTTAATCGATCTCTGTAATCCTAATATGAAGTAAGAAATTTCAAATTTTGATGCAGATTGGTCTTTTGGGCAAAGCAAATGTGGGAAAATCCACGTTCTTCTCAGCTGCCACAGAGGCAGCAGTCGCAATTGGGAATTATCCATTTACAACAATTGAGCCAAACGTGGGGGTGACCTATGTTAGAACCAAGTGCGCATGCAAACATTTTGGCATAAAACACGACAATCCATTATGTGTAGACGGCATTCGTCTGGTGCCAGTCAAGCTAATCGATGTTGCAGGCCTTGTTCCCGGTGCACACGAAGGCAAAGGCCTTGGCAACAAGTTTCTTGATGATGCGAGGCAGGCAGAGGTGCTGATTCACGTAGTAGATGTTGCCGGCACAACCGACATACAAGGACAGCCAGTACCTCCTGGAACTCACAACCCGCTAGAAGACGTGGAATTTGTTGGAAACGAGTTTGATCAGTGGTTCAAGCAAATTTTGGACAGGGAATGGCAAAAGCTAGTAAGAGAAATTACTCAAAAAACGGCAACACTTTCAGACGGTATAGCAAAAAGATTCAGCGGCCTTGGAGTGCGGGAGTTTGATGTCTCAGGAGTGCTAAAAGAGTCCGGGCTTGGCACAAAAAAGTCATCCGAATGGACGGACTCTGATCTTTTGTTGTTTGTAAAAAAACTGCGCAAAAAAATAAAACCGCTTCTCATTGCAGCAAACAAAGCTGATCTGTGCAGGGATCTCAGAATAGTTGATGAAATAAAAAAGAGCAATCATGTGGTGGTGTGCAGTGCGGAATCCGAATTGTTGCTAAGAAAGGCAGCAAAGGCTGGACTGATAAAATATCTGCCAGGAGACTCTACATTTGAAATCCTAAATCCAGACGGGCTGAATCTGCAGCAAAAACAAGCCCTGAGTCTAGTCAAGACGGTTCTTGAAAAAATCAAAACAACGGGAGTTCAGGAGGCGCTAAATTACGCAGCATTTGATCTTCTCAAATTCATCACAGTTTACCCAGTAGAAGATGAAACCAAACTATCAAACAAGGACGGCACGGTTTTACCAGATGCAAGGCTACTACCTGTAGGATCAACTGCAAAAGACCTTGCTGCCACAATTCATGCAGATTTAGCAAAAGGGTTCTTGCACGCAGTCGATGCAAAAACAAAGCAAAGAATAAGCGCAGATCACAAACTCGGGGATGGAGACGTGATAAAAATAGTCTCAACTATGAGTCGTGGCTAAGATGATCTGCTTAGGAATAGAAAGTACAGCACACACATTTTCGTGCGCAATAATGGAAAGGAGGAGAAAAAAAGGAAAGATTCTCTCAGATGTGAGAAAAATATACCACCCACCAGAAGGCCAGGGAATCCATCCAAGGGAGGCATCAAGACACCACATAGAACACAGCTCCGAAGTCCTATCAGAATGCATCAAAAAGGCAAACCTGACAATAAAGGACATCGACATGATTTCATATGCAGCAGGACCAGGACTTGGACCGTGTCTTCGCGTTGCAGGCGTAATTGCACGAACACTTTCATCATACTATAAAATTCCAATTTATCCGGTAAACCATGCAATTGGGCACATTGAGCTTGGAAAATTCTTGACTGGATCAAAGGATCCATTAGTCTTGCTAGTCTCAGGCGGCCATACAATGCTTGCTGCATTCAAGCAAAAAAAATGGCGTATCTTTGGTGAGACACTTGATATTACTTTGGGCCAGCTGCTTGACCAGTTTGGCCGCTCGCTTGGCTTTGCGTCACCGTGTGGAAAAATGATTGAGGAGCTAGCAGAAAAATCAAACAACTACATCTCATTACCATATGTAGTCAAAGGAAACGATGTCTCATTTTCCGGATTGTTTTCTGCTGCAAAAAAAATATCAAAAAACAAGCAAGATGCATGTTTCTCACTGCAAGAGACTGCGTTTGCAATGATTGGCGAGGCAACAGAAAGGGCGCTCTCATTTACGCAAAAAAAGGAACTAATGATAGTGGGCGGAGTCTCTGCAAACAAGAGATTATCACAAATGCTAAAAAAAATATGCCAAAGGCAAAACTCCAAGTTTTTTGTCTCACCATTAGAATATGCAGGGGATTGCGGTTCCCAGATTGCCTGGACGGGGCTTTTAGAGTCATCAGTAAAGGATGGTGCAAAAATCAACGAAACATTTGTCAGGCAGTCTTGGAGACTGGATA
>DASWKH010000097.1:0-1859 GCA_036396715.1 Candidatus Nitrosotenuis sp.
CCTGGTCTTTGAATTAACAATAGAATGAAGTGCAAATCCAAGACCGTTTTCATTGATAATGTTGATGATTTTACAAATTTCAAGTGCCTGGCTTTTTGTCATCTCCAAAAGATTGTCTATTTTGAGTCCAGTCTTCCAGACTTGTGCAAAAAGCTTAGCCTGGTTTCCACCCAAGATGTCAGTTGCAGCAAAAACTGCGCCTTTGCCACTGGTATTGTCAATTAAAAGTAACTCTGTATCATCAAAAATAAAGCAATTTTGAGAAATTTCCGACATTCTGATTTTTATGCCATCCGGAATCGTTCTAAATGACTCGCCGCCAATTGATTGGCTTGGAATGATTAGTTTCACATCAATATTTCTTCTCAAAACGGAAAGCATCTCTTCTTTACATTCTGCCAAAATGCTGATGCCCCACGAGTCAGCCATGATGTGTATTGATGTCGTTGCACCAGCAATCATAACTCGCATCTGATTTACTACGTAGTTTGGGTGAAGGTGAAAGTATCGTTTTTCTTCAGCACCGCGTGTTTTTTTGCCATTCTCGCTAATCTTTTTCAGCTTGGTGACTAGTGTATTCATTGCATTTACTTTGTTTATCTGCTCATGGACAATCTCATCAAAGGCATCTTCTGGTGCAATACCTGTGCACATAACGGGCTTACTTTTTGAAAGAATTACAAGTTTTTTTTGCTGGAGCTTGAGCAGTACGGGGTAAACCTTGGTTCGCGGCAGCTCCGAGTAATACGCAACTTCACTTGCTGAAATGGTCCCCTTTGTGATTAGTGTGACATATGCACGAGCCTCATACTGAGAAAGGCCAAACTCCTCCAAACTTACAGTTAATTCATGCTCTTTTCCCATAGGCAGTCTTTTGGTGTTATTAGGTAAGATCCATTGTCAAATTCATTGAACAAAACCTAGAAAAAAAAATCCAGTTTGTAACCACGGGGTCTTGTTACTGCGGTTAAACCAAATTTTGTGACAGCGTTCTAATAAACTAAAACCCAATCTGTGATCAGGTATGGTCGCAAGCTCAGTTATTGTAAATGATCTAGTTCAGGTCTTGCCAAATCCGAACGCCCTGACGATAACGCCAAGGCTGGAATACTGCATGTACCTTGTCAGCAAAATCTTGCCAACACTTCAAAATGAATACGAAAGGGTGCGAGGCTCAAACCACAAGTCTTATTCTTGCAACAAGGGGCTGACAACGGATAATCCTGAATTTAGAAAACAGGTTACGGCAGAGTCAAGCCTTGCATGCGCAATAGGGGCACTAAATCTAGTCGAAAACAAACTTGCATCCGTTTCGCAGCTTAGCAATGTTGCTGAAATTTTACCTCTAGTATCCATTATTCGCACGGTAAACTCTACTATCTATTCTGTCATTCCTAATGAAAGCGGGGATCTTGTAGAACTATCAGGAATTCTGGGCAGCATCATCGTGGATTCGGGGAGTTTGGTTGAGGCCACATTCGACTTCAAGCAAACAAACCTCGAATCCAAACAAATCCTAACTGAAGTAAATTTGATAGTGGACTCTAAAATAAACAAGCAGTACCCTAATCTAAATTTCTAGCAAGGGCGTTTTGCTAATGAAGTCCTTTGAGTCCACTGACCTAGAAAAGGATCTAAAGCGGGTACGCCAGTTTTCGGGACTAGTAAAAAAGAAGATTTTAGAATCAAACCCAAACTACGAGGGAAAACTCCAAAACCTGACAACAGGAGAGCTAGAAGACTTGGACAAAATACTTGGCATGGCCGAACAAATCCTCCTAAAACATCAGCACAAAAAGGAAGCATATGTTCTTCTAAAAGAGTTTTCTGGCCTGCTCAAAAACTGGACCATCTCGCTT
>DASWKH010000098.1:0-3360 GCA_036396715.1 Candidatus Nitrosotenuis sp.
CCTTGGATTATGCGAAAGGTTGGGACGCTGGATTTGGACTCACTTGTGCTTACCTCTTTTATTTTTCCTATGATCTTTTTTCCGTCCTTTTTGATTTTGATTATTTCTTCTTCTTTTTTCTTTAGCGTCAGCGACAATATCTCGTCTGGGTCTGCGGCAATGCAAAGCTTTGGCGATGAAAAAGAAATCGAGACAATTCCGGCACTTGATAATTTGTCAATTGTACGATATGTCTTTGCGCGGTCCACGTTGATCTCCTTTGATAATGCGCTTGCAGTGATCGGCCCGGTTCGCAGCAAATTCAGATAAATTTTTGTCTCAAGATCGTCTAGTCCCAAAATCGAAGCAAGATCTGATGATAGCTCATCGTAGTATGGCATGTGTGTCTTTTCAAACTCTATATCATCAGATGCGCTTAGTCCTACACCCATAGAATTGTTGGCTTCATTGTGTATTAACGATGTTCTCTGTTTTTTTTGAACAGACATTTTCTTCTTATCGTCGCTTACAGGTATCTTCGTAATTAAGGCGTGGAAGGATTCTGACGATGAACTTAAAAGAGACAAAACAGCTTTCCACCTAAATTAAAGTGAATGCAATCACTGCAATCACTATCATGATTATGACGTGTTTGATTCCAGAGACATACGATCCACTTCCGATCTTGCCAGCTGCAAGACCGCCAAAGACTGATTCTATTATTGCCATGTTGAACATGATCGAGTCAATCTCAGTGACCTTTATGCCGGAAAGCGCCGCAAAGACGTTGTTAGCTGGCAGATCGGATTGCTCAAGTAATAATTGCTTTACTGACTCGATCTGCGTAAAGAATTGAGACGACAGAATCACAGTAATGGCAATGAAGACTGCGTATGCGATGTAGATGGTGTAGGTGTATGGCTGCAGTGCTGACTTGCGTTCTTTTTCCAGATTCCTCAGCTCCGTTACATGTTTTTGTATGGTTTCTAGATTTTCTGAGACGTTTCCTCCGTTTTTATACGCTATTTCAAGTAAAACTGTGACTCTTTTTGCCATTCGTGTTCCGGCCTTTTTTGCAAAATTTGTAAATCCCTCCTCAATTGAGAGGCCCCAGCTTATGTTTGCCTTGAGATTTTTTAGCAGAGGGCCAAGATGTCCCATGTTTCGCTCAGGAACAAGCTGGATTGCATGGATAAGATTTGAGCCGCTCTGAATTGAGCTGACCAGTGAGAGCAAAAACAACGGCAGGTGCCTATCAACGCTTTCTTTTCGCTGCACCTCCTTTAGCTGTAGGAGGGTAAGCGGTATGACCCCTGCCAGTATGCCAAAAATAATTCCGACATCCCGCGTAATGAGACTAATCGAGCCTGACAAATAAAAGCTGAAAATAATTACAAACGCACTAGCTACTGCAGAAATGATCATCACTCGGAATTTTTCAGTACGAACTAGCGGTATCTTTGGGAGCTTTGCGTCGGTATCTTTTTGCAACGTTTTTGTCTTTGTCATGTTTACCTCTTTGGAACCATCGAGTTCATCATGATTAGCATGACTACGCCAAAAAGCGGCACAAGGACATATGTCAGCATGTTCATTAGGGTTAGCAGGTCAAAGCCGCCAAGGTCTGGGTTCATTATTGCCATAATTGATAGCATGATTATTGCCATGAGGGGAAACACGATTAACAAAATAGTGTAAATTTCTGCTATTATTCCAAGGGATTCAGTTGATCTTTTGACGTTGAGCTTTTTTTCCTCAAGGTGGACCTTTGCTGTTGCCAAAAAATACTCCCTTAGGTTTCCGCCTGACTTGAAGGTGATTATTGCGCCATCAAGTAACTCAGAATATGGCCCAGTCGGAGTCCTCCTGATTAGATCGTTTACGGCAGTAATGACATCCATTCCCAAAACCTCGATGTTGCGCGTCACATATTTTGCGTCCTTTACAACCTCCTCGTTTGAATTTTCTTTGGAAATGGACTTGAATATTCCCTCAAGCGACAGACCACTTGCACAAAGGGTCGCCATGTATCCGATGTAGTGCGGAATCTCCTCACTCAGCTTTGTAGCCCTTGACTTTGCATTAATTACGGGGCTTAGCTGCAAGGCACCAAACGTAATTCCGGCACAACCGATGCTTGCAACTAGGCTCAAAACTATTGTCGCAATCGGTTCTATGTTCAAAACGATTGATGCGGCAATCATGCTGATGAGCCCAACGATTGCAGCAATCATGCTTGATAGGACCATGCTTGCGACAAAAACCTCAAAGGGAACTGGCATCATGGCCTGCCTGATGTTTTCTCTTAGTGTTGGCATTCTTGGATATAGAAAATGTAGGTGCCGATTTAGAAGCCTATAGCTAAATACTTGAAATCCAGACGGCCTGTGTTTTTTCTCGTCCAGAGTTTTTGATTTTAAAAGACCCATCAACTTTCAATCACAAGTCTCTTCCTTTCATAGAACCTGTCGGAGTTTGAGTAAAACTCCAAGATGTTCTTCATTACCTCTTTGTGACCCCTGATGTTATTTTCTGTAAGCCATTCAAGGGCAGTCTTTCGCTTCTTTAACTCGTATGTAATTTGGTCATCACTAACACCAGTTCTCTCTTTAATCTTGTTCATGACAATGCTGTCTCCAGAAAATTCATGTCGATCATCGTTTGGGTTCCACTTGAATATCTCATGGGTTTTTATCTCACCTGTCTTATCATCGAGTCCTGCAATCTCTGAGATCTGGATGATTCTTCTAACCGACTTGTCGTTAAAGCGCATCTTTAGCTGAAGCGTTATGATGTCTAGCGTGTTTGCAATCAAAGCCTTTGGCACATCCATCGGAGATGACACAAGTCTCGTCAGTGTTGCCTCTACGGAGTCTGCGTGTATTGATGAGTAACCTCCGTGGCCTGTTGCCATTGCCTGAAAGAGCGTATATGCTTCTCTGCCCCTTGTCTCTCCGACAATTAGTATGTCTGGCCTTTGTCTGAGTGCTGCTCTGAGCAAGTCGTACTGTGTTATTTCGCCTATCTGGCCGTCGGTAAAGTTTTGGCGCGAGACAGCAGGAATCCAGTTCTCATGCAGCAAGTTGAGCTCGTGCGTGTCCTCAATGCTTACGAGTTTTTGACCTGGTCGAATAAACGATGATAACGAGTTCAAAAGTGTGGTTTTCCCACTTGCTGTGCCTCCAGCTACTAGCATAGTAGAGTTGTTTTCTACTGCATACCAAAGATATGCGGCCTCGTACACTGAAATGGTTCGAAACTTGATCAGGTCAATTATTGTAATTGGGTCTGCCCTGAACCTACGAATGGTAAAGGTACTGCCGCGCTTTGTTATCTCGTGTCCCAAGGTGAGGTTTATTCTGCTACCGTCTGGAAGGGATG
>DASWKH010000099.1:0-9230 GCA_036396715.1 Candidatus Nitrosotenuis sp.
ACAACATCATACCTACCGTCATACATTGTCCAGCAAAATGACATTTTGAACGTTGAACTACAGTTAATCATCACCAAAGAGCACATCAAAGGCCTCACTTAGCTTGAAATGAATTAGGAATGAATTTGATCGCAGGCTAAATTGCAAAAATTAAGGTCATTTTAAAATGCCATTAAAACAGAAAAAATGAGAATAGAGCTGTCTTGTGTCATCAGAAACTATAACTATGGCCCTATAGATTTTTTCGCGATCACACCACTCAAAAAACTTAAATCACCAACTAAATTCACTTTTCGAGGGTCACAATTTCGATAAAAAAAGCCCAATACGCAAACAAACATGGAAAACTAATTTTATCAGACGGTACCATTTTTGACGGAAAAGGATTCGGGTATTCAAAGACTGTCTTTGGAGAGGTAGTATTCAACACAGGAATGGTTGGCTATAATGAGACCCTAACTGATCCGTCATATGCAGGTCAAATCCTTACTCTGACGTATCCCCTTATTGGCAACTATGGCGTGCCTGATCCGCAGGCAAAAGACGAATCGGGCATATCGACATACTTTGAGTCCGATAAAATTCAGGTGCGAGGCCTAGTAGTACATGAATTGTCGGAGCTTGCAAGTCACTGGAACCTAAAGCTGACTTTGGATGAATGGATGTATAACGAAAAGGTTCCGGGAATTTCTGGAGTTGACACACGCCATCTTACAAAAAAACTTCGAACAAGCGGCGTGATGATGGCGGCACTTGCAGTCTCTGATTCTGAAATAAATGTGGAACAAGTAAAAGAACAGCTGGCAAAAGCAAAGCCCTACACATCAGAAGAATTTATGGGTGATGTCTCGACAGGACAAGCCCAAAGCATTGGTGCACAAAAAGAATGCGTCGTAGTAATTGACACTGGCGTCAAAAACGCAATCTTGCGAAACATCCGAGACCTAGGCTACCAAGTTATCAGGCTTCCATGGAATGCGACAATTGATCAGGTGCTATCATACAAACCAAAAGGAGTTGTGATAAGTAATGGACCTGGAGATCCAGAAAAATGCCCGCAGACAATTCAGACTGCAAAGCAACTAATCGAGCAAAACATCCCGACGCTTGGGATATGTCTTGGGGCACAAATCATTGGGCTTGCTGGCGGTGCGAAAACTTACAAGCTAAAGTATGGTCATCGCGGGCAAAACAAGTCTTGCCTTAATTTGCAAAACAACCAAGTTTATGTGACAAGCCAAAACCACGGATACGGCATTGACCCAGACTCGATTAAACACACGGACTTTGATTTATGGTTTACAAACACAGACGATAAGACAGTCGAAGGAATAAGGCACAAAAAGAAAAAGATCATCGCAGTACAGTTTCATCCGGAAGCATCGCCTGGTCCTTATGATTGCAAGTACGTCTTCGAAGAGCTCGACGATATGATGAAGGGGGGAGATTCTAATTCGAAATGAAAGTCTGAAAAAAATTCTAGTATTGGGCAGTGGGGCAATAAAGATCGGAGAAGCAGGCGAAAGTCGCAAAAACGACCGCTAATTCGACTACTCCGGCAGTCAGTGCCTCAAGGCAATACGAGAAGATGGTCTGAAAAGCGTACTCATCAACCCTAACATTGCAACGATTCAGACTGACACAAGGTTTGCAGACAAGGTGTATCTGCTGCCTGTTACGCCAGAGTATGTCCAATCAATTATCGAGTCGGAGCGACCAGATAGTATAATGCTTGGATATGGCGGGCAGACTGCACTAAACTGCGGAGTAAATCTTGCAGAGCTTGGGGTTTTGGAAAAATACGGAATCAAAGTTCTTGGCACACAAATTGCAGGAATTCAAAAAACCGAGGATCGGCAGCTCTTCAAGGATTCAATGGCAGAGTGCGGCGTACCAATTCTAAAAAGCAAAACAGTCAATACATTTGAGCAGGCAAAAAAAGCAGCAGAAGACCTTGGCTATCCAGTAATAATTCGCGTCGCATACACACTTGGGGGCAAGGGGGGAGGAGTGGCCTACAACGAGTACGAGCTGCACGAAATTGTCGAGCGGGGATTAAACGCAAGCCTTGTGCACCAAGTACTAATCGAGGAGTACATCGGGCACTGGAAGCAAATAGAATATGAGGTGATGCAGGACTACGAGGGAAACAACGTCATTGTGTGCAACATGGAAAACGTTCTTTCCATGCGGGTTCATACGGGCGATAACATTGTCGTTGCACCGTCTCAGACAATCGACAATAGGGAATATCACATGCTGCGTTCTGCAGCGCTACGGGCAACAAAACATGTTGGAATTGTTGGAGAATGCAACATCCAGTTTGCACTGGAGCCGGAATCTGATAGGTATGTGGCAATTGAAATTAATCCAAGGCTTTCAAGGTCATCGGCGCTTGCTAGCAAGGCAACCGGATACCCGCTTGCGTACATGTCTGCAAAAATTGGTCTTGGCCACTCGCTTCCAGAGCTTGTAAACCATATTACAAAAACTACCACTGCGTGCTTTGAGCCATCCTTGGACTATATTGTCTGCAAGCACCCACGCTGGGATTTTGCCAAGTTTGAGCTTGCAAACCGCAAGCTTGGCCCAACAATGAAGTCAGTAGGTGAGGTAATGGCAATTGGAAGGACCTTTGAGGAATCACTCCAAAAAGCAATACGGATGCTGGATGTTGGCAACGACGGCTTGGTTCTTAATCGAGCAAACGGAAAATCTTACGACGTAGAAGACATTGAAAACCATCTCCTAAACCCTGATGATAATATCTTGTACTATGTTGCAGCCGCACTCAAAAAAGGACTAGACATACAAAAAATCCAAAAGCTTTCTGCAATTGATCCATGGTTCATTGAAAAAATTAAGAACATTATTGATACAGAACAGGAGCTAATAGAAAAGCAACTGGATGCCGAACTTTTACGAAAGGTAAAGCATTTTGGGTTTTCCGACAGGCAAATTGCGCGAGCAAAACAAAAAGAAGAAACCGAAATCAGGAAAATAAGAAAAGATCTCGGCGTCACACCGGTAGTAAAGCAAATCGATACCCTGGCAGCAGAATGGCCTGCAAAGACAAACTATCTGTATGTGACATATGGCGGAACCGAAAATGACGTCTCGGTAAGCTCCGACCAGCGCGGCATTATAGTGCTTGGGGCAGGGCCATACCGCATTGGAAGCTCAGTCGAGTTTGACTGGGGGACAGTAAACATGGTGTGGGGTCTGCAGGAAAATGGAGAAAAAAACGTAGTTGTTGTAAACTGCAACCCAGAAACAGTCTCGACTGATTATGATATTTGTAGCAGGCTGTATTTTGAGGAGCTGACACTTGAGAGAATATTGGACATTGCGGAATTTGAAAACGCAAAAGGAATTGTAACATCTGTTGGAGGACAGACGGCAAACAACCTTACGCCAAAGCTTGCAAAAGCAGGAATGAAACTTTTGGGCACATCAGCTGAAGACGTTGACAGGGCAGAAGACCGCTCAAAATTCAGCAGCGTCTTAGACAAGCTGCACATAAAGCAGCCTTCTTGGCAAGCCTTTACAAACTCATTGGAGGCCAAGTCCTTTGCCTTAAAGGTAGGCTATCCTGTTTTGGTGAGGCCTTCGTATGTTCTAAGTGGTGCCGCAATGAAGGTTGTCTGGTCGCAAGAAGAGCTTGCAAAATATGTGACAGAGGCAACGATCCTTTCACCAGACCATCCGGTAGTCATTACAAAATTCATGCTAAATGCACTTGAGGTGGACGTGGATGGGGTCTCTGATGGAAAGAACGTCATAATTGGCGCAATAGTGGAGCACATAGATGCAGCAGGTGTCCATTCCGGCGACGCAATGATGGTGATTCCACCATGGCGCCTCTCAAACAAGCACGTCGACACAATAACAGACTATGCAAACAAGATAGCAAAATCATTTAACATCAAAGGCCCGTTCAATTTGCAGTTTCTAATCCACAACGACCATGTCTATGTAATTGAGCTAAACATTCGCGCGTCACGTTCCATGCCTTTTGTATCAAAGCTGATCAAGACAAACCTCATCAGCTTGGCAGCACGTGCCGTTCTTGGAAAAGAGCTTCCAAAGATTCCGCAAGACAAATGGAAAAAGACACACATTCATGGAATAAAAGTGCCGCAGTTTTCGTTTATGCAGCTTGATGGTGCAGACATTGTACTTGGAGTAGAAATGCAGTCAACTGGCGAGGCTGCGTGTTTTGGGGACAGCTTTTACGATGCACTATCAAAGAGCCTAATTTCTGTCGGGTATAACCTTCCAAAAGAAGGTACTGCACTTGTTACGATTGGCGGTACCGAAAACAGGGAGAAGCTTTTGCAGACAATGGCCACACTACAACATCTTGGATTCAAAATCCTGGCAACGGAGCATACTGCAGAATTCCTATCAGAAAAAAACATTGCAGATGTACAAATAGTTCACAAGATTTCGGAACCACAAAGAAAACCAAACATCTCGGATTTGCTGTATGAACGAAAGATTAACTTTATCATTAACATTCCTTCCACTTCGACTCTGGAAAAATATGTGGGTATGCTCTATGATGAATACCAGATTCGAAGAAAAGCAACCGAGCTTGGAATTCCGGTCCTTACAACAACGGAGCTTGCTGAATCCTTTGTCAAGACGCTGGAATGGCTACACCACAACGAGACTACCAAAAAATCACTTGAGCCATACGACCCAATCTAATTACAAGTATGAGACAAGAAAAACTCACAACCCTTTAAGGTTGGTTATGTGTCAGCTGTAATTGGTATTATCATTTTTAGGATCTGATTAAAGCAAAAACATATCATAAAAACTTAAAATTTAACCCCAAATGATGTATCTACAATGTCTGACGAAAAGCCAAAGACTCGATCCAAAAAAAAGGATGGATTAACGGCATCAGAAGCAGCAGAATTGGCAGAAGCGGCCGCAAAGGCAGCCACAGCAAAGGCAGCAGCCGCAAAGGCAGCCGCAGACGAAGAAGCCCAAAAGCAATATGAGGAGGCAGCAAAAGTGGCAGCAGAATTAGCAAAAGCAGCTGCGGCTGGAGGGAAAGCGTTTACTAATAAACGCCATCAAGAGCGAATATTTAGACGAGAAATGGGGGAGCCGGAATTTTTCCGTTATAAAAAAGAACTAGTCCCAACAAGACGTGTACTTACAGAAGACGAGCAAGAAGAAATTTCACGACAAGTAGAAATTCCAACAGATCAAACTCCGCATTACAAGCCAGAGTATATACTGAGTCCTGAATTTGGCGGGACATCTAATTACGAATCTGGAGTAAGTGAACTTTTAGTAGAAACTAAACAAAGACTTGATCGACTAAAAAACGATCCCAATGCAGCCGCAGCTGATGTGGCGCGCGCCGAACAAGATCTCAAGTATTTGGATTCATTATATCAAAATTTTTACTTTGGCATGAATGTTTTCCGTACTGCAAAAGGTGGAAGGGCAAAACTTAAGGAATAATTGGTGACATTATTATGGATAAAAATAATTTTAACATCACTAACGTCCGAGTTACTTTCAAAAACATCCCAATTCATAAGATAGAAAAATTTGCATTCAAAGACATCCCAGCCGCATGTGAGGCTTTTAAGAAAATTCCAGGTGTTTCAGAATGTGTGATCATTCAGACTACTAGCAGAGTTGAAATATTCACGGTGGCTGTTATGGAAAAAGAAGCGCCAGATGTGAGGCGTGGTGAAGGAAAGAACCTCGTTATGCACAAAATCAAAGAAACTTGGATATCACTAACAGAACTAGAGCAATTTGACACTGACCACTTTGATCAAATTCTTGAGGTGTATGAGAATACTGATGTTTATCTCCATCTGTTAAGACTTGCATCTGGTTTGGATTCGATAGTCATTGGAAATGAAACAGTCCTTGAGGAACTAAAAACATCAATTTCAAATGCAAAACAAGCTAAAGTATCTGGCAAACTATTGAATAAATTATTTGAGAGTTCTATACGAATTGCTACTCGTATTAGAGATTCTACTGGAATTAGTAAAGGAGCAACATCAGTTGGCGACATAGCTGTTAAAATTGCACAAGAAATTGCAGGTTTGGATGGAAAAAAACACGTTCTGCTTATGGGCACAGGCGAAACGGCAGCTATGGTTGCTAAGACTCTGAATAAAAATGGCTACACCTTTGATGTTACCAGCAAGACAATTGAACGCGCCACCGGCTTTTCTAAAATACAGGGCGGCAAGCCAATCGAGTTTCAAGATGTTTTAAAAGGGTTTGATAAATTTGACATAGTTTTTGTTGCTACAACAGCAGACTACTTCATAATTAATTATGACAAACTAAAAGTGGTCATGGAAGGTAAAAAGAGTGGAACGATGATATTAGATATATCAGATCCAAGAGCAGTTGATGAAAGTGTCTCAACACTTCCCGGTGTCAAATTAATGTTTAGAGATCAAATTACTGAGATGGAAGAAAGAAATCTGAAAGCCAGGGAGGACATCGTTCTGGCTGTGGAAAAAATGATTAGTAAAGAAGTTCCAATTATGGCAGCAACAATGCAACAACTTGAGCCGGAACCATTAGTTAAGGATGCGTTTGCCAGCGTAGACTCGATAAGAAAAAAAGAATTAGAGAAAGCCTTAGAAATGCTAGGGGAAACGGATGAGAAAAAAATCAAAATCATCGAGGAATTGACAAAGGCGGTTGTGGAAAGTATTGTTTCTGTACCTACTAGTAGTTCAAAGAAAGCATCAGAAGACAAATCATAATTGCTTGAAACTGTAATATTTTAGTGGGACTTTGTACTTGTGGCATGCAATAAGATTGAAACTCCTCACCTGCCAAAATTATACATAGAAAATTAGATCCTGATCGTTCGTAAAATTAATGAAACAGGATATATAATCCAAATTTTTACCCCCAAGCATGCCAAAGTTTGTCTGCAAAGACTATGGTTTTGAATGTGATTTTGTTGCAGAGGGCGACGATATTGCAAAAGTAATTGCTGAATACAGTAAACATTCAACTGATGAACACGGAATCGAATACTCCAAAGAAGCTTTGATGCAGTTCATAATAAGAAAAGGCTGAAAAAACAAAATTTTTTGGCAATAAACTTAACGCAATAAAAAAAGCTTGGGCTTGAATGTGTAAAAGAATCCCAAAAAACTTGAAATTCTAATGGTTATCCGTATGATTCGTATTTTACTTCGAAGCTTCCATCTTCACGTTTGTCGTGCAAAGTCACAAAACCTTGCGGCCCCAAAAAGTCCATTACTCCATCGATGGTTCCTTGCCAACCGCAAATGTAGAAACTCGTGTTCTCTTTTGTAATTTTTTCCCCAACTAGTTCTTCTAATGGTGACTTTCCTCCGTCACGTGGCTTTAGGAAACTTTCAACTCTGCCTGTTTGACCTTTCCATGATCTGTTGAACCATTCCTGCGGACGGCTAATTGATGCACGATATCTAAAGTTCCACTTGTCTCTACCTCTGTCAACACTCTCTTCTTCTAATTTAGTAAATAGTCCCTTGTAACTTAACTCGTCTACATAACTGGCTCCGTGTAAAACAACAATCTCTCTTTTATCGCCAATCGCACGAAGGTGTTGTGCAAAGCTTACAAAAGGTGCAATGCCAGTGCCTCCACCAATACAGACGATTCTCCTTTCGTCTTTTCTACCATCAGGTAATCTTTCGTTAATTGTTAAGGCGTTTCCAGTTGGCTTTCCCATAGTTATCTGATCCCCCTCACTAGCATAGAATAACTGAGTTGTAACACGACCAGGCAAAGGCTTTCGAACCCATCGAAGTACAAATTCAAAATATTTTTTGTTTTCGGGATGAGATGCAATTGAGTACGCTCTGCGAACCGTCTTGTAGTTTTCAGCTACTACTGGAATGCCGATGGTAACGAATTGACCCGCCTCATACTCTGGTATGGTGCCATCATTTGGGACCATACGTAAAATTACAAGATCTTCTTTGAGTAATTGAACATAAGAAATAGTTGCCTTGTTTTCTACTACCATCCTAAATGATCTGTCTCTGATTGGCTAAATATCTTTTATGATGTTTCCATAATCATCAATTAATTTGACAATGCAATGTGTGATAAAGGAGATTTGTACCCAATGACTCTAACACAGCGTTGATCCAAAAACCGACGCGCAGACTACGTCGCATTGACACAATTCAGATTACCTGAGACAAAACGGCTTCGTTTCCAATTATTACCCCATCCAAGGTGACTATTCTTGCAGATGAAACGTCTTTGATCCTTTCTATGATTGGCGAGATTGATCTTTTGTACTGCTTCTTTTTTGTTGCATAAAAGTATCGATTAAACGACGGAATAATTATGATTTCCAACTCCCCAGCACTTGACGGAAATATGTTCTCCTTTTTTGTCTTAATTGATACCCAGACCCGCTGTCCATTTAGAACCGAGTCCTCATCAAAAAAGACGGGATGTACATGGCCCATTATTATCTTATCCACATGTGCAAAGTTTTCAGATGGAATAGTGTGGCCATGTGTTAGAAGAACATTTTCAAGCACCACCCCAATTGCGCTTATCAGAGTTATTCCGTCTGGGACTAATCGCTGTATGTCTGCGTCGTGATTTCCAGGAACTATGATGATGTCTGTTTTTTTCTTTAACTCCTGCAAAAACTTTGGTATCTCATCCCATTCGTTTTTTGAAATCCTGCTTATTCCTGACTTTACATCGCCCAAAAGTATGATGTCGTCTGGCTTGTTAGAGTCTACAAGGGAGTAAACCTCATCTAGAAACTCGTTTAGGGTGGTGTTTTTTCCAACAAAGATCTTGTTTTGCGCCAAATTGCCTTCAAAGCCAATATGAAGGTCGGTTATGACTAGGTGTTTTTTACCCCCCTCCAAAATTAGCGCAGGCTTTGATGGAACTATCTTTGTCGTCGCCACCAAAAATATAGAATCGAGTTTGCATTAAATACTTGTGGAAAAAGTAAAGAAAACTGATGTCATAATATCCGAAAAAAGAGTCAAACTTCACATCTTTGAACCAAGCAAAAGGCAGATTTGGACAGTTGTTGGAATGGGCGGAGAACACTGGCTTACCCCTGAGTTTGATTTTTGTTCATGCCGGGGCTACTATTTTGGAAAATTCAAAAAGAAAAAGTCCTGTTACCATCTTGAATCAGTAAAGATGGCAAAAAAAGAAAATGACATTGAAATTGTAACCTTCTCAGACGA
>DASWKH010000100.1:0-8737 GCA_036396715.1 Candidatus Nitrosotenuis sp.
GGCCTATCAGTGGCAATTGGAGCGTTTTTGGCAGGAGTGCTTGTAGCCGAATCAAAATCAGCTGAGGTCTCAAAAATTTTGTCGAGTCCAATTAAGGACATGTTTGTTGCAATATTTTTCGTCTCAGTTGGAGCGCTCATGGATATCTCGGAGCTTGAAAACTATATCTTTTTGGCAGCAGGACTAGTTGCCCTTACCATCTTAGTAAAGTTTGGAGGTGCTTTGGCTGGCGCAATTTTGTTTAGGCAAGGTAAGCCCAAATCGCTGCGGTCGGCATTTGCACTGGCAGGTCCAAGAGGGGAGTTTTCCATAGTGATCATAAAGACTGGAGTCGACGTTGGAGCCGTGAGCAGCTTTGTATTTCCGCTAATCGGCCTGATATCTATAATAAGTGCATTTATTTCACCATTCTTAATTAGAGCCTCAGACAAGATTGTTCCAAAGATAACAAAGGAGTAAAAAAAATTGTCAGAAGATGAAATGAAAAAACTAATGGATCGAGTGCATGTTGGCGTTACGTCGTTTAACTATAACGGAATAAAGGTGCCGTGCTTAATTTTGTCTGAAAAACGATTTGACCAAATAATGACACAAATTGCAGGAAAACCGCTTTCTGTTGAAACTAACCTTAACATTTTGCAGGATGGCCATGGCCACGTATTTGTTGAAATTGTTTTAACGTTCTCGGAGGGAGGAATCGAGGAAAAACTCCTCCTATATGCAAACGAATCACTTGGGTTTTTTGAGTCGCTTGCAAGCACTTCGATGCTGGCACTCTCCTCACCACATTCTGAGATAGGCAAGGACAACGTCTTTATGATTCAGCTCCCACGCCCTGAAAAAATAACAAACGCCCTAGAGATGATAAAACAGGGACTGAGCTCAACAAATCAAACTAAATAATACAACTAGCGGAAATTGAATAAAAAACGAAGTTTAAGCAATCGCTTAAAATCTTCTTTGAAATCTTGGTTTTCTATGCTTTGGTAAGCATTCACGACAATAAACGGGCCTTCCTTCTTTTGGTTCAAAGGGTACCTCAGATTGTTTGCCGCAATCAGCACATGTACACGGGTACATTTTTCTTTCTTCTGACATGCTTGTAATTTGATTTTTTTTAGTGATATATGAATCAAAGGGTAGGTTTGACGCCTTGCATCTCAAAAATCATCATGAAAAGATGCGGCTGCCGGGATTTGAACCCGGGTCACAGAATTGGCAATCCCGCGTACTGGCCAGGCTATACTACAGCCGCATGATCGATTACACAAAACCAAGTCTATTAAACCGTAACGATTCGGATCGTATGCAAAAAAAACTTGATGCATTGTATGACTATCACCTTTAATCCTAGATCAATGCTATGTGTGATGTGGACAAAAGACTGGAGCAAAAAATTAACGAAAAAATTGAAGAAGCTTTGGCAAACATGGATGAAATACACAATCTTGCCAAATCTCTTGATGCCAGGGGGGATTCGGAATCCTTCAAGTACGGTCTAGTAGTTGGAAGGCTGTACAATTCATTTTACTACCAAAGCAGAAGGATTCTAAAACGCGACCCGACAAAAAAAGAGTTTTTTGAGTTTTTGCAAATACTGCGTAAACGAGAGAATGATATTCTAAAAACGATATCCTAGTTTTTCTTTAATTTAGTTACCTTGATCATCGGAGTTATGGGTAATTTGACACAGGCGCCTTGTAATGCTTTTTTTGCTGCATCGAGGTGCTCTTTGTTCACATGCATTTCCATTATACACTGTCCTTGTTTTACACGTGCAGCAAGGCTCACGGCCTTACCGAACGCACGCCTCATTCCCTCTTGAAGTCTGTCTGCACCGGCAGTTGCAATCATCTTGTTTTCACGAAGTAAAATGTGCGGGTATATCCTTAGAATTGAATAGTATCCGGTCTCCCCCGTTGTCTGCTCTAGTTTCTTGTTTGCAGAAAGTCTTGCTGACTCGATTGCCATGTGTCTTATCTGTATTTTCTCATTTGAGCACAACTGCACGCTAAAGTCGTATTCGCCCGCTTTTCCGCCCTGAAACTTGGCTATTTTTATCTGGGGTTTTCCTTTTATGAACTCCTTTCTTGCGTATGGTTGTCCATTTCCTCTTCTATAACATTGACCGTGCATAATATCACCGATGATGCCAGATGTAAAACACCTCTATTTTAACGGTTAGACAGGATTTGAGTACTACGCTTTATATTGAAAATGGAATAATTTTTTCCAAATGAGCTCAGATACAGAGCCAAACATTGAGGGAATGCTAGTAGATGATCATACAGTTATTACAAACAAGGAAATGCAAAACGTCCTTGAGCAAAAAGGCTACGGGGAGCTAAAGCAAAACAAATTTCTCCTCAAGCCGTTTGAGTCTATGTATTTTCTTTTTTACAACAAACTGCAGCTTACCAAAGGAAAAAAGCGCATAGGCTTTGATCAAATGTTGCAAATTTGTACGGAATTTGATGAAAACGCCCTGACAAAATTTCTGATTTATAGAGACTTGAGGGTAAGGGGGTATGCCGTAAAGGACGGTTTTGGATTTGGTTCTGACTTTAGGGTTTATGAGCGGGGCCAGTTTGGCGAAAAAGGCGCCAAATACTTAGTCTTTGGCCTAGCTGAGGGAAAGCAGGAAAAAATCGGCCAGCTTCAAAAAAACATTGAAGAGATAACAAAGATGGGAAAAGAGCCAATTTTGGCAGTAATTGAAAGACGGGGCGAGATAATCTACTACAAGATCTCGCTTGTGAGGTTTGTAGAGAACACAAAAAACCTTGATGCGTCTGACGTTGTGTTTAGCTAATTGTCTCTATTGCCCATCTGGGATCATACTTTAGCAAATTGTGCTCAGACGCATATGAATAGTCATACACCTGAACGTATTTTGTCTCATTGTTCCACAAGTTCTCAAAGTCGGTTTTTTTGATTTCTACTCTTGATGGTTCATCCCAGGAGGTAAAGACATCAACTGACTCAAAGTTTCGGTTCTCCAAATTGAAAGTCTCATTTGATGTGCCCGTGTATGCAACTGCATCGCCGTTTTCATCGCCAAAGACCCCAATCCGCTCAGAAAAAGAGCCATCTACGTCCTCGGAGTTTGGTATGGCTACCTTTATCTGAATTTTGTTTTTTTGGATTAGCTGATGCAAAATTTCAATCTTGTTGCTGTGAATAGTGTTCCCATTGTGCAGAACTCCATTATGGTTATTGTTTTTTTTGCCAAACATTTTGGTTAGAATGTCAAGATCTGATGACCTGTATCTGTGGCCTGTGACTAGTCGTATTTTGCCGTCATGTTGGATAAAATTTTGCAGGCCAAGAGACAAAGTCGAGATGCTCTTTATCGTTACGAATTCGACTGCCCTGTCATACTCTATTGAATTGCTAAGACAGGGAATGAAAAAGTCTGTAATTAGGTCATCTCTGTCAGTTCTGTATTGTAGCTTTAGAGAAACGTCTCGCAGTCCCAATAAATTTTAGAGCACTTTATCTTATTTAAATGAAAATTTGTCTTTGCTATTTTTTGAATTTGGCTACTGCATAGCTGATATTTTTATGCAAAGACTCGTCGCCAATTTCTGGAATGATGTGGTTGTAACTGAGTTTTGCGCCGCTTACAGTTCTTGCTACTGCTTTTGATGCGGCAAGCAGCAAGTCAAGACTAATTTTCCTTATTCTGTGGTCCAAAATCGCCCTCATCAAATAAGGAAAGACAAGTGCATTGTTGACCTTGTTCTGATACTGATAACTTCCAGTTGCAACAATTCTTGCACCGCTTTTTTGTGCAAGCCTTGGATTTATTTCAGGATCTGGATTTGTTAGCGCAAAAACTATGGGATTTTTGTTCATGCTTTTTACCATTTCTGCGGTGAGGAGATTTCTTACTCCAGATACACCAATGAAGACATCAGACTCTTTCAAAACTTCGGAAAGTGAACCCCCCTCCTTTTTCGGATTTGTAATCATTGCAATCTCTTTTTTGTATTTGCTCATGTCTTTGTCTCGTCCCTTGTAAATTGCACCGGCAGAATCTACAACAATGATGTTTTTACATCCTGCAAATTCTAGCAGCTTGCAGATCCCATAGCCGGCAGAGCCGGCACCCACGATTATTATTTTGACAGAACCAAGTTGTTTTTTGACCAATTTTAGGGAATTTAACAAGGCTGCCAGAACAACAACGGATGTTCCGTGTCTATCATCGTGAAATATTGGAATTGACATTCTTTTTTCCAGTTCTTCAGAGATCTCAATTACTTTGGGAGACTCTATATCCTCAAGATTTATTGCGCCAAAGACTGGCTCGATTGCCAAAATTATTGAAATGATTTCTTCTTTTTTTGTCGTATTAAGACAAATTGGAAACGCATCTACTTCACCAAACTTTTTGTACAAAACTGCCTTTCCTTCCATGACTGGGATGGCTGCATAGGGGCCAACATTGCCAAGCCCAAGGAGCCTGGTTCCATCGGTTACTATGGCTACCATGTTTGCTTTTGAGGTAAGAAAATACTTTTGTGTGGGATGCGAAACAATCTCTTTGCTGACTGCAGCTACTCCCGGCGTGTAAATTAACTGCAAGTCTTTTTGTTTTAGATTTGGAATCTTGCTTGTAATCGCTATCTTGCCTTTATGTTTTCTATGTAGAAGCAATGCCTTTTTTGAAATTGCATTTGAAGACATGCACTGATCAACGGAAGACTTCATTTAAAGAATGCTAAGTGCATAACTTTTAACGCGCGCAATGACATTGCTAAGGGTGACACATATCAAAATAAGGACTGCTACAAAAAATGACATTTTGACAATTTTGGAGCTGCTTTATGAGATGCAGCGACCAAAACCAAAAACCAAATCGGAAAAAACCAAGTTTACAAAACTAATCTTGCAATATCTGTCTGAGGGGGACAAAAAAATCCTAGTGGCATATGATGATTCCAAAGTTGTCGGCCTTGTCAGCATGATGTTTCTTTCAAGGCTTAATCGTATAAGGAAAGAATTGTACATTCCGGAACTCGTCGTTGCAAAAAAGTATCGAAGGCTGGGCGTGGGTAATCTGTTAATCGAATCGTGCATTGGTATTGCAAAAAGGAAAAACTGCTTTAGAATACGACTGGAATCGGGAAAACAAAGAAAGGAGGCTCACAAATTTTACCAAAGTCTTGGCTTTGAGCAATCTGCACTAAGCTACAACTTTAATTTAGATTAGGAAATTTCTAAAGCCTTGATTCGCAAACTCTGCTAAACCAAAAAGACATGCTCCCGCCGGGATTTGAACCCGGGATCACTGCCTTGAGAGGGCAGTATGCTTAACCGGACTACACCACAGGAGCTTAAAAAAAGCGGTAAATGCTAGCAATTTAAAGGAATGGCTACGGTGTTTCAATATTGGATTGTTTGGTTAAAAAATAATCATTGGAACACTTAAGAAAATTAAAGAGCAAATTTCTGATGTGGAGCTACAAGAAATCATAAACCAATTATCATTATCTGACTACCCGGTGGGGCTTGGAGGCTGTAAAACTCACAAAACCACACTTGATTGTTGCGAATACAACATCACAGTTTTTGATAACAAGTCATCAAAAGACGAAGTTCACGCATTCAAAGACAAAATAATAAAAATCCATCGCGGCAAGCTTGACGAATCAAATCCAGACATTTTGCAAAAATATGACTCGATGTCCGTATTATCAGACAACGATTGGAGTCTCCGAATATTTTTATCAAAAATTAAAGAAAAAAGTGAGCAGATAAGAAAATCCTGCATTAAAAGCTGTCTTGTTGACGCGGCATCATTTGCAACCAAAGCAAAACAAGGGCTGAGCTCCGATCCATTTGCACCTGCTTGGCTCAAATGCGCAGCTTACTTCATATCTGATGCACTAGTATTGATGAACTCAAGGCCTCGAAGCCCAACACACATGCTGGAGTTTATCAGGAGGTTTGAAAAAAACCAAGTCAACGAGTTCTTTTCTGTCGTAGCAGAAGTAATTGGCCTTGAGCGGACAACACCATCGCTTCTTGAGAGGATGGTCAAATCAACAATTGGATTTTCCGACATGACGGAAAACAACGACCATTCCAAAATAATCTCAAAAAAATATCAATACCTAGTAGAAAACTCGCTTCTTTCCGACTGTTACTTTTACCTAGGTTACATAAACAAAAACAACATTGTCTCCATAATGGATTCAATACACAAACGCACAGATCTAATTCATGTTCTCAAGGTCGCCTTTGATTTTGAGAACGACCCCACTAGAATAGAGCAACAAGCAAAATCCTTGCACAAGCTGGCAAACGATATGACAGAGTCTTTGCAAAAATATGCCTAAACATCTTTTCAATATGATCTGGATAACCTTTAAAACTATGTGATAGGATCCCTACTTTATGGTAGATCAAGCTTGCGGATGCGAAGCAGAAAGCGGTGATCCTGACTTTAAATGTGATTGTGAAATGCAAGGACACTGTATTTGCAGCCACGATTGTAGATGCAAATCATCCGTTTGTAAAGAAGCAGTCTCCGAGTTAAGTTAAAAATACTTAACATTCTATTTTTTGTTTTATTTTTCGTTTGGCCCTAAATTGGGTTTTCGTCCTCAGGATCCAGTCCCCAAGACTTGACAAGCTCTTTTTGAAATTTGTCTGCCTGTGTTTCGCTTAGTGCATTGCCACAGTTTTTGTGAGTTGGAACAACACTCATGCCGGCCAGCTTAAACTCTACTTCAAACATGTGAATCTTGGCGCAATCGCACATTCTAATTTTCGTTCGAAATTCCTCTATATTTGCGTAGCTTGACTGAATAACTTTTAACTAGGGTTTTGACTAAAATAGATCACTTGAGAAAGTCTGGAATTTTTGTCGCATTACTAGCAGTAACTATTCTTACATTTGCCTTTTCACAAAATGCCTTTGCGCAGTTCCAAGGCGGTGGGGTAAGCAAGGAAGGCACTTGGTATGTGGGAGAAGGACTCAAAAAAGGAGATCAGTTTAGCTATTCATTATGCCATATTGATCACAAGGACTGCTCGCAATTTAAGATCGATTTCTGGGTAGAAGGCGACGTGCAAGTTGGAAGCGAAACCCAGTGGAAAGTCCAAACAGTAGTGCATGACGGCGCAAAAATTTTCAAAGGAACGATGAACCTTGGTAAACTTGCACCAGAGCCAACAAGCAGCACTCCAAACATTGCCGAGTTTGCAGCCGCATTCAAATCCTCAATAGTTTGGATGTCTGCATATGCTACGGCAGACCCGACATCCAATTCTATAAAGGGACCAAAACAGTTCAGTGCCCCGTCTTGGGGAAAAATAGGTAACATTGGAGGCGAGCAGATCATACCTACGGCAGAAGAAAAGATTGCAGTTCCTGATGGCGTATTTGATACCGTTCAAGTCTCATGGAAAACCGGAGGCAAGATAAACCGGGTTTGGGTTGTAGACGAGTTTCCATTTCCGATAAAGGCAGACACATATGCACATGTTTCTGAGGGTGTGCCACCACAAGAATACAGATTTGAATTATTAGATTACCAGCAAAACGTCAAGACAAACCCATTTACAAACATCCAATCAACACCAGATGCCCAAGCGGGTCTTGGTTGCCAGGAAATCTATGACCTAACGCGAGTCTCAAAGCTAACCAACACCAACACTATGATCGTAGAGATCAATTATGGCCCCCCACAACCAAAACAAGGATGCGACTTGGAATTGATAATCAACTTTAAGCGAATGGTACACGAAACCGAGTTTGAAAACGAAATCCACTATGATATACTGGTAGTGGAGCAAACTTCGGCCGGGCTTTCTAAAAAAAGGTCGATTGCCGATGAAGAAAATCGAGACGCACTCTTTACTACGTCTGGCCAAGTAAGGCGCAGCATTATAGTAAATGAATCAGGCCCGACTACATATGCAATCTTTGTGTATGGTACTGGATCTGAGTACTTGCAACCAAATCCAGCCAAGGCAGGTTATATGACATTTGATGTTAATGTACAAAAAGGCACTATTACTTCCACTCCGCCTCCAATAGAATGTCCACTAGGACAAATACTATCTGGCGGCCAATGCATTGACGAGCAATCAGAAGGCACAGGTCCAGAATGTGATCCAGGAACAGTAGCTAAGGACGGCATTTGTGTTCCAGTTGTGGAAGCTAAACCACCAACAAATGGCTGTTTGATTGCGACTGCTGCATTTGGTAGCGAGCTTGCACCACAAGTACAACTACTCAGAGAAGTCAGAGACAACGTACTGTTTAGCACAAGTTCTGGAACAAGCTTCATGACTGGCTTTAACTCAATCTACTACTCATTTAGCCCGACTGTTGCAGACTGGGAGAGAAACAACCCAGTATTCAAGGAAGTAGTCAAGACTGCAATTACGCCAATGCTTTCGACTTTATCGATACTTAACTATGTTGACATCAACTCTGAGCAAGAAATGCTCGGATACGGAATTGGCATCATACTGCTAAACATTGGAATGTACTTTGTTGCGCCAGTAATAGTGATAGTCAAACTTAGAAGCCTAAACTAATTTAGCTGATCTTGGTCAAAAAAATTCTCTTCATTCCATTAGGGATAATGTTTGGAGCTGCTGCAATAGGCCTTGCATATCCGTTTTTGACTGGTGTGCCGGGAGCTGAACAAAACTTAATCCCAAGATTTGCAAGCCAGTGGCACGTGGGAAAGGGCGCAGAAGACAAACCGACGTT
>DASWKH010000101.1:0-16174 GCA_036396715.1 Candidatus Nitrosotenuis sp.
GAGATAAACGCAGCAGAAGCAGACGTCCTGCTAAGACTTGATGAGGCACTAGACGACAGAAGACAGATTGTCCTAAAGGAATCAACTGGAGAGATCATCAAGGCAGACGAAAAATGGTTTGTCATTGCAACAATTAATCCCCTTACACATGTCGGCACAAAGGAGCTCCCGCCGCAGCTGCTAAGCAGATTCCCAGTCAGAATTAGACTTGATTATCCGCCAGAACAAACAGAACTTCAGATAGTAAAGCGATATGTCTCTGGAAATCACGATGACATACTACTCCAGGGAATAAAGCTTGCAAACACTTTGCGAGAGGCCGCATCAGTTGAGGAATTGTATTATTCACCAAGCCTTCGAGAGACAATTGCGTTTGGCAGACTGCTTGATGCAGGAGTCGATTCAAAAAAGGCAGCAAACATTGTCTTTGCAAACGTGTATGCACAATGGGGAAACGTAGAATATCAAAAGGTAAACGATATCATCACATCGATGTTTGGTAGCTAATGCAGTCACTACACCTTAGAAACGACACACTAGTAGAGATTGCCACGTTTTTGGCAAGACGATGGTCACAAAAAGAAAAGCTGACAGTGGAATTTTCTGACAAAAAAGAAAACCAGACAAAGCTAAAAGAAAACAGAATTAGCCTGATTGCCCCTGAGCGGTATCTTGGCAGCGATTTTGAGCGGTATCGCCAATTTAGGACATCAATCTGGTATGAGGCAATGCGCGCAAAACACTGCAAAAAAATCCTAAGCAATGATCACGCGTTTGGATTCATCCTCAACACGCTAGAGACGCGGCGAGTAGAGCTGCTTGGAAGAAAAATTTGGCGTGGAATGGATGAGGAGCTAATCTTTAGTTATTCATACTGGTGGTTATACAGGCCGCAGCTTGCAAACGTCTTGGGAAAGACAAGGATTGTGGAGGCGTTTTACCAGTATTTTTTGTTTGGCGACATCAAAGGCGAGCTCCAGCCAAGCTACCATGACAAAATACGAAAGGCATCTGCCCGCTCAAAGGAAATCATAGCAGAGGCGCTGCAAAAAAACCATGACACAGAGTGGCTTGAGAAAAAAATTCCAGAGATTCTGAGCATTTTGGAAATTGACTCGCTAGTCACCATCCCACTTTCTACTCCATGGAAGGGCCCAGGGCTACTAGTTACGCCAGAGGATCTTCTCAAGGCGATGCAAAAGATTGCAAAGAATAGAGAGTCAGATTTTGGAAAAATCGATGTCAAAAACATCATGTCTGGCAAGGCAGTGGCAGAAGAGTTCAAGGTCATAAAAGAAGAAACCCGCAAAAACGAAAACAAGGGCCTAGGAAACGAAACAATAGGAATTCAGGTCCCAGGCTCTACAAACGTGGATGAGACTCGAATCTACGATCAGGACCTAATCAGCAATCTCAAGACGCGATTCAAGGACTGGAAGACTAGCTGGAGCGAGCAACACGTATCATCTGGTGATGAGTTTGATGAGGAGTCATACATCGAAGGCCACCTGCCGTTTCTAACCGACATCAAAAAATCAATCAAGGCAAAGATTGTCATCCTAGTTGATCACTCATCTAGCATCACGGACCAGCAGACGCAGTACAAAAAAGTCACAGTTGCACTCTGTGAGGTTTTGTCATATTTGAAGATAAAATTCTCAGTGTATGCTTTCAATACAACACAAAAACAGGTTGTGTGCTGGCTAGTCAAGCCGGAGGACATGAAGTGGAACAACGCGTGCGCAAAAAGGCTTGCCCAAATTGACGCAAATGGCGGAACGCCACTAGCTGACGTGTATCAAAAGATGTATCCCATTTTAAGATCGAAAAAGCCTGACATTTTTCTGACGCTATCTGATGGCGAGCCATCAGACCCCGATGCCGTCCGTGCAATGGTAAAATCTCTAAAGACAGTTGGAATCAAGATGGTCGCAATAGGTGTTGGCCGCGACACATTTGGAGCCACGCAAATTGCAAACAATTTGAAGTACCTGGAATATGAGAGGACGTTGGCAGTATCAAGGCTAAAGGACATTCCAAATCGGGTCCTTGCGGTTTTGCAGACAAGCTAGAATCTGCAAGTATGTTTTGGTACAATTATCAAATTCAGTTTTGATAATTGGCGAATTTGATATTAATCAAGCCTTGTTAGTTTTACCAATGGCAAACAAAATGCAAAAAATTTTGGTTCCCTTAGACGGATCACAAAATTCTACACGAGCGCTAGAAAAAGCAATTACCATTGCACAACCAACAGGGGCCACAATCACTGGATTGTATGTTATTCACATACCTGCAAGATCTGCAATACGCTTTACCCCGCAACAAAGAAAAAAAGAGATTTCCTTTGCCGAGTCTATAATTAGCGAGGCTGCAGAAAAGGTGGAAAGGGCTCAAGTAAACTTTAAACCAAGAACTGAAACGGGCGATCCTGGACAAAAAATTGCGCAAGTTGCAAAAGACAGCATCTATGATTTGGTCGTAATTGGCTCAAGGGGCAGAGGTACAGGAAAAGAAATGTTTCTTGGAAGTGTATCAAACTATGTGCTCCACAAGACAAACATTCCTGTGATGGTTGTAAAATAGATCACAATTTTTTATTTTTCCAATGTTTTGCGGACTAGCTGATCTTATGGAAAATTAATTTTTCCGCCTATTTTTGATTCTATTTCTGCTTTTTCTTGTGCGATGACATCAAGCATTTTTTGCTCAGAGTCGTCTAGCTTTTTGGCGTTTTCATAAGAGATTTTCTTTACATTTGACTCTGAATCCGTAAAGGGTAATCCCACAAGAGATGCGACAAAGACAATAAGGCCAATCCCAACTACTGTGCAAATCTTTGCCTTAACTGTATACTGCATTTGATATTGTGCCCAAGGCAAACAAAATTAATTGCTTGGTGATCATTTCAAACAAATATTCATTTTTTAATTAAATTAGAGCCCCTTACAGCCAAAAACACGTTGTGGCTATTTTATCTGCGCATTCACTTTGATGATATTGGACATGCTGTATACTGCAGGACACCTTTCCTCTGCCATCTTGACTAGTTCTTGTAGCTTTTGCCTGTCTGCGTTTTCTGCTTGCGCGTCGATTTGAAAGTTGATTCCCTCTGTGATTGGCTCATCTGATACATCAAATGTCTTGGCAAAATTTACGCCGCACTCGGTATTGACACTTAGTTTTGTCAGCCTAATTCCCTGAGACGCTGCAATCCCAACAAAGGTTCCAACAAAGCATGACGTAATTCCGGCAACACAGTAGGCCATCGGACCAAGCCTGTTTCCACCCCCTCCAAGAAAAGAGGGCGAGTCGATTTCTATTAGCTGCTTTCCTTTTTCAAACGCAAGCTCGGTTCTGAACTGGTATCCCTTTGAGGGATCAAAATTCCACTCCCCCTGCAGTTTTACTGGCTTTTTTAGAGTTGTCCTGTCCTTTTTTCCGCCTTCTATTGTTTGCGAAACCTTGTCTAAATCCACGTTGTTGATCACATTCATGGATTGGTATTGATCTTCGTAGACTAAATTTGTTTTTTAGATATTCTGACTTGGGGCCTTGATCGGCTCCAGTAATGCTCAAAAATATCATTGCACCACTCCCTAAAGGAATCGTCCTCGCTCAGGAACATAGAGTTCATGTCTATCTGGCCTTTCTTGTTTGGAAACATCACTGCGCAAGAGTCGTCCGTTATGTAGACTGCAACATCAACGCTGTCGATTTGCCTTTGCACAAAGTTTTCCTTGGAGCTTAGCTTGTCCAGATTTTTTATGATTGTGTCTATTATTTCGTCAGGAAAAATTGTGTTTTTCCCAATCAATGTGTGGACAATTACATCGTTTTTTGTCAGGTTGATCAGTATCTTGCCTTCAGCAGACCAGGCCTGTGAGACCATTATTTTGAGCGCTTTTTTTGTGTTGGATTCGATTTTTTTTAGCTTCTCAAGGACTTCGGTCACGCTGGTAATTAGCTGGCTGTTTTGTAGCGCCCCTATTCGCTGCACAAACTTTTCTGGCATGTTTTGTATGATGTGATCCTCAAAGAATTGTTTGTACCTGTACAAAAATTCAAAGTACTGGATTTGTTTTGCCATCAGCCTGCCGTATTCTGTTAGTGAAAGCGTTGCGTCAGCATTCTTTTGTATTATTGAAGAGCCTGCAAGCTTGTCTGCATTTCGGTGCGCGTCCTGAATTGTAAGGTCTAGCTTTTTTGCCAGCTGGTTTAACCGCAATGGTTCTTTGCTCAATGCGACAAGTATTGCACACCTTGTTTCACTTGCAAGGTCTGTAAACAGCTCAAAAGGAAGAGATTCCTCTTTCAATAATGAAATGATGCGATCGTCGTATTAATACTTAAAAAAAAGAAAAAAGATTATGGTACCATGGTTATGGTGCCTTGGGTTGCAGGCCACAACTGGTCGATGAATCCGTAGACTCCGGGCTCTGTAATTTTGATTGTCGCCGAGCCACCTCTGCTCAGAACTCCCGTGTCAAAGACGCCGTTTGGTATGCCGCTTTGCGCGTCAACTGAGACTATCTGGTGTACCCTTCCAACTCCGTTGAATCCGTCAACGTTGAAGAATTTTACTTCCTCGCCTGCTGTGATGGTGAGCTGTTTTGGTCCAAACTGCGGGTCTTCGTTTCCTGCAACTATTACTGTCCTTGGCTGCAAGACTGGTGCAACATCAGATGCCGCCTTTGCCTGTGGCTCGGCATTCTCAGACATTACTGGTACTGACAAGAGGGCAACAAGTGCCGCAACTCCTGCAAGCGCAAGGATGCTTTTGTGATTTGTTTTCATGATGTGTTTACGGCACAAATTGCGATATAGTTAGCTCAACAAAAAAATCAAAAATAAACAAAATTGTTTATTTTCATCATTTGTGTTTAGCTGATCTTATACCATATTCTTGGTATGAAATAATATGAAAAACAAAATAATTCACAGCAGCGAACACCGCACACTAGAGCACGACTGGCTGAGGACAACTCACCACTTTTCCTTTGGCGAATATTACAACCCAGATAGGATGAGCTTTGGTCCGCTCCGAGTCTTCAACGACGATGTGATAAAGCCCGGGGCAGGATTTGACTTTCACCAGCACCGCGACATGGAAATTGTCACGTATGTCATAGACGGCGCACTTGAGCACAAGGACAACTTTGGAAACCATGACGTAATCGGTTCAGGGGAGATCCAGAGGATGAGTGCTGGTACTGGGGTGTATCACTCAGAATACAACCATTCACAAAAAGGACCTCTCAGATTATTGCAGATGTGGGTTTTTGCAGACCATAAGGACCTCAAGCCATCCTGGGAGCAGCAAAAATTCACAAAACACGAAAGGCAGAACAAGCTTTTAGCAGTAATCAGCCCCCACAAATCCGGCAAAAAAACACTTTCAATACACCAAGACGCATCATTTTACATCTCAAACATAACCCAAGACCATACAGTAGATCACACGCTTGCGCAAAAAAGGCAGGCGTATCTGTACGTCATAAAGGGAACAGTCAAAGTCAACGGCCAATCACTAAACCAAGGCGATTCTGCAGAAATCCAAGACTCGGATATTTCCATGACGGCAGCAAATGACTCTGAGATAATCCTAATTGATCTGCCACAACAATACGTAAAAAACTCCGAAACCAGTTAGCAGAAACTAAAAGACTAGTCCCTAACTTTTTTCTATATTATTTATACTGATAATTTCTTAGTGCGTCTTTAATACCATGAAAAAATTTGCTTAATCAAGTGTGGATTGGGGCGTTTCCATACCGGTGCCTCAGCAACCACACCCCCTATCTCGTCCTCAAAATGTGTAGAACGCTTTAAAGAGCGTCACATGAGAATATTACTTGAAAGTTTGGTAAAAACAGAATTTAATCAATGCTTATTTCCCATTCATGCAGTATCTTTGATATGACAAAATATTTGGTCATACCCATAGTGGTTTTGATTTTTATCAGTTATTCCATTAATGGTGTTTCTGCCCAAGAGATTCTCAGTCCACGCGAGCAGACCAAAATGGGAGTAGACCCAAACAACGTCCAGTGTCATGACGGCCTTCAGCTAGTATTAAGATCAAATGTTATGCCTGCATGTGTAAGGCCAGCCACAGCAGAGATCCTAAACCAGAGAGGTTTGATACTTTTCATGGAACTGGTGCCAGCACCAATTGAGCCGCCGCCAACTGAAAAACCAGAACCAAGCGGCAAAGAAGCCTCAGACATAATAGAGGCAAGCAACGAGTTCATGCTTGATTTTTACTCGCTAAATAACGCAGGACAGGACAACATTTTCTTCTCGCCTTGGAGCATCCTTAGCGCATTTTCCGTAGTGTACGAGGGTGCCAGGGGCCAGACTGCAGAAGAGGTCGCCTCTGCAACATACCTGCCAAGGGATGACTCTGATAGAAGAGACTCCTTTAAGACAATCCAACAGAATCTCAACCCAAACAGTACAGAATACGAGCTGACAAACGCAAACGCATTGTGGGTAAAAACAGGATTTGGTGTAAAACAAGAATTTGTCGATATTGCAAAACAATACTATGACAGTGAGGTAGCTGAAGTAGAGTTTCCAGCAGGCGAGTCGGAGATAGACTCGTGGGTTGAAAATCAGACAAATGGCAAGATAAAGGATCTGGTAAAGGGCAAGACCAACGATATGACTAGGCTTGTAATCACAAACGCAGTCTACTTTATGGGAACATGGAAGGACCAGTTTAATGCAAACCTGACAAGCCAAGACGACTTTACACTTGACTCTGGTGATACTGTGGAGGTGCCAATGATGTACCAAAAATCAAGATTTGATTATGCAGAAAATGACAATCTGCAGATTCTTTCTATGCCATACAAGGGCGACAGACTCTCAATGTTAGTGCTGCTCCCAAAAAATAATCTTGGCTCACTTGAGGACTCACTGACCCTAGAAGAGCTGAGCAGCTGGCAAGAACAGATGCAAAACAAAGAGGTGTACGTGTACATGCCAAAGTTCAAGCTGGAAGCAGAGTATGATCTTAGTCCCCAAATGAAAGAGCTTGGAGTAGAGCTTGCATTTGACCCAGACTATGCAGACCTTAGCGGAATTGCCGACGTAAAGCCAAACAACTTGTACATCGGCTTTGCCACCCACAAGGCGTTCGTTGACGTAAACGAGGAGGGAACCGAAGCTGCTGCTGCAACAGCAATTGGAATAGGGGTCACATCCGCACCTGTAGATCCTACGGTTTTCAGAGCGGATCATCCCTTTGTGTTTTTGATTCAGGATAACGAGACCGGACTAGTTCTGTTCATGGGCCGAGTTTCCGACCCATCCTAGATCAAAAATTCTAAATTTGGCTGCAAGGTTCTGGAATCCTGTAAATGGATTCTATAGAGATCACACCAGAGGAACTATCACAAATTATCGATAACAAAATTGCCGCCCTGATTTTGGACATCCGCGCAAAGGAAAAATACATGGACGGGCACGTGCCCGGTGCTGCAAACGCAGTGTGCCAGAACATGCAGCAAAAACAGGTAATAATGTCAAAGATCCCGCCATCGATGAAAATAATTCTAATAGATGAGGACGGAACAGAGTCAAAGCAAAACGCGATTATGATGGCCAGATTCGGGTTTGACGCGCACTATCTAAAGGATGGAATAAAATCCTGGAATAAGGAACTAGTCAAAAGCTCATGGGATGTGACAATTTCTGGCGATAATCTGTGGGATTCCCTAAAGCAAGACAAGGATGTCTTTTTGCTAGATGTTCGAGAGCCAGAAGAGTTTGCAGACTTTAAGATTCCAGGGGCTGTCAACATTCCGCTATCAGAGCTGTTCAGCCCGGCAGTAGAATCGTCAATACCAAAAGACAAAAAAATTGTTACAATATGCTCGCATGGAAACCGTTCCATGGTTGCAACGTTTGCCTTGGCGCAAAAAGGAATCGAGGCAAGCTCGCTAGTCGGCGGGATGTCTTTGTGGAACCAGGTCCTAAACGCCACTACACTAAAGGAAAATGATCTTACAGTAATCCAAGTAGAAAAGGTGGGCAAGGGGTGCCTCTCCCATATCGTCGGCTCTGGTGGCGAGGCAGCAGTAATTGATCCTACATATCCTCCATCAAAATATGTCGAGTTTGCACAATCAGAGGGACTCAAAATTACAAAGGTAATCGATACGCACCAGCACGCAGACCATGTCTCTGCTGCAAAAGACTTGGCTCAGCTTGCAGGCGCAAAACTATACCTGAGTAAATTAGAAGAATACAAAATAGATTCGGAAAGGATTGGCAATGGCGATTCCATACCATTTGGCTCAAAGCAACTAAAAGTGATTCACACACCCGGCCACACAGCAGGAAGCATGTCATATGTAGTAGATGACAGGTACGTCTTTTCTGGCGACACGTTATTTGTTGAAGGGGTTGGCAGGCCTGACCTTCGCGACCAAGTGCAAGAATATGCAACAAGCCTTTACGACACCCTGCACAACAAGATACTCAAATTCTCAGACTATACCAAGGTGTTTCCAACACACCACTCAGAGGGAATCAAGCCCACTGAAAACGGAATTTATTACACAACAGTCAAAATGGCAAAGAGTCTCCCGTTGCTGGATTTATCGCAGCCGGATTTTGTGGCCAAAGTTATATCAATTACAACGCCACGCCCGATGAACTATTCCATGATAATTAAGGTAAACAAGGGTACCATACCAATATCTCCAATGCAGATTCCGGACCTCGAGATGGGCCCAAACCGCTGCTCCATCCGGATGTAGCTTGACTGCATTCAAGTGTCTCTCAGTCTCCCAGCCTTTTGCAGACCTCATAGTCAAAGGAAAGAAAACAATCGAGTTACGATCGTGGAATACCAGCTATCGCGGCGAGTTCCTAGTCCATGCGCCAATTAAGATTCGGACATCTGATTGCAAAAGGCTTGGAATTGATCAGGCCTCATTGCCAGTTGGAGCCATAATCGGCAAAGCTACCATACATGATGTAAAATTATACCAAACCAGAAAGGAATGGCAGGCTGACCAAAAATATCATTTTGCAGACTGCGATTTTTCTGGCTCTAGATATGGATTTTTGCTAAAGGGCGCAAAATCATTTGTCATTCCAATTCCATGTAAAGGAAAGCTTGGGTTCTTTGATGTGCAGCTAGATTCTACCAAGGTAAAGGACGCCGACATCACATCAGAAATATTTGATGAGGAATACCGCACGCAGTGGATTAACCACCATTAGGATGATACTTTGACGCCGTTCCAAAACGCCACATGGTTTTTTATTTTCTTTGCAGCATCGTTTGGTTCAGGATAGTACCAGGCACAGTCCTTGTTGGTCTTGCCATTAATCACCACTGAAAAATAATTTGCCATACCCTTCCAGCCACAAATTGTAGTTGTGTCAGATTTTACAAAAAATTCCTTTTTTATTGAATCGTATGGAAAGTAGTGGTTCCCCTCAACTATTATGGTCTGGTCACTTTCTGCTAGTATGGTATCGTTCCACGTAGCTTTCATTTTCTGGAATTATGTAATCACCGAATAAACATTTTTCGCAGGGTGCGGAAGCCAAGTTTTTGCATCTAGTTTACCGATTCACTTTTATTGTCATCCCAGGGCAGCGTCACTATGAAACTCTTTAGGAGAAACAGCACGCAGGATATGAGTCCTGTCTGCAAGATTTGCGGAATGGAGTTTACCGAAGTGGAACGAATGATGCGCCACATGACAAAGGCACATTCAAAGCCATGCAAGGGCGGAAGCTGCGGCTGCAGCTAAGACTGATTCTTATACAGAAAACAAGACCAGTGCAAAATAGTTTTTCTCATCGCGCCAGATTTTAACCGGGCTTAGCCCTGCTTTTTTTGCCATTTTTCTAATCTGCGATATGGCGTACTTGTGGGAATATTCCGTTCTGATAGTCTCGCCTTTTTCCAAATCCACGGAAAGTCCAATGTCCTGTATGGATACTTGGTGTTTGGTCTTTGAGCGGATGTGCATTTCTATTCTTTTTTCTTTGGAATTGTAGAATGCAACGTGCTCAAATTTGGCATAGTCAAGATCGCCTCTCAGCTCGTAGTTTATTCGCCTCAGCAGGTTCAGATTAAAGTCCCGCGTAACGCCCTCCGAGTCGTTGTATGCAGCCTCTAGGACTTTTTTGCCCTTTACCAGATCCACACCAAGCAAGAACAGGTCGCCTGAATTCATGCTGCTTCTAACCTTTCTTAGAAAGTCTTGCGCACTGCTCTGATCAAAGTTTCCAAGACTGGAGCCAAAAAACGCGATTATTTTTTTTCCGGCCACGTCCTTGACCAAATCCAGTCCGCTTTCGTACTGGTCCACAATCCCAGTTATTTGCAGATTATCAAACTCGCCTTGCAGCCTCTGGCTGCTCTCCTTTACTACATTTGAGATATCAATTGGATAGTATGCTATTTTTTTCTGGCTTTTGCACAATACCTCAAAGAGGTGTCTCGTCTTTACTGCAGAGCCGCTTCCCAATTCCACTACAGAATAATTCCCATCTAGGTATTCAGATAGTTCCTGCTTTGCTGAATCCAGAATCTCCAGCTCCGCTCTGGTCAGATAGTATTCCGGGAGATCGCATATCTTATCAAATAATTCGGAGCCGGCCTCGTCGTAGAAATATTTTGATGGGACAAATTTTTCCTTTCTGGTAAGGCCATACGCCACATCCTTTGCAAAGTCTTGCTCTTTTTTTTCTAGAGATTTTATCAGAGTGCAGTTTGGAGAGAGGACTGTCCTTACATAATTAGAGTCGGAATGAGGCTTCATTTTTCGTTGAACCAATTAATATGGAGCTCCCTTTATTCGTTGATTCTTAAAAGCTTCGATGGAATCATAAACAGAGAATCATTTGAGTAATGTCATTTGCGTTTTTTATGATTGAAAAAAAGAAACAAATGAATACTAAAAAACCACTACACATAGAAATGCTGTCTACATATTACCTAGTAGAAGAGTTCAAGGCAACCCGCTCAACCACACTAAGACTGGTCGACACACTAGAAGGCGACGATTTTGCAGTACAGACAGATGACTATGTCAGCCCGCCAAAATGGCACCTAGGACATGTGAGCTGGCTATTTGAGATGCTGCTCCAGCAGGCAAGCAAGGATTACAGGGTTTATTCTACAGAGTTTCTAAAGTACCTAAACTCGTACTATAACAAGTTTGGAGAGCAGCACGAAAAGGCGCAAAGAGGCTCAGTTGCAAGGCCAACTACTGGTCAGATCCTAGAATACTATGACATTATCAGTAAACAGGTAATCAATTTTCTAGAGACAAATCCGGCAAATGATTCGCAAAGAAAATTATTTGAGCTTGGAATACACCACGAGTGCCAGCACCAGGAGTTACTGGTGTACGATATTCAGCACATACTTGGAGACAAGTACAGGCCGTCCATAAAAAAACAGGCCCCAAAACCACATGCAAAGCAAAAACAGATCCACGTAGAAGGTGGCCTGTATAATCTTGGATATTCCGGAAAAGATTTCTGTTATGATATAGAACTACCAGAGCACAAAGTCTACCTAAACGACTACAAAATCGATGCACTTCCTGTGAGTTGTGGTCAGTTCATCGAGTTCATAAATTCCGGCGGATATCAGGATTATCGGTACTGGCTGTCTGATGGATGGGATGCCGTACAGAAAAACAAATGGGAGTCCCCCATGTACTGGTATAAGATAGATGGTGATTGGTATGTTGATGATTTTCTTGGGAGACGTAAAATTAATCCAAATGAGCCGGTTTGTCATGTCAGTTTTTACGAAGCCGACGCGTACTGCAGGTGGGCAGGCAGACGCCTTCCAACAGAATCTGAATGGGAAAAGGCAGCTTGCTGGAATGAGGAAAAACAGATCAAAACAATATTTCCTTGGGGTAATGAATCACCATCTGAAAAACATGCAAATCTTCTGGAATCATTTCTGTGGGGATGCTCCGAGATTGGCTCATACCCAGATGGCAAAAGCCATTATGGCTGCCACCAGATGATTGGCGATGTGTGGGAGTGGACATCGTCCGAATTCGTAGGATATCCGGGATTCAAGTCAGGCTTTTCTGAATACAACGACAAGTGGTTTACAAACCAAAAGGTTCTGCGCGGCGGCTCCTTTGCCACACCTCAAATATCAATCCGAGGAAGCTATAGGAACTTTTTCAGACTGGATGAAAGATGGTTGTTTTCTGGATTTAGATGCGTTGAAAATATTCGAATTTAGAAAATTCAGTCCGTGACTGATCAACAATCAAGGCACAAATGCTTTTAGTGTGAAAAAACTAATTTCATTAAATACATGATATAGTTTAACTCTTTTTAAAAAAATAAAAAAAGACAGAGTCCCCATTGGAAGGGATTAATGAATGGACAGTTCACTATATGATCATTTTCTATTGGTCGTGCATGAGAGGAATTGTGAGCGCATCCTAACTTTTTTAGCTAGCCAAACAATGGTCAGATTTCCATATCTTCCTACTGTATGTGTGTACTCATACTGCCAAAGGCTTAGAACAAATTTTTAATACCCTAGTTTTTCATAGGTAATCGGACTTGGTACTGTCGAATTTTGTCTAGTGGTGTTAGTGGAGATGACGACGAAGTTCTTGTCCGCTACAAGTTCATAGGCACGCACAAGGCATCAGAAATCCGCTGCACGTACCTCCAATACAGGAATCTTAAGATGCTTCCAAACATCGAGTTCTGCACCATAGTAAAAGATGAAGATGACTCTGAGAAAAATCCATCTTGATTTCTATACTGGCAGCAACAGAAGCAGAATTGGTTAGTTTAGTGGGCCAACCGTTGTGTAATCTATCAAAACCATCAGGAGCGGATGAACTTTGAGACAGCTATGATTGAATCCTTGATGATGTCTTTTTCCTCCTGAGACATTACCGGCTTGTCCAAAAGCATGACAATTTTGGAGAGGATGCTTGCTATGTTTTTTGCAGCCTTACTTTTTGTCTTTTTTGATTTTGCCTTTCTCTTGGTTCCTTTTTTTGATCTCTTGGTTCGTGTATGCCTTCTGGTCTTCTTTTTTGCTGGCCTCTTTTTTGCTGGTTTTTTTGCTCGCGTTAGATTTCTTGCCGTCCTTGAGGATCTGCGTTTGTTCTTTCTCTTGGCTTTGGATCTTCTGGATTTGGCCACGGGGGGAGCTGGTGCTTGGAAGGATAAAAAAAGCTAAAATCACATCTTTTTAGCTAAGATTGTTTTTAATCTCAAGTGAAAACTTGCATAGTTATTCATCACACGCAGGCAAAGCTCATTGAACCGAACGCTTTTTACAAAATCCAAGTCAAACCATGACGGTTGGCAAAAACTAGGAGTAAAAAGCTTGCAAAAAAAAGGATCAGATACGCATCAAAGGCGCCTTATAGATTAAAGGAGATTCCAATAAAGCAGATCCGAGTCTGGAAAGAGGCACAGGCAAGAAAGCTTGACAGGGAAGGAATTTCAGAGCTGGCAAGATCAATTAAGAATGAGGGACTGCAGAATCCCCCAATGCTGCAAAAAGAAGGAAAGAACACGTATCTTTTGATGTCAGGGCAGCGAAGACTGGCAGCACTCAAAAGACTTGGCGCAAAAAAGATTCCCGCACTGGTCCTGACCAAAAAAACAGAGTATGAGGTACCCGATGCCAAGGCAGCATCTGTCATTGAAAACATTCACCGCAAAAACATGAATGTAAAGGACATGGCTGCCGCGTGTGCATTTTTGGCAGATCAGATGGGCAAGTCAAAGGCAGCGCAGTCATTAGGACTCTCAATGTCCACATTCAAGAAATACCATGGGTTTGCAGGAGTCCCAGACAAGCTAAAGGAACTTGTACCAAGGATCATATCCAGAGATGATGCTACAAAATTATACCAGATCATTCCAAATGTTTCAAAATCTGTGAAGATTGCCCACAAAATATCCGGTCTTGATACTGCCACAAAAAAACGGTACCTCAAGGTTTTGGTGCGCAATCCGCATTCACCACACAAGAAAATTTTGAAAAAGGCCAGATCAATGACAGTTCAGCAAAAAATTTCACTAAGGTTGTCAAAAAGACAGGCCCGTGGGTTGGGTACACAGTCACGCCATCAAGACGTAGACCCAAATGAGCTTGCAGGCAAGATCATATCCGACTGGCTTGGCAGAAAGGGTTACTGAATAGCTGGCCCAAAAGGCCTCAAAGACTGAGGGCTTGATTCAAGATTGGGAAGAAGGCGCTCTTGGAGGGCAGATCATCTTATTCATCACTAAATCTATGTCCCAAAAATAGGACATGGCTAGGCTGAAAGTATTGCAGAGTGGATTAACCGTCATTAAATCCATGCGTGTGTGTCCTAAAAACAAAATAGCAGATTTATATGGAAGATTTTTCTTCCATATGTAAGAAAAATCTGACACATATGAAACTACACAAATATCTAGAGGGAGTGCTTGGAAACAAGGGAGCAATCAGCGTGCTTCGTGCCCTAGTCAACCACAGGGGCAGAACCTACACCATCAGAAGACTGGCAAAAGACGCTGGAATTTCACACACAGAGACGTCAGCAACCATACAAGACCTAGAAAAGCTCGGCATAGTCCAAGTCCAACCAATTGGAAAGGCATACAACATATCTCTAAACGAGAAAAGCTACGTGCTGGCAAACATCATAGAGCCAGTTCTTGACGTAGAGAAAAAATCGCTTGACCAAGTAATTTCGATCTGCAAAAAACACCTTAGCTCAAAGAAAATCATCTCAGCTGTAATTTTTGGAAGTGTGGCAAGAGGCGAAGAAAAGGAGGACAGCGACATTGATCTTCTGATCATATCAAATGACTTTGACAAAGCAATTGAAATCGTTTCAAGACTTTCAGAAGAAATGTCATTGGCATTTCATACCAGGATCTCTCACATAACATTCTCCGAAAAAAAACTCAGATCAAAAAGAAACAGCGATCTGATACGCTCAATTATTAAAGAGCACATTCTGGTTTCTGGAAAAGAATTGGAAGATTTAATCAAATGACAAAACCAGTCGATCCAAAAAAATCACGCAACTATATCATAAAAGCAGAGAATTCGCTTCGCATAGCAAAAATTGCAATAGAGCATAACGCATACGATAATGCAGTAATGACTGCAATACATAGTGCGATAAACGCACTAGACGCCCTTACTTCAAGTGAAAAAGGATTAGGGCCTCAGGTGAACACGATGAGGTTCTCACACTTCTCAAGGGCATTCTGACGCCAAACGAATATGCCGATATTGAAAAACAGTTTTCTTCTTTGATAGATCTCAAAAATACTGCAGAATACCAGCCGGATTTTACGAGTCCCGAGGAGGCTAGAAATTCAATAAAACGGGCGCAGAGAATCCTCGACAAAGTCAAGGCCAAGATGAAAGCCAAGAATGGATAAATCCTCACAAAACCAGAAAACCCCGTTCTACCATCACCTTATATAAAGGGGGTATATAAAAAAGCACGAATGCCGCAGACAAAGCCGATAATATCTGTAGAAAATGTAGTAGCCTCTGCATCAGTTGATCAGAAAATTGATCTTAACGAGGTGACAAAAAAGTTTCCAGACACGGAATATCATCCAGACCAGTTTCCTGGATTGGTCTTTAGGCTAAAGACTCCGCGCACTGCTACTTTGATTTTTAGGACCGGCAAGATGGTCTGCACTGGAGCAAAATCAGAAGAGATGGCAATAAAGGCTGTCCAGACTGTTGTGGACCGATTGCGCAAAGGCGGAATCAAGATTAAAAAGGATGCAGAAATTGTAGTGCAAAATATTGTAGCTGCAATAAATCTGGGCGGCAAGATTCACCTAGAGCATGCCGCACGAACTCTTCCTCGTAGTATGTACGAGCCCGAGCAGTTTCCTGGCCTAATTCATAGGATGCTTGACCCAAAGACTGTGATATTGTTGTTTGCGTCCGGCAAATTGGTTTGCACTGGAGCAAAAAAGGAAGCTGATGTTTATAGATCTGTTAACAACCTGCATTCTTTGTTAGAAGAAAAAGGGTTAATGATTTACGACCAGTAGAATTTTTGTAAATTTTATAATATTTAGCTGAATCCTGCACCAAATTTGTCTGCTTGTTGTAGTGGGTCATAGTCGCCTGCACCTTTTAGCTTTAGGTAGAGGAATGTTTCGTTGA
>DASWKH010000102.1:0-10763 GCA_036396715.1 Candidatus Nitrosotenuis sp.
TTCATAATACTTGATTTTTGCCCTAGAGTGCCTTGGCCTCACATGTAAAACCGAACTGCAGCACGGGCATTTGGCACCGTCCCACCTTAGGTAAATGTCACAGACACCGCATCTTTTTTGCCCGTTATACTTGAGTGAGATTTGGCCCAAGAACTCTTGGTATTTTGTCTTGCAGTTTCCCCTACACCTTAACACAATACAATGCTGTTCTGCGAAAATTAAAGAAGCTGGTAATTGTATTATAACCTAAAGCTGGACGCATCAATGGTAAAAAAGTAAGGATCATTTGTTGTGGGCTCAAAATCTTTTCCGTACTGCTCAAATGGCAATTCGTCAAAGAGATGTTTTGTCCAGACATCGTGCACTAGTTCTGCCTGATTTTTTGTCTTTTTTTGCCGCAAGAGCTCGTGCGAGAGCTCGTGCGATACTACGGTACAGTTTTTTTCTGCCAAAAAGAGCGCATCATTTTGATCTTTTGGTCTTTGCCAGAGCGACATGCCAAAATTTTCTGCGCTATACCCCTCGCATGTGCAATCAGTCCACAACGGCCTAAAGTTGCACAGGTAAAAATGAAAAATTCCTTGTCCTCGTTTTCTGTGATCCTCCAAAAGCGCACTGGTGTCTATCCTATGTAAAAGACCCGACTTTGGCGTTATCATTTGGTCGGACTGAATATCAACATCTGTTGAAAAGGTATCTTTGATCCATTTTTTGTAGAACTGCGCCATTTGTTGTATGTATTCGAATTCTTTGGATCTATTCTGTAAATCGTCTTGGGTTACCAAAAATATGAAGTGCAGTAGCATGAGAAGAAAAAGAAGTAATTAAGATTGACCCTCAATTCCCATAAGGGTTAGCGTAGATCGGATTTTTTCTATCTTACGAATCTTCCATGTTATTGTCTCGCGTAGTGCCTCAACCGTTGGAGACTCGATCTTGGCCAAGATGTCGTATGCACCAAAGGTGCCGTGAACTTCTCTTACGCCATCCAGAGACTTTAGCTGTTTGATGATGGCTTCTTCGGATCCAAGCTCGCAGTTTATTAAAACGTAAGCGGTTGCCATGATTAACGTATACACGTCGGGATATATCAATAAACCTATTGCCGGTTCTATTTTTGAGAAATTTTGATGATTTCGTTCCAAATTTGAGACGAAACCGGCATGACGGAGAGTCGCGATATTCGCAATAATTCCCAGTCCTTGAACTTGTTGTTGGCCTTTATCTCGCCAAGTGTTACGGGCCTATCAAGGCGTTTTTTGAATTTGACATCAACTACTACGAATCTCGGATCCTTTTCCTTTGGGTTTGGGCGTGGTCCCGATGCTATTTCCATTATTCCGGCGATTTGTTTTTCATCGCCCGAGTGATAAAAAAACGCAAAATCGCCTTTTTTCATTTGCCTTATGTGCTTTAGTGCCAAGTTGTTGTGGACGCCGTCCCAGATTGTCTTTTTTTCATTTTCTAATTTGTCGATATTGTATGTGCTTGGCTCTTGTTTGCAGAGCCAGTAGTTTACCATCGGTATCACATATTTTACAAATCTAATATTTGCTTTGTTGGCATTTGTAAGAATTTGTACCCCGGTACTGACTCACATACTATCACGGGTTTTAGCCTAAATCCTCAAGCATGCTCTGTAACCGGGGTATTGCCCCATGTCGCACACCTGGGTGGACCCAGAAATCATTTTTTAGCATCATATTCATTCCAGTCCGTCTGTGTGCCTTTTTAGGGCACGTACCATTTGATCAAGTCAAATATTAATTCAAAGCTTTAGTGTTGTACAGTTAGTATAGTAATTTTGCGGCAAACCAGTCGTTTGTTTAGTTATTTTGAAAAAATAAGAAAGAAGCTGCTCACTGAGCAGGTACTGGTTCTACTGTTGCTGGTAGAATTGTATCGATGATTGTTACAGAGCCTACTTGCATTAGTGGAACTCTAAGGCCGCTGCTTATGTACTGAATGTGTGCATTGGTAAATGCGATCGCGTATACGTTTCTGTCATCTGTCGGCGCAAAGTGGCCTCTCAACAGTATTCGAAAGGCTTCACCGTTATCAAGTGATCCACTTCCCTGCAGATGTATGATATTGCCTCTTGCAAATCCGCTAAGGTCTAGTTTTGCATGTCTGTCGCCAACTGTCAGTTCGCCTGCGGATGTGATTTTCCAGTTTCCTCCACCGATGTGGTGAGCGTCTCCTCCAAATGCAATTGAAGACATGTGTGCTTTTCCTCCAACTATTGCCCATCCGTCTGTGTGTCCACGGAATGTCAGATCTGTGCCACGGTCAGCAAGTGTGTCTGAGACCACGTATCTTGTTTTAACTTCATCTTTGATGAGGTCCATTTTCTTTTCTAATATATCAGATACTCTTGCCTTGACGTCAGCTCGTGTTTTTATTTTTACATCTGAGTTAGCTGTGTTTTCGGTAGTTTCAGTTGTTGTTTCTGCTTCAGTCGAAGATTGCGCAAATGCAATGGATGCTGGAGCAAGTGCAGCAACTAACAATAGTGCCAGTGCTTGTGTGTATTTCGTATTGAGTTTTGTCATTAGCAGCGGTTCTGCTTTTTTCTTTTAAGGAGTTACGCAGCTTTGTTACTGATGAGTTATCAGTGAGTCACATCAGAATTGGAAATGTTGTGCCTATAAAATAAAATCAGATAGTGTTATTTCAAATCCGCAGACAGGCATGCGAATTTTGAAATTATCAATTACTTGTGCGTCTATTTCTCCGATTACGCCAATTTTTTTATCGCCTACTAAAATGTCAGCAGTATTCCCAGTAGCAAAAATTGGATTTGTCGACGTTTTTGTTTTGCACTCAATGTCGGAATCTGTTTTGAGTAACGATTGCAGGACTGCCTTTATTTCTGTAAAGTTGGCGTCTTTGTGTGCGCTTATGCATGCCAAGCTGATTGATTCGTCAATTGGGTTTGCATTTGAGAAAATGGTTCCACTCTCAAATAATTTCTGTGGGTATGATTCGTGTATGTTTCTTGAGAGATTTTCCAACAATCCTGGCAGTATCGAGTCTCGCAGAACTGTATGCTCTAGGCTTTTTGATTCAGCTACTTCGATTATGCCAGAGGAGTTTCTGTTGGTTTGTTCATAAAGTGTGTGTCTGCTTGTCAGACTGGTGTTTAGCGCCTCTGTAAATCCAAGCCCCACCATAATTTGTCCAAGCCTGTCCAGTCTTTTTGTGAGCTCGTTTTTTTGTCCTACTGCGCCAGAAAGTGGAATTGTTGGCTTTAATTTTTGAATGCCGTACCCAAGTGCGACTTCTTCGATTAAATCCATTGGCCCAAGAACATCAAATCGGAATCTTGGAATTGTGCAGATGATTTTTTTCGCCTTTACTACTGCATCCAGTCTGCATTTTTTTATCGAGTTGCAGATTTCTTGGTTTGTTAGTGATACTCCTAGTGTTTGATTTACCAGCGTCGGCTCAAGTGCCATGGCTCTTGTCTTTAGTGATTCTGCTGAGCTCTTTGCGTCTGTCTTTAAATCAAAGAGGGTAAATCCAAAGTTCTGCAATGTTGTCGCAACGACAGAAAGTGTGTCATTTACTGCGTTTTTGTCAGTACCTGTCACCTCCACTAGCAGATTAGTTGTGCTCGTGGAAACTGCTGTAAGTACGGAATTAATTATTGGTGGAAACGACAGTGTATTCCCATTGGCATCCAAAATCATTGGCAGTCTGGTAGCACCACCCAAGACTTTGCCATATTGCGAGCCTACGTCTGTTTTGGCAAGAATTTGCTCTGCAGTCATTTCTTGTGTGCTTGCCAGAGGCACGAACTTGTGATCCTTTGGTACGGTAGTGTATCTAAGTGGAAACGATACGGCATCAAGGTTATGAATTCCAATCGATGCCTTTTTGCGTCGCCTACCTACTCCAAAGTGCAGATCCTCTTGTAGTGCGATGAGCTGCCTGATTGCCTCATCATCTAGTTTACCGTTTTTTGCAGCAATGCCGCTTACATACGGGCGGATTTTTTTTACCGAAGGATCAGTTCTGATCAGAAACGATTTTTCTTTTTTAAATGTTAGCTTGTCGATTCCTTTTTTTATTCCAAGCAGTCCTTGCAGCCCCGCAGCTATTCCAACATCTGTTGCATAGTCTGGCCTGTTGGGGCTGTACTCCACTCGGACATACTCATTTGTTTGCTCTTCTATGTCAAGGCCCAAAAATGGCAAGGTGTCTAAGATTTTGTTTTTGTTTGCCTTTTTGCCAACGAGTTTTTCCAGTCTGTTAAAGTATAGTGTCACTACAGGCATTTTGGCACACCCCTCAACCAGCTAAGGTTGTTGTTGTAAAACTCCCTGACATCGTCCAGTCCGTACTTGAGCATTGCAATTCTTTCTATACCACCACCCCAGGCCAAGACAGGTCTTGTAATTCCAAATGGTCTTGTTACTTCCGGCCTAAAGATCCCCATCCCAAAGAGTTCCACCCACTTGTCAAGCCTTTGGTTGTAGACCATTGTCTGCAGCGACGGCTCCGTATATGGGAAAAATGTAGGCCAGAATTTTATTTTGTCTAGTCCCATCTTTTTGTAAAATTCCGTCTGGATTCCCATCAGATCTCTCAATGAGACATTTTTTCCAACTACGATTCCCTCTACTTGGTGGAACTCTACTAGGTGCTTGTAGCTGACCTTTTCATTTCTAAAAACGCGGCCAAGTGAAAATATTCTTGCTTCTTGCGGCTTGTTTTCGGCCAGATACTTGATTGTAACGCATGTAGTGTGTGTTCGCAAAACCATTTTCTTTGCCACATCGACACTCCAGTCGTACTTCCATCCTTTTTTGTGGGCCTTGGATACTTGGTTTATCTGGTTTTGTGATGCAAATTTGTCTGCGAGTTTTTCTTTTATGTAGAAGGTGTCCTGCATCTCTCTTGCCGGATGATCCTGCGGTGTGAACAGTGCGTCAAAATTCCAAAAGCTTGGCTGTGCAAAATTTCCCATCACCTCGGTAAATCCCAAGCTGACAAAGACTTCCCTTATTTCGTTTATGACATCTTTTAGTGGATGTGTTCTTGCGGCAAAGACCCGCGGGACATCGGCCTCAACATCAATTGCGCCATCATCCTCCTTTTCGACATCGATTGATTTTGCCTGCTCTGAAAGCGAGACTGTGCGCGACTTTGTTGTTTCAATTACGATATAGTCCGGTCGTTTTTTTAGCGATTCTAGTGCAGCAGAGTCCTGTATTTGTTCTAGCGGAATTTTATTTTCCGAAATAAATGCGATTAGTTTTTCTTCGCTTGTTTGATCAGGCTTTTGTTTTAGTGAGACAATGTTAATTGATTCCCCTTTTTGCATTTCAATCCAGTCATTTTTCTTTGCGATTGCTATTGCAATGTTTGTTTCAGCGCCAAGTTTTTTTTGCAGCTCGCCAAACGCCAAAGGCTTGCTTGCAATCAAATCAACGAGTTTTCTCTCAGGCAATCCTTCCTGTCTTGCCAAAAGACCGTTTTTGCCCAGCCTCACAAATGATTTTTCAGATTCCAATACGACTGCAAGATTCTTGAGTCTGAGCCATTCTATTCCTCGCCTTGTCTGATCAATTGAGAGATTTGTTTTTTCTGAGATTTGTTCATCGGTTAGATTTGACGTTGTCTTGAGTAGCTTGATTATTGTTTTCTCAATTGGATGTAGAACTTGAGACAACAGCAAAACGACCCGAAAAGACTTTTTAAACCTTAACCTAACTCAAACTTGAATGCCTTCTGATGAATTCATTGTCACACCATGGCATGTAGAAGGAGAAATCGATTATGACAAGCTCATAAAACAGTTTGGCACCGAAAAAATCACTGGAGAACTGCTAAAAAAAATCGAAAAAGTCACTGGAGAAATTCATTTTATGCTAAGACGGGGCATTTTTTTCTCACACAGAGATCTAGGCAGGCTTTTAGCAGACTATGAAAAAGGCAAAAAATTCTTCCTATATACGGGCCGCGGGCCTTCTGGACACACTCACATTGGGCATCTTGTACCTTGGGTTTTTGCAAAGTGGCTTCAGGAAAAATTTGACACTACCATGTACTTTCAGCTCACCGACGATGAAAAGTTCTATGCAAAGCAAGATCTCACCATGGAGCAGACAAAAAAGTTTGCCTATGAAAACGCCCTGGACTTTATTGCTCTCGGATTTAAGCCAGACAAGACAAAGATAATCATTGATTCGCAAAACATCAAAACGCTTTATCCCCTTGCAGTCCAAGTTGCAAAAAAAATCAATTTTTCAAACACAAAAGCAGTCTTTGGTTTTACAAACGAAACAAATGTTGGCATGATTTTTTACACGTCTCTCCAGTCCGCTCCGTGCTTTATTGAAGACAGGCCTGTTCTGATCCCACTTGGTGTGGACCAAGACCCGCACTTTAGAATCACGCGCGATGTTGCCCCGCGAATCGGAAGGCCAAAGCCCGCCCTGATTCACAACATCATGATTCCATCACTTACAGGACCTAGAGGGAAAATGTCTGCCTCCGAAGAAAGTGGAACCATCTACACTACCGACTCGCCAGAAATGATAAAAAAGAAAATTAACAAGTACGCCTTTTCTGGCGGCCAGCCAACAGTGGAAGAACACAGAAAGCTTGGAGGAAATCCAGACATCGATGTGTCGTACCAATACCTCCGAATTTTCTTTGAGCCAGACGACAAAAAGCTCAAGCAGATTCATGACGACTACAAGTCCGGCAAGCTGCTCACAGGCGAGCTAAAAGCAATTCTGATTGAAAAGGTCACAGAATTTTTAAAATCACACCAGCAAAAACGCGAAAAAGCAAAAGGACAACTTGAAAAATTTTTGTTTGAAGACTAGATGAAAATAAAAATTGCCTGCCAAGACAAACACGAAGCCTCCAAGCTTGCAAGCCTAGTTTTCATAAAGGATGGAAAAGAGACGTTCATCTCATCAATTTTGAACATATATGACAACGAGGTAGTAATTGCGCTAAAGGACAAATCCGCCCATTCAATTGTTCTAAAGGACGACTACCAAGTAGAGTTGTTTGCAGACTTTATCCAATCTGTCCTTGATGGGATCAGTCAGATAATTGACGCAAAGGCAGAAAACGACACCGTGGAAATAACAAAGGGTTAGACTAGAGATTTATCCATCTCATCAGATAGTGTTTCTTGAACCTTTAGAAAGTAAAGCCTAGTAGAGTTTGGCATTTTTATCGAGTTGTTGTCTACTGCCATCATAAAGTAACGCACTGCCCTTTTTGAGATGTCCAAATTGAACTTCATCGGTAGAATTGGATCCTGCTTTACCTTGATTTTGTCCGCAAGCCATGGCGGGGCCATTTCTTTTGCCTCTGCAATTATTGTAGAGTACCAAAAGGAGAGGTTTTCTGGATGAAGGCCTTCTTGGAGACCAGTTACGTTTTTTGTAAATTTTTTCATCATACTATTGATGATGCTCAACGATTCGGATTGAGAATTTTTGTTTTATCTGAATAAATCAAACATAGGCAATCAGTTTGTCAATTATAGCAAGTTTCCTTGCGCATCGATTTCAGAATTTCGTATCCTAGTAGTAGAAATCCTTTGTCCGTCCTTTGCTAGTGCCATTGGAACGACAACCGTTTCAACTGGGCCGAGGTTTTTTTCCTCCCTTAGCTTGTTTAGGGTTTTGCCCTTGTGTGCAGTCTCCTCGCTTACTATTAGTGCCTGAACGTTTCCCTCAATTGCCGCAGGCCCAAAGTCGTTGTCAAGCTTGCTGATAAGATATTCCTTGTTTTGAAAATTCTTCTCGATGAATTGTTTTAGTGTATCAAGCCTTTGCAAATATGGATGATTCAGGTTTTTGCCCTTTTTTTTGGCAAGCTCATCACTTGTAAGGCCGATTATCACCTTTTTTGATGCAGAGAATGCCGCTTCAAGCAACGCGATGTGGCCTTTGTGAATGATATCAAATGTACCTCCCATTGCCACTACATCAAATCGAGTCATGAGATGAGTTAGTGTTCGTGTGGATAAATCTATGATGTTACAAGAACAATTGAGATTGTCTTGCTTGGTGCTGCAAGTGCGACGCCGTTAGGATCCCACACATATGCTTCGATAAAGTATCCTCCCTCACGTTCTGGAGTCCAGTTGACAGAGGCAGTCTGGGGTACGGCGGAGCTAAACTCACCTTCTGCAATTCCTAAAAACTCCACTGGTGCCGTTTCACCAAATTGTTTTACTTGTGCATAATACACATACGGCTGCTTTGATCCTGACAGGGCAAAGTACTGGATTGAAAGATCACTTGCTATGTCAACTGGTTCGCCGACTTTGAGCTGCGAGACGCGTTTTCCGGATAAATCCATCACACCCACATCGTTAATTGAAATCAGTCTTGTTAGTGTATCAAGTGAAATGTCGGTAACATCGGTAATCGGCGATTGGTAGTTATCAGACTCTGCTAAAACTTTGAATGTTGTTGCACGATAATCCATCAGTGCATCAAACTCGATGTTTACGCTTTGTCCTTGCGTTATTTCATCAATTGTCAGTGTCTGAATTCCAACTATTCTTGGGGGTTTGAATGCGTCAAACGCGATTAGATAGACGTTAGTCTTTGTGCTTTCCTGCGCACCATTGTTTTTGATTTCCGCTGAAAGCTTAATCGTGTTGCCGATGGCTAGTGTGTCAGGCGTTATTTCCAGCATTTGTTGTTTTTGCGTAGCAGGGTTGAACCCAAGTATGTTAATTGTCACTTTTGAGATTTCTGGATTTGCAGTCTTTGATTTTATCATAAAGGGGGACTTGCCGCGAGCAGGTATGACATCAAGCAAGGTACTTCCAGTTACCGTTTCTAGAGGAGCTTCTCCTGAGCCAGACGTTTTTCCGCTGTAAAATCCGACCCAGACTTTGATGTTTGTTACAGGAAAGGTCGTTGTGTTTTCTACTTCGCCAATCACTATTGTATATCCCTGATCGTCTTTGTAGCTAAACGGGGTAGTGTTAGTTAGTTTTACCACCAGTGTAGATGGCGTATCCGTTACCTGTCCAAAACCCTGAGATACAGGCAACAACAGAAATGCAAAAATGGATATGACGAGTATCTTTTTCATTTGATTCTAGTTATCATATGGGCATTAATCACATAAGAAACATTATTCTAAACAATGTGGACTAGAAGCTTTTACAAGATAGGAATAAAGAATAAAAGAGAAGAAACGAGTGATTATCGTCTTTTGCTTCTCATACCAGTTATGACAAACCAGTAAACTAATCCTGGCGCCAAACCGACGATAAGTGGTATCCATACAGCGATTGATTCTGCTGCAAATGCTTGAGCCATACCGAGGTTCCTTTCAAAATGTCATATTTAAGTCCATCCTTTGCCGTTTGGAATCGCAGAAGATCGGAGGTTGTAAGTGGACTGAAGGGGATTTGAACCCCTGACCTCCCGCGTGCAAGGCGGGCATTCTACCGCTGAACTATCAGCCCTCAAAAAGAGATTTTGGTGTGTGGATTTTAATTGTTGTCTTTGATTTGGGCAAGAATTTTTATTTGCAAAAATTAGAGCGCAACACATGGTCGTAATGGAATCTCAAGTCCAGCTAAAAAAAGGAGATACAGCTCCAGACTTCGAGTTGCTTGGAGTCGATGACAAAAAACACTCACTTGCAAGCTACGGCAATTATGATGCAGTGCTGGTAATTTTCATTTGCAATCACTGCCCCTATGTCAAAGCCAAAGTTGACGCAATAAACGAGGTCGCAACCAAATTCAAGGACAAAGTAGCAGTAATTGGAATAAACAGCAACGACTCAGTAGCATATCCAGATGATAGCTTTGAGAACATGAAAAAGTTTGCAGCTGAAAAGAAAATCGCCTTTTCGTATCTTGTAGACGATGCACAACAGGTAGCAAAGCGATACGGCGCAGTCTGCACACCTGACCCGTTTTTATTTGACAAGCAAAGAAAGCTCGCATTTCATGGAAGAATTGACAACGCTATGAAGCCAGAGGATGTGGCAACGGAAAAAACAATGATTGCAAACATAGAGAGATTGTTATCAGGCCAACCAATTCCAAAAGATTTTGATCCGTCGATTGGTTGCTCAATAAAGTGGAAGAGTTGAGCCACACATTTAAAATACCGATCTCTTGGAAATTTTTTGAGGGCCGGTAGCTCAGCTTGGCTGGAGCGTTCGACTGATAAAACAACCTTTCAGACATCGAAAGGTCGAGAGTTCGAATCTCTCTCGGCCCACCATTTTTTGTGCCATACAAAATTACGGTATGAGTCTTGGCACGACCATGTAGATGAGTAAAATGATTTCAAGTCTTCCAAATATCATCAGAAACGAAAACAGTGTAAGTGTAGTTGGGTCTAGATCTAAGCCGATTGTACCAGCACCAAGTCCAGTTGTAGTCAGAGCGGAGACCGCATCAAAGTACGAATCTTCAAAGTCATAACCTAAGGACTCCATGTGGACTGCGACAAAATATGGAATTAATGGAAACAAAACAACGAGGATTGATGCTGTAATGATATGGTTTTTGTCTGAATGAGATAGCTTTTTTCTCAAAATAAGATTTTTGACGTTTACAAGTTTAATCAATCTAAATACCTTCATTCCTCCAGCCGTTGAAAATCCGCATCCACCAATTATCATGATAATGATAAAAACAATTCCTGGAATTGGACTGAGATCCTGCAAGTTGATCGTTTGGAATCCAGTGTTAGTGCTAGCTGAAATGGTATTGAATACGGCATCTATTGGATTCACATCCATAGAAA
>DASWKH010000103.1:0-2678 GCA_036396715.1 Candidatus Nitrosotenuis sp.
AAAAAGTTGATGTTGTGATTTTGGCAGCTGCGGCATCAGACTATACAGTTTTGAATCCAAGTAGCTCTAAGATAAAATCCTCAAAGAAAAGCTTGCAAATCAAGCTAGTCCAAGCTCCAAAAATTATAGACCATATCAAAAAATGGCAAAAAAATGTTTTTTTAGTCGGATTCAAGGCAGAGACGAATATTTCAAAGAAAAAGCTTGCCAGTCTAGCTAGAAAAAAGCTTGCCGAAGCTAAAGCTGATTTGATTGTTGCAAACGATATTGGAACAAAGTATCAGAAAAATCCAGACCTTAATGAAATTGTTTTAGTAAATTCAAAAAAAGCTGTTTTTTTGAGTCGTAGAAGAAAGGAAAAGCTTGCCAAATTAATTAGAAAAGAGCTTGAAAAAGTAATTTAGCTTCATTTTAGACAATATTTTGTACTTGTTACAATAATTGGAGGGATGCTTTACGTTCTTATTATTATGCTGTAAATGAAAATGTCGTTGTAGCTTTTTGTGTTCCATATTGAGCTGTTACTGTATAATAACCAGCGTCTGTCATACTTTCACCAGCTATAACTTGATGAGAAAAGTTACCCGTAGTATCTGGTATTACTTGCATAATTGCAACAATATTGCCGGTTGGACCAGTAATTATAATCGTAATGGATGTGTTAGGATACGATTCATTAATGCTTCCAACATTTCCAGTGATCCTAATTATCTTTCCATCATCATATGATGGTTGATCAGTTTTAATTGTAAAAGCTTTTGACCCCTCTTCCTCAATATCAACACATTTACCTTGTTGGTAAACTTGATTTGGAGCACAATCTTCAGGTTCCTCTTTCTCAATATCAAGACATTGACCTCCTTGGAAGATTTGATTTGGTCCACAATCTGCAGGTGATGTTGGCTCTTCTGGTTGACTTTTAAGCTGAACTATTTCAGCCTCGAGTTGTTTCACTTTTTGTTTCAATGATTCTATTTGTGGAACTTTGATAATGTCTTGATCAATAAGAAATGATAAGCCTTCACCAAACTCATCGTCTGAAATTTTATCTTCAGCCCAAAATCCAGCTACACCCTTAACCCATGCCGGAATTGAGTATTTTTCCTAGGCACTAACAGTAGAAGCAATTGTTATTGAAATAATCAAGGATGCTACAATTATTGGAATCCAAAGCTTTGCCCAATTACCCAATGTTAAATTATGTTCATACTTTTAGATAAATCAGATCTTGATTTTTCGTATAATCACAGCAAGATTATCCAGAACGTAAATGAAAATTAACGCAACAATCACAGTCATTCATAATACATTCTTGGTTAATTGCATGTCCGCAAATTCCACATGCGCAGTGTATTTTCATGATACTATGATGCAGCTTTTTCAGATATAACGGATCTGTGTTTTAATTGCCTTCAACTTTACAGCCAGCCTCGCCTGGCAGGCAATACACCTGAAACTTGAATAGCTCGGTTTTCGCTGAAATGTCATCTGTCACATCAACAAAGGCTAGTAGGGTCTCTATGTCATCAAAGCTTTTTGGAATTTCCCAAGAAAACTCAAAGTAGCCATTTTTGTTCGTGTATCCATCAAATTCTCGTATGATGTCCTCCCCATAATCCTCTATTCTGATAACAACCCAAGCATCCTCAACAGGGATGTTGTTTCTACTAACTAGAACCTCGAGGGTTTGGGTCGTGCCACGCCTCACCTGCTTTTCTCCAGTTACCTCAACGTCAAAAGAGTTGGATGTTTGTTTTGGTTCAATTGGAAGCGGTATATTTTTTGAAAGACATCCGTATTTTTTTGCCCAAGGTTCTGATGAAAACTCGCTGGTTTTACAATATTGGTCTAAAATCCATCCGTGGTTATTTATCAAAAGTTCCTCATTTAGCAGCTTGTCCCCACAAAACACTTTGCCCAAAACTCTGCCATACTGGTCTACTGGTTGCAGGTCGTCCTGATCAACTAGTATGGTAGAGCCAACAGGACAAAGTTTTCTTGTAAATTCTGTGGCTTCAAAATATCCATGCTCTTCTCTTTCTGGCGTGTTTGTCAGAGAGAGACGAATCTTGTGTTTTTCAAGATATATTGTATCGCCATCAATGATTGTCTTTACTTCTCCAACCAAACAAAGCTTATCTCCAGTGCAAAAGGCCTTTTGGCCAACATGAATCATCCCATTTTCAATTAGCCAGCTCATCCCATTTACAAAGTCAATATCGCCTACTTTACCAGTTGCCCACCACCCAGCAGTGTCCTTAATCCAGTTTGGAACAAACGGCAAAGATGGTTTTATGGTCTTTGTTGTGGCTGGAATCTTCATAATTTTTTTATCAATGAGGTATTGGATTCCAGAAAGAAAGTTAGAATCGTCAATTTCACCATCTGACCACCACAACGCTGTGGTACGAATCCAATCAGGAATTGCAACAGTTTGTTCTTGCGCAGATATAGTTGGAGCTAGTGAAGTTACAAGAATCAAGCTAAGAAAAATTGCAATTGTTTTCAGTTCAAAATAATGATAATTTCTCATCCATAATCAATCTTTTTTATCCGAACCTGACTCCCAAACGATTCCAGATAATGTCCCAAAAAATTCTTTATCTGCTCGCCAATTCGAAACCCAAGCGCACCATCCATTATGCCAGATTTTTCTATTACAGAAAACATTTCGGAAC
>DASWKH010000104.1:0-2197 GCA_036396715.1 Candidatus Nitrosotenuis sp.
TGGGCAAAAACAGGCATCATGATTAACGGAATTAGCAAAAGTAGGGTTTTCAACTTATGCCGGGATTAATCGCTTTCTTAGCTCTTTGTCCTTTGATATTCTTGGATGAGCCTTATCTGCCATAATCACTTCAAACCAGTAATGAAATCCGTCCTTGTACAAAAAGTACGAGCCAAGCAATTTAAGATTCTTGTATCTTTGCTGGGTTCTTTTTTCTGCAACCTGCTGCATGTTAACATCTGCTTTGATTCTTGTTACACCAAGGTGTTTTGGTCGTCTGCCAGCAACAGGCCTTTGTCGTCTCATGCCGCCCGTTCCGACTCGCGTGCGAATGACAACCATTCCCTGCTTTGCCTTATATCCGAGTCTTCGTGCCTTTTGAATTCTGTTTGGCCTCACTATTCTTGTAAAGGCATTGTCCTTTCTCCACTGGATAGCTCTTTTTCTTATTTCAGGCGAATTTTGCTGCCATAATTTGAGCCATGATGCATCTTGGTGACTAAGCATTATTCGGCACTATTGTAAACCCCTTAATAATCTCTACAGAAGCCGGCGCCATTCTAGATTTGGGTTTGATTAAAAATGTCTGCCAGAGTCAGAATTCTCCTAGTTTTTTTCACTGGCAGGAATTTCGGTTCTGAAATCCAGCGAGATTAGAAACTATGGCGTCATAAAGATATCCAAAGGTTGTGTGTTTTTTTTAAACGACAGCCAAATCATATCGGTGATTTTGTAACCATACATAATGGTTGAAAAATACCTGCACAGAAAGGACGATGAGGACGAAGACGAAGTATCCCACATCGCAGAGCTTGGCCTAAAACTTGATGATTCAACAGGCTCTATTGATCCTATGGAAGTGAAGGCAAGAACCATCACTTTTGGAAAAGAGGTCTCTAATGCCACAAAGGACGCAGTAATCAAGGAAAAATCCGAAAAATTCAAGGACCAGATGAGTAACACAAACCAGTATCTGAAATTCATCAATGCACACCTTGCAGAAAAAAAATCCAAGATAGATAAGCTAAAAGAATCCGAAAGACGATTCAAAGAAGAGATCGAATCACTACAAAATGACCAGGTAAAACCACGGGCTGAGCTTGACAAAGTCAACTACAAGTACATCACAGAAAACGACACAAAGTCGCTGCTTTCCCACCTAGAGACAGAGCGCCACACACTACAGGAAAAGCTTTCGCACCAAGAACAACAAATCAAAAACACTGCGCAGCAAATACAGCAAAAAGATGAGCACATACTCCAGATAAAAAACGAGCTTGACAGCCTAGTTAAGAAGAACTCACAGGAAAGTCAAGACCCAATCGCAGTCATAAAAGAAGAGCTTGCAAAACTTGGCATAAAAGACGATTCTGCAAAAATACTTGATGCAGTAAACTCTCTTTCAAGTTTGATAAATTCCAAAAAATAATATCATTGTATGATTTGTTAGGAACGTTTTTTTGTAGCAGTATTTGTTTTTACAATGTGAAACTGTTAGCTTTTGTTTTTTTGGTTGGAGTTTTGTTTGGCGCCAGTGCCTTTGCTGTAGAGCCCATTCAAATCAGCACTAGTCAGCAGACATACCACTATGGCGACTATCTATCAGTTACTATCCAAGTCTCAGAGGTAACTGGTAGTGATGGAGTCATGTACATTATTGACTCGGATGGAGTAAAGAGCAGTTCCATACCACTCAAGATAAGAGACAATATTACCACAATCGTTGCGCAAAGTCCGTTTGATCCTTTGTTGTTCAAAGAAGGGAAATACCAAATCCAGCTAGACTACGACGGAACAAAACTGTTTGCAGATTTTGAGCTTGTAGATGCAGGAAACACCATGATGCCATATGGGAGCAATGTAGTTGTTCCGCAGTGGGTAGTTGGTACAATTTCTGACTATAATTTTCTCAAATTTCTTGCAGACAAGAACGTAATTTCTCTTTCTCCTGACTACGCCCTAAAAGAAAGCGTCAAGATTCCCACATGGTACAAGACTAATGCTGCCTGGTGGTCTGAGAAGAAAATCTCCGATGTAGAGTTTGTAAATGGCCTTCAGTATCTTTTGAGTAAGAAAATTATCTAGTGCTAGTTATTTTTTCTGCTGGCTCTTCCGATTGCCCACAGGATTATCATTATGATAAACGCTATGACAAACGCTGCGACTAGACCATATATCATCTGAAATGCACCACTAC
>DASWKH010000105.1:0-3288 GCA_036396715.1 Candidatus Nitrosotenuis sp.
TTAAAGTCTGGAAAGGGTCTTTTAATTGCGAGACAAGATGGAAGAAGAAATTCTAAAACTAAAAGGAAAAGCCGCAGAGGCCTTTCTAGAATATGACTCTAGAAATCTTACTGCCAAAGAACAAAGAAGGATAAAAAAAGCTCGCAAGTATTACCTGTCTTATGCAACAAATCTCAACGGGTTCCTTTGAGTCCGAAAAAATTTTAAAAACTCCTTAAACCACAATTCATTTTATCATAACAATGGAAGATGTAGCAATCAGATCTGCCTCAAAAAAAGACATACCCATAATTCTTGAGCTGCTTTATGAACTTGGAAGGCCTAAACCAAAAAAAGATTCACAGCTAGATGCTTTTGAGAAATTAATCACAAAATACCTATCTGATTCAGACAAGGAAATTCTAGTTGCGCAAAATCAAGGAGGCGTTGTAGGGATGGTTAGCATAATGTATCTTCATAGGCTAAATCAAGAATTTTTTGAAATGTATATTCCAGAATTAATAGTTAGCAAAGATCATCAAAACAAAGGAATTGGAAAGAAACTAATCGAAGCTTGTATTAAGCTTGCAAATGACAGAAAATGCCATAGAATAAGGCTTGAATCTGGCAATCAGCGAAAAGAGTCTCATATTTTTTACAAAAAGCTTGGATTTGACCAGTCGGCTCTGTCTTTTACAAAGAATCTATAATCTTGTTAATGATTTTACAATAACAAAGCTGAGAAAAACTTTTCAATGATTGTTTTTGGAGCTATCTGAATCATGAAATACTTTATGATTTTGTTAACTGTAATACTTGCTTTCTTTGTATCTGTACAAGCATTTGCGAGTCATGATCCAAACCAACCTCAACTTCATTCGATTATAATACCTCCAGATTACCCACCACTAAAGCAGTTCAAAGCAGGACTTTCAGCTGAAAAAATAATTTGCAGGCAAGGACTCGAACTTGTTACAAAGTATGATGGTTCTCCAGCATGTGTAAAACCAGAGACTAAAGTCAAGCTGATTGAAAGAGGTTGGACAAAGAGCACCGAACACGTAGATGACGTTGGTGAATTCTGGGGAAGCATTGTAGGTGTCGTGATGCTAGGCCCCACATGCCCTGTGGTAGAAAATCCTCTGGATCCAGAGTGTGCCGATAAACCGTACGAAACGACGCTTGTTGTGACCACTGCTGATCAATCACGTGTTATAAAAGAGTTCAGCTCCGATGCGAATGGAAAATTCAGTGTTGAAGTATCTCCTGGTGAATATGCAATACGTTCTGCTGCAGCGGCAAACGTTCTGCCTTATTGCTCATCAAATGACACAATAAAGCTAAGTGCTAATGACTATACCGAAATCACTGTACACTGCGACACTGGAATTAGATAATAAAATTCTTCAAAATAAAATCTGGTAGGAGTTTTGCAGCCACTTGAATATACTTAAACATCAGGAAAATACGCTTTCATGATCGTAACAATCCTGTCGCTTTGCCGTGGGTTTAGTGAAACCTGCCTCCCATAGTGCGTTGGTTTTGTAATTATCAGCCCTTCACGGACAAGCTCTTTTGCAATCTTGTCTATGATTTTTGTGCCGTGCTTTCCAAAGTCCCTTTCGTTGAATCCCTTTTTTATGTTGTCAAATGCGGTATGGCTTGCTCCCCAGTTTCCCCTCTTGTGGAGCTTGAAAAGAATTGATGCTCTTATCTGAGCCTCTGTAACCATGAGTTCACTTACAGTACTTTGAGAGTCTAGGATTAAATACTTTGATTACAAACTGATTTTATGCTATACAAGCGAAACGAAACGCTTTTGCTAAAATACTTGGGCCCAAGCCCCGTCCTGAGGATAATCGACTTTTTTCTTGACAATCCGCTTTTTGACTATTCCAAAAACGACATAATAAAGAACCTTGAGATGGGCAGGGTCACATTCTTCAAGTACTGGGCAGAGCTTGAAAAGTCAGGAGCAGTAAAGGTGACAAGAAGAGTTGGGCGAGCTACAATGTACAAACTGGACAGAGAAAACGAGGTAGTAAAGCATCTTGTCAAGCTGGACATGGCACTTGCAAAACGGACAATGGAAAAGGCTTCAGAGCAATACAAGAAACCAATTACGGTAAAGTCTAGATGACTTTGAACAAATAAAAAATTTGGATAGGAGTTTTGTAGTGGGAAAATAAATTCAGTAGTATGATTAATAGATAAGAAACACATTTTGTAAAACGTGTCAGAACAGGATTCTGCCAACAAGAGCTACCTGTCACGGCGTGATTTTTTAAAACTGCTTGCAGCGGGCGGAGTAGCAATCGCATTTACGCCGTTTGTTCCATGGGGAAGCTACGGCCCAAATCCTCAGTTAGACAACCTTGAGAAAACAAAGGTAATCTTGCCTGGAGGTACCCATGCAAACATCAAGACATTTCCGGTAAATTACGCTGAAGTTGTAACCTATCCAAATACAGGTGACAGTGTTTTAGATGAAGAATCATTTAGAAAATGGCAGCTTATCCGTCTGCCTGCTGAGCTTGGTGGAAATGCAAACGATGTTAGCGCATTTCGTCTATACAGCATGGTTTGCCTGCATCTTTGGTGTCTGTGGAGCTACTTTCCAACAACGGATCCAACAAAGCCACTAAACAAAGGGGCATGTCCATGTCATGCAAGCACCTACGATCCACTTACTGGAATGGCAACTGATGGTCCTGCTGCAAAACAATCTCCGCCATCAAACATACTTCCAAGGCTTGACCTAGAGGCAGACGCAAACGGCTTTCTCTGGATTCTGCCCCCAAAATGGGGTGTTAATGCAAACGGCGTAATTGGATATGGCCGCTATGCCAAGTAAAATTTAATCTTTAGATTTTTGCTAAAGTTTAATCAACCTTACTTAAAACCAGAAACGACGAGTTAATAAAAAATTCTTTTGAAAGAATAATATTCAACCATAATGCGAGTCAGTCAGTTTAATGTCTCAAGGATTAATAATATCGTCAGTTAATCGCAGGATTGTTTTTGCTGGAATATTTCTGGCCTCATTATCTGGTCTTGTTTTGGAAATTGCCATAACACGAATTTTTTCAGCAGCTATTTGGTATCACTTTGCCTTTGTTGCAGTTGCTGTAGCGCTAGTAGGACTTGGTTCATCGGGATTACTTGTCCACTATAGATTGAAAAAAATCAAAGAAAATTGGGCTGGCGATCTCACAGTTCTAGCATGTCTTGGCATAACATCTGTTATTCCAATAACCCTTTTTGTAATGCATTCGCTAGCATCTCAATTAATTTATCTGCCGGTATTCA
>DASWKH010000106.1:0-35540 GCA_036396715.1 Candidatus Nitrosotenuis sp.
GTCAAGAATGTTGCTTTTGCCTGATCCGTTTGGGCCAGAAATAGAAACAAGCCCGGGCTCAAAATTCACCGTAGTATTTGTAAATCCAAATGATTTGAAGCCAAAAATCTCCACCTTTTTGATATGAACCAATTATACCCCTTTGAGATCTGGTTTGTTAATCAAATATTGACTAAAATTGTTGACTAGACAAACAATTGTTATAATGCTTTTATTTTTGTTGTACTAGTCACACTAGGTTAACTAATTAAGTCAGAATAAAAACAAGAACTGTTGGTCAGACTAGGCATTCTGCAGACACGCTCGTACCCTACAAACCAAAAAGGAATTGACGAAGTTTCAAAAATGCTGATAGGGGCAGCAAAGTCAGAAACCGACATCATCTGCCTTCCCGAACAATGGCAAAAGGAAAACAAGTTTGTTGATTTTGATGTAGAGTTTGCCCAGCTTAAAAAAATAGCAAGAGAATACGCAATGACCATAATTCCAGGCGCATTTTACCAAAAAAAGAAAAAAGGATTCGTGATTTCTGCTCCAGTAATTGATAGTTCTGGGGATATTATAGGCACGCAGGAAAAAATACACCCTTTTGATTATGAAAAGAGCTTAATCAGAGCAGGAACCAAGGCCCGTGTATTTAAGACCGCCTGCAAGTTTGGAATTATAATTTGCTACGACATGGTGTTTTCAGATGTGGCAGAATCACTTGTAAAAAAAGGTGCCCAAGTCCTGTTCTCACCCTCACGAATTGTAAAGCGAGGAATAATCCCATGGCACATGTATGTGCAAGTTAGGGCACTAGAGAATAGAATTCCAATTTTGGCTACAAACATTCAGAACAATCGGTTTGGCGGAAATGGCATCATAGTTGACCTAACCGAAGATGATAACGTTATGATACCAAAAATCACAACATTGCATGGTCAGACGACAAAATCATCGTCATTTGATTTATCAAAATACGAAAAAAGCAGAAAACACAGATATTTGGACCACAGAAGGTTTGCGTAAAGGGTGTTCAATTTTATAACCCCAGCCATTTTTGAGAAAACATGATAGAGCCGGGAAAACCAGTCCAAGACATTAACATCACCAATCAAACAAATATTGAAGAGATTTTTGCGATGATGTCCAAGTCTGGAGGGTTTGAGTCAAGAAATCTTGCAGACGGTCTTGAAATTCTTTCTTCGATGATTACCGATAAGAATTGTCTTAGGTTTTTGTCATTTGTTGCCGCAATAACATCGACTGGAACTCGTGGCATCATAAAAGACATGATACAAAAAAAATGGTTTGATGTAGTAATTACTACTTGTGGGGCATTAGACCACGATATTGCCAGACATTTTTCAAACTATAGGGAGGGATCTTTTACCATGGACGATTCTCAGCTTGCAGATCAAAACATCCACAGGCTTGGAAATGTTTTGGTCCCAATGGAAAGCTACGGTCCTCTAATCGAGGAAAAAGTGCAAGCAATTCTTGAAGAAGCATACAGTCAAGGAAAAAAAGAAATGTCAACAGCTGACATCACCCATGAGATTGGGAAAAGACTTGGAGAGGACTCTTTTCTTTATTGGGCTTACAAAAACAACATCCCAGTCATAGTTCCAGGCATAATGGATGGAGCGGTAGGGAGCCAGGTTTGGATGTTTTCGCAAAAACACCGCGACTTTAAGCTTAACATGACTGCAGATGCCGATATCATATCAGGACTTGTCTTTAAGGCGCAAAAATCTGGCGCCTTGATGCTTGGCGGTGGAATTTCAAAGCATCACACGTTATGGTGGAATCAGTACCGAGATGGGCTTGATTATGCAGTATACATTACTACTGCTCAAGAATTTGATGGGAGTCTTAGCGGAGCGCTTGTACGCGAGGCAATCTCCTGGGGCAAGGTAACGCAGGGTGCCAAGCAGACTACCATACATGCAGAAATAACGACAACTCTGCCGTTTTTGTATAGAGCGTTGTTATCAAAAATCAAACAATAATTTGATTATTTCATAAAAGTATATCAGTGATTTTGAGTTGGGTATTGTATGTTACCTCGTCTCTGGGTCAAAGAGCTAAAACAAATCGATATTGAGGGGGGTTTTCTAATAGATGGTTTTCCCTCAATCGGGTTCACCAGTGCAATCGCAAGCGAATCATTGATGCACACATCTCAGTACGACCTAGTAGGTGTTATTGATTCAATTGATTTTCCTACAGTAACAATCCTAAAAGATGCCATTCCAAACTACGCCACGAGAATTTATGTCAACTCCGATCTCAAAGTCAGCATTTTTACTTCGTATCTTACCATTAATGAGCCGTATCATCGAGCAATTGCAAAAATGATGTTGAGTTGGGCAAAAAAACACAAGTGCTCACTAGTCGTAAGCAGTTCCCCAATGAAGTTCCCAATAGACCGGCCAGACGAGATAATTGCAGCCGGAAGCACCGATTCCGCACGTGAAACACTCAAGAAAGCCGGCATGACACTATTACAAAGTGGAACCATCCCAGGGATACCCGGGGCACTCTTAAACGACGGAATGCTAAACGGTCAAGACGTCATAGTTGTTTTAGTTAACGTCGATGAAATGGGGCCTGACTTTAAATCGAGTGCGCACTTGTGCATGGCAATGTCGAAGCTTTTACCTGGGGTGTCTTGTGATTTAACCATGATACAAAAACAAGCAGAGATTGCAGAAAAGCAAATTAAAGAAACAGAAAAAGAAACAAGAACCTTAAAAGAATCAATGTATCGATAGACTATCTAAACATCAATGCAAGAGTTTTTTGGGTTTTTTGCGGCAGTCGTAGTTATTTCGGCTTCAGGAGTAATGGCACCAGGACCACTTTTTGCTGCAACAATCGCAAGTGGGATAAAGGAAGGAAAACTCGCTGGACTCAAGGTGGCAGTTGGTCATACGGTCGTAGAATTTCTACTTGTGATTCTAATTGGGATCGGCGTCTTATCATTAGAGGTACTGCCAGAATTTCGCGTAGTAATTGGAGTTTTGGGAGCCCTTAGCATTTTTGCTTTTGCTAGCTTGCAGCTGCACTCCACATTAAAAAAACAGGGACATGTACAAAAAGAATCCAAATATAGTTCCTTCCTTACAGGAATTTTACTTACAGGATTAAATCCGTTTTTTCTCATTTGGTGGTTTACAATTGGGTTTAAGCTTATTGCTGATGCGTTTTCACTGTGGTCGTTTTTGGGAATTTTGATAATGTTTGGATTACACATTTGGATGGATTATGTATGGCTTTTTTTTGTATCAGCATTATCATCAAAGGGAACCAAGTTCTTAACAAACAAAGGATACAAGTTTTGTATGATTGCAATAAATGTAGTTTTGATTTATTTTGGGATTTCTTTTATCACAAACTTGAGTTAACCGCAGTCAGGTGTTTCAAATTCGGATTTGCATTCATTATTTAGGTCACCTATTTTTTCCGCAAGCGAGATGCAAATGTTAGGATCCATCGTTTTTTCATATTCTATTATTTCATCAATAATTGAAAATTGTTTTGCGGAACACGAGTGAAAGTTCTGAAAAAACAGTAATGTAGAAATTATAACAATTCCGCATACAACAGAAACTTTGTAGTAGTTATGCCTTTGCAATATCAATTTCTATCGTAGAAACGTTTCTAGTCTTACCGTCCTGAGACAGTAATGAGTCAGAGGCGATTCGAATATCCTTTATTATGTAGCCTACGGTATTCATTCTTTTTACAATCATCTGAGAGACATCAACTGCCTGTGTAATTCTTTGCCCACGCGCTTTTATTGTCACGACTTGTTGGTTTGAAAGCTGCGTAAGTGTGGCAGTAACATAAGTCATAATTGGTTTTATACCAACAAAAATCACATCTCGTGTCTTTTTTGCACTGTCTTCATCTAAAACATTTTCAGTTTCTTGTGGCGCTGGTGTGTTTTCAGTTTCTTGTGGCGCTGGTGTGTTTTCAGTTTCTTGTACTAAAGTTGTTGTTTCTGTTTGTTCGTCCTTAGGTTCTTTGATTTTTTGAGATTCTGCAAATATTTCTTCTGCATCTGTTGGTTTGTCTTGTTCACTCATAACTTTATCCTATAGATTGTTCTTGCTTTTCTGCGTTTATTTTAATGTTTGAGATTTTGTTTTGCAAGATAATTTTCGATTGCCTTTTCAATTTCGTCTGGACTTTTACAAGTTGTTATATTTTCAACAATTTCTTTTTCTTCGATCTCATAGCAATTCAGAAATTCTTGTGAATCTTTGAAAACTAGAAGAACCTTTCCGTTGTGAAGACAATAGTACATTTTTTCTTGTTTCATTAGTTCAGGGATTATTTTGATTCCTCCCTCATCAGATGTTATTGGGTACGACACAGATTTTCAACCACACCAAGATATTTAGACCCTTCATATGCGATATTGTAATAAAGATTTTTTTCGTATACTAATCGATGTCAGAACGGATTGTTTTTCATATAGATTTTGATTATTTTTATGCACAGTGTGAAGAAATCCGGGACCAGACTCTGAAGACAAAGCCAGTCTGCATATGTATTTTTTCCGACAGAGGTGGCGATAGCGGCGCAATAGCTACTGCAAATTATATCGCAAGAAAATATGGCGTCAAATCAGGAATGCCAATAAGATTTGCAAAATCAAGGCTGCAGCAAATTCCTGATGCCGTGTTTCTTGGAGCCGATTTTCCTTTCTACTCGGATATTTCTGAGAAAGCCATGGAAGTAATCAAGAGTTATGCAGATGTTTTTGAGTATGTAGGAAAGGATGAGGCGTATTTGGACGTAACAAGAAAATCTGAAAAAAGCTTTCAGATTGCCACTCACCTAGCACAGCAACTCAAAAACCAGATTCGAAACGAGATCAAAATGACCTGCTCAGTTGGCATTTCTGCAAACAAGCTTGTCTCAAAGATTGCCTCAAGTTTTAGAAAACCCGATGGGTTGACCGTAGTTGAACCGCACAAGACGGAATCGTTTCTCAATCCCCTCAAGATTAGCGATATCCCGGGAGTAGGCAAGATAACTGAAGAAAAATTTACTGAAATGAACCTAAAGACGATTGAGGATTTGAAAAATGTAGATGTCTTTACGCTAAACAAGATGTTTGGCCGCAAGATTTCATCATATCTTTACAATGCAGCAAGAGGAATAGATGAAGAACCAGTAGCAGAAAGAGCCCCATCAATCCAATACAGTAGAATAGTTACACTAAAAGAGGATTCCAAAGATTTTGAATTTTTGGCAAAAAGTCTTGATGAGATATGTGATGATCTTCATCACACCATACTAAAACACAAAAAAATGTTCAAATCAGTTGGGATCCAGTTTGTCCAGTCTGATCTATCAAACAAAACTAAATCTAAAATGCTCAAAAACCCAACATTTTCCATTGAGGAGCTCAAAAAAACGGCCTTGCTGCTCTTAGAAGAGGCCCTAGTTGATCAGACCATGAATGTAAGAAGACTTGGTGCTAAGGTTTCCGAATTGTCAGATTTTGAGGGTCAAAGCTCAATTACAAACTTCTTTTGAGTTAGGCGCTTTGTTTTTTGAGTCGTTTTGTTTCTATTGCCATTACCAAAAAAAGATAGGCAAAAAGCCACGGTAAAAACATTATTTCGCCGGCAATTCCATGAAATTCTTCAAAATCTGTCGGGTTTGCAGAAACCTTGAGAACAAAAATTGATAGTGAAAATATTCTGATCATATTTACGCCTATTGTGCCCAATATTCCAATAACAAAGTATACTGCCTTGCGCTTTGGTGGAATATTCATCTTGAACAAAAATGCCATCATTACTAAAGAATAGATGATCACACTGTGTACGCCTGCAGACGGCCAGAAGACTTGCAGCGCCATAGAGCCGTGCTCCCCTCTAAGAAACATCAGGTTGTCACGTGCGATTGCAGTGCCAAGATCTAATGCATTAATTATTGAGACGTTTGCCTTTACCAAGTGCGGTACTATGTATTGTAGCGGGCCAAGTGTGTCATAGGGAAAGAACGCGTCAAGTGAAAGTATTATTGCACTTCCACAAAGAAAGATTGGCCCAGCCGGGGCAATTCTTATCCAGCGTCGTCCAAACAGAATGCATATTGCTGCCATCACAAACGCACCCATCACTACAAAGTCCCACATCCATGTCCACGAATAAACAAGATTCACGTTGTATTGTTCTGCACCATTAATGATGTAGTCCCTTAGCCCATACTCTAAAGACACAAGGTACACGATTACTGCCGCTGCGAGCGGGATTATTGCAATTAGTCGTTTTTTTGAAATTAGTATCTTTATTCCTATGAGCTCAGCAACAACAAATGCCATTGCAAAAATAAATCCCCCTCGGCCTTGGTTCCAGCTAAGACTAAACGAATCAGGATAAGCAGCTAGCGCAAACAAAACAGGGCTCACAATTACCAAAATTGCAAGCATTAGCGTTTTATTTTGCATTACAGGGGGTAAATTTGCAATAAATAAAAACTAAGAGAGGTTATTTTTTCTTAATCGTAAGCGTTTTTTGAATCTCGCTCATAGTGCTGATGAATTTTTGCTTTGCTTCATACTCGTTTGAGACTTTGACTATGATTTCCGATGAGGAAAGCATGACATCTTTTACCACTAGTGGCGCACTGAGGCCCAAAAGCTCACTTAGAAACTCGAAGAGGTTGTGGAATTTTGTTGCGTTTCTGTACTGGAATTGGATGCGGCCATCCTTGAAGGTAGGCTTTGGATCAATTGGGACGACCAGATCCGGGGAGGTCATTTCGGTGATGAATTTGTTTGTGTTATTTTTTATTGCGTTTGAGAGCTCGTCTCGTTTTGCCTCCAAGTTTGCCTTTGATTTTTGTAATGTATCAAGCTGATCATCATATTCAACCCCAATCATTTTTGCAAAGGTAGATTCGGTTGGTTTTTTCAGCGGAAGCTCGTGAAGTTTCATGTTTACTACCTTTAGCTCTTCTTCGATTTGTTCTAGATAGTTGCGGTTTGTCTTGATTTGTCGCGCTAATTCATCAAGATAGTTAAAATCAACCATATTGACCACTAGCTGAATTGATGTACAACATCCATTAGTGATTGCTTAAAGTCCTCAGTCGTAAGGCCCCACTTGCCATATTCTTCTTTGTATGCATCCCAAGACTCTTCTGCCTCTCTGGCAATCTCAAGTATCTTTGGTCCAATTGCCTTTGTATTTACAAAAATTGTGATGTTTGCCTGCTCTCTGTCCATTATTGGAATCTTGACAAATATCATCCTGGAATCTTCGATGTTGAATCGTTCTTTGATGGTGCGTTTGAGTATTTCGCGCTCTTTGATGTCAAAGTCTCCCTTTACTTTCACTAGAGCACAACATGAATCTCGCGGTCCGCCATAATTTCTCACATCATTCTCATCTATGTCAAAGAGTAACGCATCCTGTTTTTTGTTAAGGTTTTCAATTATTGCATCCATTGTGTTATTTTTTCCACCAGTTATTTGGTTAAGACCCCACTGGTCATCTTCTGGTAGCACTGGTATTACCCATGGTATTGCCATCTTTGGTCTCTTTGTCGCAAGCCATGTCCTATAGTTTGACATGTCCCACTCGGTTTCCCTGGCAAATGACGCAATAAACATCGAGATTGCGTTTGCGGCAATCAAATTCATTCCCTTGTAGTCCTTCCAACCTACCTCGTGTTCTTTTGGCAAATCATCAATTATTGACGGGATTTTTTGAACTCGTTTCTCATACTTGTGTCCAAGCTCGCGCAGCCTTTTGTTTGAGAATAAAATGGAGCAGTCGCTGTACTTGATTTGGTATTCAAGGTTCATTACAATGTTTATTGCCGCAGCCTCAAGAATCACTGGATCCCATCCAAATTCTGGCAATAGTCCCAGTGTTGCAATTGTCGCGTGTTCTTTTGTATTGCTTCTGATAAATTCAAGAAATGAGCAGGCAAATGAGCTCCCAGTTCCCCCACCCATTGCAAATGGGACTGTGTATCCTCGTACTGGTTCAGGAGATAATGCCGCTAGCTGTTTTGTAAAGTCCCATTTTTGGGTGATCTCGTTTTTGAATCTAGAGCGTCCTTCGGCCCAGTTTCTTGCGGCGCCTCCCGCTCCATGGATTACGTGCTTGTCACGTAGTGCGAAAAGATCCGGATATGATTGTAAAATGAGGTTTGCTGCCCTTGGGTCCAAATCAACAAGCAATGCCCTTGGAACGAGTGGAGTTTCACCGCCGGTATATGCTCCAGGAAAACGCAAAATTGTACTACCGTATCTTTTTAGAATCCTTGACTCCTCCTTGGAATCTTTGAGGACTGGTTTTAGTGGGTCTGCACCTACATCCAAAAGTAATCTTCTGTAGGATTCCGCACCAAGACCTATGCCACAGTGACCAAAACAGGTCATCAGAACCGGCGCTGGCGGTAGTGGTGCCGTAGTTGTTGCTGCCATGATTAGATACCTACCTTTTTGACTTTAACTGCACAGCGTAACAAAAGTGGAGTACCTACTTGAGCCTTGTAGACTTGTGCGCAATTCATGCTCAGAGGATCGTAGGAATGGATTTAAGACTTGAGTAGAAATTATACTGAGACTATGTAGAATGTTATCTTGCATGATTAGTTTTTTAGTTAAAGGTTAGTTATTCGTCGGATTCTTCAGACCAGTCTTCTTCGTCGGGCATAGGCTTCTTTGATTCACAGCTATCAAAGACGTTGTTTCCCTGGCCACCATGACATCGGTCGGTGTCGCTGCCTCCGTTTAGTGTGTCATTTCCTTGTCCACCGTGAATCCTGTCGTTTCCCTCATCGCCGTTTAGTGTGTCGTTTCCTGGTCTACCAAAGATCTTGTCGTTTCCCGGACCGCCAAACACCATATCATTGCCAATTCCCGCTCCAAGCCAGTCATTTCCTTCCCCACCAAATATTGTGTCATTGCCTTGGTTTCCGTGTACTCTGTCATTACCATCTCCTGCATCAATGAAGTCGTTTCCTTGTCCACCCCAGATCACATCATTTCCGTCATCTCCACTTAACACATCATCTCCTTGTTGTCCGTGAATCTTGTCATTGCCACCCATCCCAAAGATTTTGTCGTCACCTTTGCCTCCAAAGAGGTTATCTTTGCCGGTGCCGCCAATGATACAGTCATTACCATCTTTTGCAGAGACCTTGTTACCTGCATCTGATGTCAATATCAAATCATTTCCTTTTGTACCTTTGATGTTTTTGCCCAAGTGTCCGTCACGATTGTCAATTACGTTGTAAGTACCGATTGCAATCAGCTGATCAATTGTCATCCCATCACAGAAGGGATCCCCTATAGGTGGAATTGGAATACATTCTGTGGCCCCTGCTTCCGATGTGGTTCCATCAGGACATTGTTGTTGTGATGCTGCACCAAATGTATCAACAAAGAATCCCGGATCAGCTAAAAGACAGGATGACTGACCTGAATCTGGTTGGTAAGTACCTGGCTCACAAAGCTCTGCTTGTGTAGCTCCTAATATTGAAACAAATGTTCCAGGTGGTGCTAGATCACACGATGCGGAACCCTCCACAGAGGTAAATGTTCCAGCTGGACAGAGTAGTGACTCGGTGGCTGCAGGACCTGGCGCATAGCTTCCTGCAGGTGCAGGCTCACATGATGATTGCCCTGTCATTGATTGAAAGGAGCCAGCAGGGCATTCTGTCTGTGATGTTGCTCCAGTCACTGCAACAAAATGACCAATGTCAGAAGGAATACATGATGACTGACCTGAACTCGGTTGAAAGGTGCCAATTGGACAAAGTTCTGCGGCTGTAGCGCCAGTATCTGCCACAAATGATCCTGGGGGAGCATCATCACATTGAGCAGAGCCAACATCTAAAGAGAATGTGCCTGCGGAACAAAGTAGTGACTCGGTGGCTGCAGGACCTGGCGCATAGCTTCCTGCAGGTGCCAAAATGCACGAGGTTTGACCTGCTTGGTCTTGATATGAACCTGCAAGACATTCTAGTTGAGCAGTAGCGCCAGATTCTGAAACAAAGTGTCCTGAATCAGCTAGAATACACGAGGTTTGGTTTGGATCTGGTTGGTAAGTACTTGGCAAACACGGTTTTATTGTATTGTCTATTTCATCATAGTAAGATCCTGGAGGTGCGAAACCCTCGTCGATTATTCCGTCACAGTCATTGTCTAGATTATCGTCAAGCTCTGGAGCTCCTGGGTATACTGTAACGTTGTTATCATTACAATCAATATCTGATGTAAATCCATCCAAATCAAGATCAGGGCATGGTATGATAACGATTGCTTTACCACTAAGGGTTCCAGAATTATTAACCACGCCCCCACAGTGATTGTTGATACCACCCAAATTCTGAATAGTACCAAAGTTGTTAATTGTACCAAAGTTGTTGATAATACCACCAACGCTTGTCCCGAACGTACGACCAGTGGGATTTAGGAGTGTCACTCCAGCAGGTATGTCAAGAGTATCACCAGTACTGATAAAGAATCCTATATTTGAGTTGGTACATGTCAATGTTGCAGCATCCCAGAATCCATTCAAGAAGGTTTGACAGGTCATAGCATCATTCAAAACAAGAGTCCGTGGAAGTGCAAAGGCGTCATCTGCTTCTGTCAAATTAATCAAAAAAGCTGTCAGTACACTAAACAAAGCGATTTGAACGCAAACTAGTGTTTTACTTGCCAAAATCCTCAACCCATGCCATTGAAGTGATCACATGGTAGATTGAGAATATTTAAGGACTGTGGCACATTTGGAATGGTTTGTATGCCCATTTGGCAAAATGTCAGACATTTTAAAAGTAATCGGTAATCGATTTTTGTTTTAGCATTTTTAGAGTTGAGCCCTTTGAGAGCCATTCGTTTTTGCTGATGCTCATGTTCTTGCACGCCAAGTTCAATCCTAGTTCAAGCGTATCAACAAGTGTTGGTGGTTTTGACATTGCAGCTCTAATTGCCTCACGTACCTGCCACACCCCCACAGGAACAGCGTACTCTGGTCTAATCTCTCTTAAAACCAAAACACCTGCTTGTCTTTTTTTCTTTTTCAGATATTCTGCTATTCCAAGCTTTGCAGCAAAATAAGCACCAGCAATGCTCGGATAATGATCAATTCCGTTGGCATCTTCAGCATCCACACCAAAACCAATTTGACCAGATTCTGTATACCACGCCTCTTCCATCTCAAAAATCCAGTGGTGTGGAAAAAGTAGAATCGAAAACAAATTTCCCAAGTGTTCGTGGGTAAATACGAGATACGAGTCTATTTGAGAATAATCCAAAATTTCAGCTACGAGATTTTTTGATATGATGTTATCTGTTGCAGTAATGCTCCAGCGGGTTGGAACAAGTTTTCTTTTTTTGCCAAACATTCCAATGCTGAAGCATTTTTGGATTTTTGAGATCTCTATTCCTGAATTATATAGCTGCAATACGGCATCTTCGGCTTTGAGATCCTTGTCATAGTATGATTGTTCTATAACTTTGTTAGAGGACATGCCAGAGAATTTGGCAGTTTTTATTTCGCCGATTGGTCCAAATGGCGCGCTTTCCCCATCAATTGTAGTAATTGGCATGGTGTTTTTTTGAAATACAATATCAGAATCAGGCGTGTTTGATGCCATCGCTAATTCTTGGAGGTTTTCTATTAGTTGACCTTTTGGTTCAAGGACTGAAACTTTTTGAATTCCCCTCACCAAATTGAGCCTAAAATTGACAATCTCCTCAAGGCTTTTTCCAAGCCAGCGCTCAGGCAAATCAAGGAGGCTCGTATCACCATGGATTGGTGGGACCATTGGCCCGACGCCTACCTTTGGATATCCAAACGAGCCAACAAACACAGAGGGAGGACTAGAACCACTAATCGAATCCGAGGAAAATAGATTCCCATATTTCGAGAGATATGCCTTCCAGTTTTCCTCAATTGATCTTCGAATATCCCTTGCTGTAGGATCCATACCATAATTGACGCTTTGATGTATTTAGCCTCATTTGTGGAATCATTGTTATGCGAAAATGACTTAAAATTCAAGTAGTTGAAAATAAATTCATGGTTGCAAAAAGAATAGTTTCATTTCTTCCAAGTGCCACCGAATTACTGTATGAGCTTGGTGCAGGAGATCACCTAGTTGGAGTTACCCATGAGTGTCTATACCCCGAACAAGCAAAGACAAAACCACGAGTCATAAATTCTGTATTCGACCCGGAAAAAATGACGTCGCGCCAGATAGACCAAAAGATCTCAGCGCTTACAAGAGAGGGAAAAAACATCTTTGTAGTTCAAGAAGAAAATCTCAAAAAGGCAAATCCCGATCTCATAATAGCGCAAGGAACTTGTGCTGTTTGTTCCGCCTACACAAATGAGGTAAACAAAGCGCTAGCAATTTTAGAAAAAAAGCCAGACGTAGAAGTGCTCGATCCCCATACTATTGAGGATATTTTATCAAGTGTAATGATTGTTGCAAAAAAAATTGGCAAAGAATCAGAAGGGCAAAAACTTGTAGAGTCATTAAAAAACAGAATTGATTTTGTTAAAAATAAAAATTTCAAAATACGGTCAAAGATTTTATGTATTGAGTGGGTTGAGCCGTTTTTTACGTCTGGTCACTGGATTCCACAAATGGTAGAGATTGCAGGCGGGGCTAACCTCATCAGCACCGTCGGCCAGCACTCGCAAAGAATGACAGTTGACGAGGTGGAAAAAGCTGATCCTGACATCATAGTCATGATGCCATGCGGCTTTGACACCAAAAGGACTGCAACCGAGTGTGCCGCGGTTTTGCAAAACGACCAAAGATGGCAGGGCCTCCGAGCAGTTAAAGATAACAAGGTTTTTGCAGTTGATGCAAACTCTTACTTTAGCAAGCCAAGCATCAGAACCATAACAGGAATCGAGATTTTGGCAAAGATAATACACCCTGAGGAATGTTCAGCGCTTTCGGTTCCAGATGGCGCCTTCAGACAGATCTAGTTGTTTTATTTGTGTTCGTCATCGTTGTCTTCAAGCGTTCTTTTGCTTGGTCTTGTTGGGACAAACAACACTGTCATGACATTCGCATAATTGCAAACCTAATAGGAAGACCGGATCAGAAAAATTTACTTTTTTATGATTTTTAGTTGCTTGATTATCTGATTGTTACTTGCATTCTAGAGTTAGTGCCTGAAATTAAAACGCCAAAAACTATTTTTGAAAAAGTTAGTGTGTGGATATTAAGAATAAGTTTGTTTGAAGTCGACACACATTCTCTGATATTGAAGGTTGTTCTTACCTAGTACAAGAATGGCCTGAATCATATCTCTCTGGTCCTATCTCGTGGCTTCTTGTCTTCAATGATTCAGGCAGATTCCCTTCTATCTGGCCTTACACTCAACAGATAGGGACTTGGCCGTGGTATAGTAGACATATCCTAGGATCCCAGTTGAAATAATTCGAAGTGGGATCTCATATGATGCCAAAAACGCAGTTGCAATCCCGCCTGCAGTGCCAAATGTAGAAATTATTGCAAATCCCACAGGCCCGCAGCTGCAAGCACCTGCAGATGCGCCAATTAGGGAGCCAAGAAAACCCCCGCTTGCTTTGCTTACCCTTTGTAATATTTTTACCCTGTACACATTCATAGGAATTACAGCTGCAGACAAAACAGATACTGCAAGGATTAATGCGAACCCAAGTACCCTGTCGTCTGGCACATAAAAAACAAAGTAAGGCTCAAAAAAGACATATTCTGACAGCGTAGAAAGAAGAAAAAACATCACCATAAAAATTGCTACAGCAAGCCCAATGTAGCCATAATTTGAAAAGACCAGTTTAGTCGCATTCAATTTTTAGCTGAACCCATGTACGAGTTAAAAAGATTCTTTTACTTTCGCCTAAAAAGCCTGGCAAGTTTTTGAATCGCCGCGTCAAGTGGACATGTTTCACAAGTGACCTCTTTTGAGTCTTCTTTGTCTTCCATGACACAAGCCATCGCTTATCAAATATAAAAAAATTCTCAAGATCTCCAGCACAACGCTAAATACCAATAGTCTGTGCAAAATCTATGGGTCTAGTTTTTGACAAATTCATCACGGCGTTATTTGTAATAATTCTTGGATCGGCGTGGTTTTTGACAAGACGTTACGAATCATCGCGCCTGTACAAAATTGTAGCTTATGACGTTTTTGGAAGTCAGGTAAGGCTCGATGGGATTAGAACCACGTTCAACACTCATTCAGTAGCCATTAGCTTTGCCAAGCACTACAGAGAAATATTTCCACATTATGATTTTGCATTAAAATCTGAAATGCCCAACATAAAACGCGGTTTTTTACCCAAAAAAACTCAGATATAATGCATTTTCATGTGGTTTTGCCAAAGAACCTCATACTGTGTGACATAACCGCAGTGGGTGCATGCAAACATGGATTCTGTCTGTTTCACTTTTTTAATCGGTTTTTCGTGTAATGATTTAATCATAATCATGTTGTTTTTTGCCAAGACCCCGTAGTTTGATGTTTCCCCAATAGAGGCAAAAAACTCCTTTATTGCCTTGACTGTCCTATCCATCTCAAGCAATTCATTTCCTAGTGGTGAGAGTATGAATTCATGTAGCTTCATGGAAGGAATCGCCCCAACCCAATCTGAAACAAATACTGCCATCTCATGCTTGAGGTGTTCTACCTCCCTGCAGTCTATTGTAATCATAGTTGGAATTCGATCAGATCGTATTTTTAATTGTGTCTTTGCATATTTCTAGCACTTAAGCATTGCTAAGAAATCCTGTTTAATTGCTAAATACAAAATGTTCCATCAGTGTTTTCGATGGCAAGCAAACTCATTTTGTGCACAGTATTGTTAGGTTTTTTTGTAATTTTGACTTCAAGTTCTCAAAGTTTTGCAGTTGAGGAAGATGAAATCAAAGCAACAGATGAAATAAAAAGTAATCCAGCTCTCATGAACATCCTAAAAAAGATAGAATTATCAAAGAAAATTCTAACCGACATGCAGGAAAAGAAAAAGATTCAGGACCAAAAGGCACTACACGTACAAGAAGCAAGAAAGGTTGCCCAACAAGATCTTACTGCCGAACTAGACAGAATGAACAAGGACAATGAGCCGTTTACTCCTGTCAATGCATTTGCAAGGTTTGTGTCCAAAAAACCCACTAATGTGCATGACATCTACTGGTCCATGTTCAATTACCAGCAAGAAAAGATAAAGGCTGCAAAAGAATCTCGTGACAGAATTCTTGCAAATGGAGGAACTTGGAGTGAGGCATGGGATTCATATCAAAAAATCTCAGCTACAAACAGAATCAAAATAATAGAGCTCAACAAGGACTTTAACATAAGATATGGTAATGTAGATGCCAACATCCAAAATACATTTGATATAAACGGCAAATTGCCACGGTACGACTAGTGTTTAGATTATTTTATGTCAGTCTTGCCTGAAAGCCTGTGCCGCAGATAAAGCCTAAAGAGAACTAGTGATGTGAACAGAACAAGTGAAGCCCCAAAAAATGTTGTCTGATAGCCAAAAATATTGGTTATAAAGCCAGCAGTAAGAGCACCGCCAAAGACTCCAAAGCCAACCATTGAGCTATTCACGCCAAGATACGTCCCTTCAAATCCTTTAGGTATGGCTTTGAATAAAAGAACCGAGTTTGCCGTATTATAAATTGAAAACCCCACCACCATCAAACACATTGATATGATTGCAAAAACCAAGGAGCCTGTTCCAACAAATGCAGTTATCAAAAAGCTGGCAATTAGAACTCCACTTAGCCGAGGTATGTATGCGCCCATTGCGGCATGTTCCTCACCTATTTTTGCAATAATTTTTGGTGCTGTAAAAAAGAATCCCACCATGGTGCATGCCTGTAATAGATACAAAGAAAATACCGTCGAGTCGGAAAGCCCCAAGTTTTTCAAAAAAGGAGTCAGGGCAGTAAAGTAAACATTGCTTCCAAAATAAAACAAAAAGTTTGTTAGAAACAAAAACCCAATTTCGTGTGAAACCTTTCCTTTTAGGATCGTCAGAATGTGCCTATAGTCATAAAGCTCAGGCACCTTTGGAAAGATAAGGTGGTGATGCCACCTAAAATGACTGAAAATATAATGTATGCCATGTATTGATTCAGCTATTGTACTTCGTTCAATGTGAAAGTTGGTTTTTGTAATTTGAAGGCTGATTAGTATTGCAATGCCAGTAGATATGGCACAGATCAAGAAGTATTGTCTGCTATCAAAATACAAACTCCATATGGCTCCAATCACCATGGCAGCAAGACTTCCAAGTGTAGCAAGAATCGATGTTCTTGCAAACAATCTGCTCCACTGGTTGTTTTGACTTGTTTCCATCACAAGCATTTGGGTCACTTGACTTCGCGCAACCAAAAAAAATCCTGAAATTGGCGAGATGGCATAAATTGGTTCTATTGTTGTTGTGTAAAATAGCCACACGCAGCAAACCAAAGTTATAGAAAACGCTATTAGCAACACTAATTTTTTTGCGTGATACTTGTCCAGAATCTTACCCCAAAAAATCGACCCAAGTGCGGCCACGCCATAATGCATTGCTGTGATAACCGCAATTTCGGCAATGCCACCACCAAGGTGGATTACAAATAATGGAACTGCCGTATGTAGTCCTTCTGCTGCGATGTTGATTGGGAAGATGAACCATACCCATTTTTTACTTATTGGCTCCATTGTTAGAATTAGACGTAAACCCGCACTAATCTATAACGCATTAAAAAATCTTGTACAGGCTTGTTGAATTGTTTAATCAGATCATCTTTGAACTATTGTGCGCCCATTTCCATGTCTTCGCGCAGCTCAATCGTATGGCTTTGTGGCTCTGTCATATTGCCACCATCAATATCAGTTTCGCCTTCCATTGTCACATCTTCTTCGATTTCAATTGCACTTTCACCTTCAGGTTCTTCAATTATTTCTGGCTGTGATGCCATGTAATCATTGACCATTTTGTCGAGGTCTTCGTGTGAGGGATCATGGCTTGAAATCCAACCACGCTCAAGCAGTATGTCAAAGCTTGATTCGCTGACACACGCAGGTCGCCAGTTGCTGGATTTGAACACAAGTATTTGTCCGCTAGCACATTGTATTTCGTGTGGATCAACACCCATAGCCAATTGTTTTAGTGGAGATGCAACTGGTTCATCCATCGTTGTCTCTGCCGTCACTTCATCTTCCATCATCGTCTCTTCCGTCATTGTATCATCCATTACTTCTTCGTCCATCATCTCGTCTTCAGACATCTCCTGAGCCAAGACAAACTCTAGAGGTGCAGCCAGCGAGATCGTGACTGCGAATAAGAAAAATAATGCAAATTTCTGCATTAATTGATGTGATTTGACTTGGAATTTAACCTTTTTCAAAACTCTAGAATAAGAGGAGTTTGTGTACGAGCAATATGGTGAAAAGCGACTCTGAAACATTTGGAATAGAAAAAGGCTATGGTAAGCAAGCAATAGAGTGGTTAAACGACGAAGCAAAGCAAAATAATCTCAATTTTGAGGCCAGATTATATGGGTATGAAGTCACTACCCAAAATTTTGGTTCGTTTGAGCTTTTTTCATGGATTGGTGACATGCAGGTTGCAAGAAAACTCGTAACCAAAGTAAGCAAGCGCTTTAAGATCAAAGTGATTGAAGGCGGATATAAGACAAAAGAAAAGATAGTCAAATTCAAAAAACAAGACTACGGTATGGTACGAAAAGGGGATAAAGTGATTGGCCACCTGGAGTTTTCCTCATCAAGATTTGGCGGAAATTGGCAGATAGAAAAAGAGGAGCTGCGCTAGAGCACAACACAAATAATCATTTTGCGAAAAATATCAGATATGAGAGTCGGAATAGTTGGCACCGGATTACTTGGAAACGCCGTAGGCCTCAACATCCTGAAAAAAGGGTACGTACTAACAGCGTACAATAGAACGAAAAGTAAAACAAAACAGCTTTTAGAAAGCGGTGCAAAGATAGTAGACTCGCCAAAAGAGGTAGCGGAAAATTCCGACATTGTATTCACCATAGTAAAGAACGCAGATGCAGTCCGCAAGGTTGCGTTTGGCGACAGCTGTATTGCATGTGGAAAGCACGATGGACTCATAGTAGCTGATATGAGTACAATAAATCCAATCGACTCAAAAGATATTGCAAAAGAATTTCAAAAACACAAGATACCATTTTTAGATGTTCCTGTAATGGGTGGGCCAAACGTTGCAATCACTGGCGAGCTTGTTATGATGGTTGGCGGAAACAAAGAAACATTTGAAAGATGTAAAGAAATTTTTGACGTAATTGCAAACAAGATTTTTTATCTTGGTGAGAATGGAACTGCGCACGCAGTCAAGCTTGCAATGAATCTCCAAATCGCAATGCTGGCACTTGCTTTATCTGAAGGAATCACACTTGCGAGAGGAGCCTCAATCGACCCAGAAATATTTCTGAAAATCCTCAACTCTACATATTTTAAGACCGGTATGAGTGAAAGCAAGGCTTACAAGATGATAAAGGACTCCTTTGAGCCAACATTTACGCTATCAAACCTCAAAAAAGATTTGGATACAATAAACCAAGCAGCTGAGGCCTTTGGGTTGAGCTTGCCCATGGCAAAGAAAGCAAACGAGGTATACCGAATGGCCGAGGATGCTGGTTTTGGTGGAATTGACTATACCGGCATATTGGCATATCTAAAAGAACATGCAGAAAAATCAAGCTGATTGGTTGCTTTTCTTTTTTTTCAGGTATGTCTTATACACTATTGCAACTACTGCAAACAAGACGGCAGACACTACAGCCCAACTAATAAAGGGAACAATCTGCACTTCGGCCATATTATCACCAACTTGGAATAAAATAAATACATTTGATATTTGATATCACATATGCCTGAAATAATTTGCCAAGACTGTGGAAAAAAGATGTTTCATGAGAATGAAGAAACTGTAAAGATCGAAGAAGCAGTACACAAAAAATTCTGCAGAAAAAAACCGGGTGAAGCATACAGCTTTATGCACCGTGATCCCCAACACACATCAACATTTGATGCGGAAAGAGCAAGCGATCAAAAGGGCAAGCCGATTCTAAAGTGATTTGAGCGTAAACAATATTCTCAACCAAGCAACAATTGAATTCAATTTGGGAAATTTTAAAAAAGCACTGGCATTATTTGAACAAGTTTTGCAACTAGAACCACGACACAGTAACGCACTAATCAAAAAAGGCAATATCTTGGGAAAATTTGGCAAGTATGACGAAGCCATCATATGCTACGACAAGATACTTGAAATGGAGCCCCAGAACGCCCTTGCCTTGGTAAACAAAGGTCTCGCACTACATTATTTGGAAAAGTATGATTCCGCAATATCTTGCTACAATACAATCCTGCAAACAAATCCAAACAATACAATTGCGTTGTACAACAAGGCATCTAGTCTTATCCGACAAGACAGAATCGGGGAAGGATTAGAGTTATTGAAAGAAACCATCAAGCTTGACTACTCATACAAGTACAAGGCAAGGTTTGATATCGACTTTGCACACCTACAGAAAAACAATGATTTCAAACGGATAGTTTTGTGAATTTCGAAAAAATAACTTAATAATATTCAAATACAGACGACTGCCTGTTGGCCAATGAACTGAATTTCGATGTCGTAGTAGTCGGGGCAGGTCCCGCTGGCTCATCTGCTGCACATTCTGCCTCAAAAAACGGCATGAATGTGGCCCTACTTGAAAAAGAAGAGTCGGTGGCCCAAACGGTTAGAACAAGTGGAGTTACTTGGATTGATAGCATCGAGGAATTTGGAATACCCGAGGATCGCTACAATCCGATCAAGAACTATACGTTTTGTTCACCAAACAACGAGATCACAATTGGCAGTGATAAGCCAAGAGCCGCTGTCCTGGATGTGAGAAAGACATACCGCTGGTTAGCTGAACAAGCCCAAAAATCTGGTGCCGAGTTATTTGTAAACACTATGGTTACAGATGCGGCTAAAACCACTAGTGGAATTTCATTAAAGACAATATCATCAAAAGAAGAAACCGTATTCAACGCCAAAATAATAATTGACGCAAGTGGATTTCAGAGCGTTGTTGCAAAATCGCTTGGTTTTGTTTCTCAGTGGAAAAGATTTGGGGTTGGTGCCGAATACGAAGCCCAAGTCGAAAATGTCGATTCTAGCACATGGTGGCTCATGGTTGGACAGCAATACTCACCTGCTGGCTATGCATGGATATTTCCACTCGGAAAAAACATTGTGAGGATTGGGGTTGGCGTAGGCAAGCCCGAATCTGCAGTTGATCCTACCGAAAGGCTAAAGGATCTTGTGGAAAAAAGAGTCGGCCCCATTGCAAAGCTTGGTAGGATCACTCCCCTTGAATTTCATTATGGATTGATTCCAAATGACGGTCTTTCACGAAAAACAGTTTATGACAATCTGATTTTGGTTGGCGATTCTGCCGGGCAGGCAAATCCACTTGTTCTTGAAGGAATCAGATATGCAATCCGGTTTGGCAGGTTAGCCGGGCAAATTGCCGCAAAGGCAATCTCAAATGACAACACTTCAGAAAAGGCACTTTTGCCATATGAGGAAACATGGAAAAAAGCAATCTTAACAAAGATAAACTCTGCATCAAAGGTGCAAACCCGCTGGATTGGACTTTCGGATCAGGAATGGGATGAGGAGCTTAACATAATAAAGGAGCTTAGCGTTGATGAGTTTCTGGATTTTATCAGGGCAGATTTTGGGCTTGCCAGCATTGTAAGACTTGCCACACATCATCCAAAACTTGCAGTTAGACAGCTTTTCAACATTGTAAAGAGTGCTGCAAAAAGACCCAGTCAGCATGAAAAAAGCCTTACACCATAAGAAACAGACATCGAAATTAGTTACTTAGAATTTTTTTCTACGCTACAAGGATTTGTTTTTGAAAAATTCCAGTTGGAAGTATTGTCGGTTCTTCAATTTTTGGAATCTCTGGCATAAAGCACAGTGCATGCACTTGTTCGGCTGTCCTAGTACCACATTGTACACATATCATACTTACTGCGTCTCTACATTCTGCACAAACTGTGCATTTTTTGAGTTCGCCTCCGCAATTTCGACATGATTCGTCTGGCATTTTTCTTAATTACGACTTTGTTGCTACGAATATAAGACTTGAGTAGAATTCGTTCGTATCAAAGCTCAGTGGTCTGCTTTGGCATTTGCTTTTCTTGATTTTCTCACATACATAATAATTCCAATTATTATAACGCCAATTATTATTGAGAATACTCCAACGTTTTCGGTTTTTTGTGTTTTTTCAGTGTTTTGTGTTACGACGGTTTCAGAAATTTCGCCACCATCAGATGCCACCGCAAGAAAGCTTGTAGTATAAATGTCAGGCCTCAAGACAGAATCAGAAATTGCATACATCTTTAGATCGTTCCCGCCAAGCCCCAGATTATTGGTTAGCTGATCTGATAATGTGATTCTTGTCTTGTCATCTTGTATTAGCAATATGCCACTGTCCACCTGATCACCTGCCGCATTATTGATAAAATAATGTATTTGTGACGCATCTGTTGTTTGAATTGGAATCTCCACCGTTGTTCCCATTACAATTTCATCAGGTACATCAATTTTTGTTATTTTTGGCAGATTAACATGCTCAAACTCACTCCAATAACCAGCTACAAATGGATATGAGGGGTCATCAAACGCCCTAATCGTGATTGTTCTTGCGTCAGGAGAATAACCTTCAAGATAGAACGGCCCGTTGCTTATTACTGCATGGTTTTTTTCCTCTATCCAGTTAATTGCAGACTGGTATCTTGCATCATAGTATTGTTGAGGGTTTTCAAGTACAGATAATGCCACAGGGGTTTTTTTTGATGCAAGAAAATCCTCTAGATTTTGCCTAATTATGGTTGCGTCACGAGGTATGATTAAGGAAAGCCAGTTGAGACTCTTTGCCTGTGAATCAGTTCTTGAAAATGAGGCTTCGCCATCAAGTACGGCTTGCTCCATTGCATACATTATCTCCCACGGCATTGCCACCCACATCCCGCTCCAACTTGCAATCTCAGATTCGTCAAAATGCCAATAATTGACATAAACTTCAACTGTGTGCTCGTTTATTGATCGTATACCAACAAGTGTTTGTGCAACTTGGCTTGCAGATGGTGAAAAGTCAGGATCAAATGTCTTGTCGTTTTCCTTTGATTGCGAACCCCATTCTTGTGTAAAATATGTCGAGTAGAGAACATCGTTTAGATCCATTTTTTGTCCATGATGCCAGTTACCCAACATCAAATCAAAAGTAATCTTGCTAATGGCCTTTGTATTTGGTTCAACCATTACCCATTTTTGCAAGTCAGAATCCCAATTCATGACATTAGTAGGCACATCCAGTGCTCCACTAGGCCCTGCTGTCTCTACCTTCCAGTCTTCTCTGACAGCAAAGTTTTTTCCAGAGTATGGATTTTTGAATACCCCCGGATCATACAGTGTATCCCAAATGTTTTTGCTGTATGCATCGCCAAGACCTGCAATTGGATTCCAAGCCCCTTGATAGATTTGTTTGACTCCGATTTTCAACTCGCCATCATCAGTTCTTGCATTAATTGGGGTGAATCTGGTCGTTATACCTCCGCCGAAATCATTTATGACACCATTTACATTTTTGTTTGCAACAAAAGGATCAACCTTACTTGCAAGAAAAATTCGTACAGAGTCACCTATTCCTTCTTTTGTTGCGGCACCAATCAGTTCTGCTCTTTGCTCAGCAGATGTAAAATTACCTGAATAGATTCTCTGTGTAAGATCATCAATCTTTTGATTCTCATAGTTCCAATATGTTGGATTGTTAAACCCAGGCATGTTAGAAAACCACGGCGCATACATTTGTGCAAGCCCGAGTGGATCATACTTGACAAATGCAGAACGCCCAGCGTAGCCTTCAGTGTACATGCTCCACTTTAATTCAGCTGGATTTGAGCCGTAAACTACTACAAAGGCCTTGTTTAGGTCACCAAAGTCCTTTTTTACAACAAAGCCAATTTTTTCAAGTTCTGCAGATATGACCTCACCAATCGATTTTCGTACAGGATCATCATTTCTAATAAAAATGGTAATTTCAATCGGTTTGTCGTCATACAGCCATTTTCCATCAATTTTTTTTGCGCCATTTTCTGCCAGGATCTTTGTCATCATGTCGTTTGCAAGCTCTGGATTGTACCTAAAGTGAAATTTTTCCAACTCATCCACAATCAGAAGATAGTCTGGGTCAAACGGACCATAGTTAGATGTCATTACAACCCCATTTCCCCCCATTAGCTCATCAACAATTAGTTTTCTATCAATCAGATAGTTTAACGCAAATCGGATTTGTTGGAATGAGAATGGGTTAAACTTTTCTCCAACAGCTGGGTTAACAAGCACACTGTATGAGCCACCCGTTGTGTAAAAGACCTGCAGATTTTGCAATGATTCTTGTTCTTGTAATAACTCGGTAGGAATTCTGGAATAGTATATGTCCAGATTCCCCTTTTTAACCTCCTCTAGTGCTGTGCTTTCCTCAAGATATTGGATAAACTGCACCTTGTCAACAAACGTTCCTTTTTCTGCAAAACTCGTACCTATCATAAAAGAACACATCAAAAAAATGAGAACTAATTTCACAAGCTAGATACAAACCAATCTAATTTAAAGCTCTTAGCACATGCAATCATGTGTTGCAATTAAACATTGTTTGTTGCAACGTTTAAAATTAATAAAATGACAAAAAATGTATGAATCAAAAGTTATGGCTTAATGGTATTGATGGCATCATACCAGGAGACATCAGTGTTCAAGATTTTGCAATTATCTTAAACTCCGATCAAGAGACTGCTTGGAAAATGTTGCAAGAATTATCGCAGCATGACATTGGTAAATTTGACGGGGAAACAAGCGAGTTTGTCGAAGGAGACAAACTACGAGCCACAATTTTAGCCCTCAAAAAGGGCGTTCTAGTGGACGAGGCTGCAAAGCATCTTGGGTGGAAGGATTTTGAAGGTTTGACTGCACAAATTCTTGAGTTAAAGGATTTTACCACGTTAAGAAACTTGGTTTTAACAAAACCGCGCATGGAAATAGATGTGGTTGGAATCAAGTTTGGTGTTGCTATATTAATTGACTGCAAGCACTGGAAAAAACATACCCAGGCATCACTTGAACAGGCAGTTAGAAAACAAATTGAACGCACTAAGCACTATGTTGCAAAGACAGGTGCAATTGCCGCACCAGCCATCATCACATTATACCAGGACACACTGAGTTTTATCAACAAGGTTCCGATTGTGCCAATTTTTCAGTTTGCATCCTTTGTTGACGAATTTTACGGGAATCTGGACGATGTTGAAATTATAGAAAAAGACTCGCAATAAACAAAGCAAAGCTTCCAACCATGAATGCCTTTGTTATTGCTAGAGATTTGTCCAGTGCCTGTGATACTTCCTCATAGATTGCAGAACCCATCACCTTGATTTCGGCTTTTTGTTCCATGACTTCAAACGATGCAGGAGTAAGATTTTTTTCTGCGTCTTGTGCAATTTTGAAATACCATCCCTCTATGTCATCGAATTTTGTGATTTTGCCAAATGGATAGTAACCTGTTCTAGTTCTAACATGTGTTGAGCTGTAGTGTGTATCCGAGGTACACATCTCCAAAAGACTCATCCCATTTTTTGAAAAATGATCAACTACCCGTTCCCTTAGGCCGTTTTCCATGTTATTAGAGTCAGCCCAGCCAAGAAAATATTTTAAATTGTTGATTTTTAGACACAACACGCCGATTCCTCCCGGCCCTAAATCCATTACATCTAATTTCATGTTATCAGAATTCGCATAACCAAACTCTAGTGGATGGCTTTCTTTTGTAATTAATGTTTCAAGTGTTGCTTTGGCAGCTTTTAGCATGTCTTGTGAGTCTGGCTGTGAAATGTCCTTTCCCATTGCGTTGTGGCAGTCAACTACAAGCACTTTTTCATAATTCCTATTGCTTGCAAACTGTTCAATTTCTTTTTTGATGTAGTTTGGCACATCTTCCATCCCATGTGGCGAAAGTGACAAAAACAAGACGGCTGTTTTGTCAAAAAGAAGCCCAGTTACTCTCGCTTTGTTTATCTGCACAATTACAGGTTCTGTACATATGGTTCCATTTTTGATGACGGAATAATTTGAAAGGCTTTGCAGATAGTTCTCGACCTCATTTTGTGAGGGAAGATTTAACGCATGATCAGATACGCTATGCATTACCATTGCACAAGAATTCATCGTCTTGAAAATCCTGTATGTTATATTACTACCACCGATTGGGTGGTATGGACCTGGGTGAACTTCCGGCAGAACCATTCTAAAATCATTATCTTTTGAGCGTAGGCGAATTTGCGAGGTAAAAATAGTCAGAGGTTTTGATTTTGATTCAAAGATGGACTCTACTTCAACAAAATTTCGTTTTGAGATTGATGCAAGATATGCTTGTAGAAGTTTGTGCGTGCTTTCAACTCCTGGCCGTCCAGTCCTATCAGTAACTGAAGACCATGTGGATGCAATCACAATAAAGGTGGCACCAATTCCCAAAGCAAGTTGGTCCCCAAGTGAGCTAGCCCAAAGATCTGCTGGGACTAAAACCAGATACAACGCAAGCGGTTGCAAAAAGCAAAGAGTCAATGCTTTCTTCAATGAGACCCCGAGTGTTGTTGTCATTATCCCGATTCTAAAGCTGGCAAAAATCATCATTGCTTCTGTGACATAAAAAAGCGACATGTCCTTTGATAGAATCGTCGATGCTGCAGCCCCAGACAATATGATTGCCAGCCACAAAAGATTTCCAAAAAGCGACATGTGTAGTGATTTAGAATATTCCTTGTTTTTGATAAAACGAGAGTCGATGTACTGTGTTACCGCCAAGACCCCAATTGCCGCAGGTAGTCGAAATAGAATTTCGTCGCTTTTCCCCAAATATACAAAGAGTATGACAAACGAGGCAATTGCTGCTGCAATAATTGAAATTATTAGTGAATGGTATCTAGACGTGGGATTCAGCAGAGTAAGAGAGTATCTCCTGTGAATGTTTGTTACATCGTCGTGTGATTCTGTCATGTACGATTCTTATTTTATCAAAAAGAGATCAAGCATCCATGAAACTATTATTAGTCCAATAGGTATTGAGACAACTATTCTTGGATCGAGTCTGTAACCTTTTGTTTCATCCTCAAAGAAGCGCAATAATCCCGCAGAAGACGCAGGAAGCGGCGCACCTTTTTTCTTACTGCTCATTTAATGAAAAAGCCGTCCCTTAAAATAAAAACTTTTGTATTATTTCTGCAGTTTTTGAATAGTCTCGATTAGCGAATTAATCGATTTTAGAATTTGTTGCTGTTTTTCATAGTCATTTTCAGATTCCAGTTCCTTTGTTAGCTGCTCAAGCTTTTTGTTCAGAGAACCTACAAATGAGCTTGTTTTCTGATCAGGGGTTGCCTGTTTTTCAGATCCTAGTTTGATCTCGTCGAGTTTTTGTTTGTCTGGCGTTTTTCCGCAATTAATACACAAAGCGTTACCGTCTTTCATTACTCGAACCCCTTTACAATACGGACATGGTTCTGCAACAAGTGTTGCACCTTTTAGTAGCATCTCTACTGCTTTTTTTCGCAGCTCTTGTGACATTAGTTATTTATGATCAAAGCTTGGTAAAAACCTAGTTTCGTCAATCACCCCAATAAGGCTTAATAGGCCGATTGAAGACAAGTATACTAGAACTAATGGCAGTAATTTGCAATATTTGTGGACTTCCTGAAGATTTGTGCGCCTGCGGTGATCTAAACAAAGACAGTAAAAAAATTGTTGTAAGACTTGAGGAAAGACGTTTCAAAAAGAAGGGCACTATGATAGAAGGTCTTGACACAAAGCTAAACGATGTGCACGGAACGCTTAGCGAGCTTAAAAGGCGATATGCCTGCGGCGGAACTGCAAAAGAAGATTACATTTTTTTGCAAGGAGATCATCGTGAGACCATGAAAGAAACTCTTGTGAAACTTGGATTTTCAGAATCAAGCATCGAAATACACTAATCTTGCAGCCTTACAAGCTTTTTCAAGGAATCGCAATTCCATATTCCGCTCTAGTCTCAGTAATCTTTGGCTTGATGATTTTTTCATTTCCAATTGGCGCATACCTTTTTTTTAATTCACATCTTGGGAAAAGCATTGACTATCACTATCCGCTCTCCGAGTTGGAGTTTGTACAACATTTTGGCCTCAAATCACTAGCAGCAATTAAGATTGGTGATCTGTTTGTTGTTGCGTGGGTGTTTTTTCTCATCTTGTTTGCTATTGCAGCTTTTGGCCCAAAGAAGAGTTTTCTTAAAGTTTTGTCTCCAATTATGGCCGGCACCCATGAGAGTCAAGATGGTAATTATTTAGTTCACACGATCAAGTGGTTTTCAATAATCATCATTTTATCAGAAGTAATAAACACCATGCAGGAGTTTGTCGGCATCAAAACCACTTTGCCGCCATTTGAGAATGATCTTTTACAGTTTTTGTCTGTGACAGTCGCGCCAGTAATTGAGGAGATTGGGTTTAGAATTATTCTAATTGGAATTCCGTTGTTTTTGTTTTATTCGCATAAAGCTTCTGCAAAACACTTTTTCAAATCATTGTGGAATCCTTTCGCAAATTTACCAATTTCCAATTCAAAAAAACCAATCGTCATCATAGTAATTGTCGGCGTATTTTTTGGCGCTGCACATATCATCACTGATCAGTGGAGCGAGGGCAAGTTTGCACAGGCTACAATGAGTGGAATCATAATCGGTTGGGTCTACTACAGATATGGGTTTGTGGCATCAGTTCTTATTCACTGGGCAACTAACTACATGATTTTCTCATACGGGTATTTGGTGTCGACTGTAAATGAAACCAGCTTTGTGGATGCATTCTCACATTCGCTGCTCCAAACTATCGAGATTTTGTTTTTAGTTACTGGTGCACTATCGATCGCATTATTGTCGCTAGAATATCAAAAAAAGAAGCTAGAGGTTTAAGGCTATTTTGAGGCCCTTGTAGCGGTTTCGTATCGTAACTTCTGTAACACCTGCCGCCTCTGCAACATCACGCTGTGTTTTGTTTTCACCGTTTGTTACACATGCAACATATAGGGCGGCTGCAGCAAGGCCCATTGGGTCCTTTCCTGCAGATATTTTGTTTTCTTCAGCCGTTTTCAAAATTCTTACTGCTTCGCGTTTTGTTTTTTCTGAGAGTTCCGCCTTACTTGCAATTCTGGCGACACATTTTATTGGATCAACTACTGGCATTTTTAGGCTAAGCTCACGTAACAACAGCCGATAGCACCGTGCAATGTCTTTTCGCTTTATGTTACTTGCATTTCCAATGTCTTTTAGCGTTCTTGGGGTTTGCGTATCACGGCACGCTGCATACAATGCAGATGCAATAAGTGCTGAAATAGAGCGACCACGTACAAGTCCTTTTTCTAATGCCTTTCGATAAATATATGCGGCTTTTTCTATTACTGCATCACCCACTGCAAGCTTGTCCTTTAGTCTGTCAAGCTCCGAAAATGCCTGCCTAAAGTTCCTATCCACGGGTTCATGAACTTGACTTCTCGAATCCCACGTTCTTAATCGTTCAATTGTTGAACGCATAGTTGATGAAAGTGGTTTTCCAGTTGCATCTTTGTCTGCTTGGCCAATTATTGTTGCAAGACCCATGTCGTGCATTGCCAATGATGTAGGCGTTCCAGTACGCGTTCTGTTTTCACCTTCTTCTTTTGAAAATGATCTCCACTCTGGTCCTGCCTCTACATTTTCTTCATTTAGAACATAACCACATTTACCACAAAAATTTTCACCAGTGTTGGTGTCTGTGACAACTGAGCCCTGACCACAACGCGGACATCGATCTTTTTTACCTACGGTTTTAACCATTTTTCGCTTACCCTTTGTTTCTTGTATTTAACCTTTGTTGCTAAAAACCTGTCGATGGTTTTGACAGTCCTAAAAATGAATAACTGAAATTATCAGGTTTGATTAAGATGGTTTCCAGCCTTTTGGCATAGAGCCACGTGAAGAATCTGATTTTGGTTCTTCTTTTGGAAGAGATTGGCCTTGTTGATCATATACTGACTGGTGTTGTTCATATCCAGAATCGGCCGCAAGTTCTGCTTCACCTCTTAATGTATGGTATCCGCCAGAGGCTTCACTAGTACTTGAGGCCCGCAGATGTTTTGGATCAATTCCCCGTTGGATGTATTCGGTTTCTTGTTTTGCCTTTTTGTTGGACCAGTAGAAGAATCCTCCAGCTCCGGCTGCCGCCATTCCTGCCATTCCATATATGATAAAGACTGGAAATGAGCCAGTCGATGTCTGTGCAGCAGTAGTTGGTGCAGTTGCAGAAACTCCTACTACTTCATGTCCCTGTAATTGATCAGGTGATGCATAACCAGCAAGGAAAACGTTTGCCGAGTCGCCAGACTGGACTGTTCTTACATGATAAGTCGCATCTGTTGTAAAGGTTGCCTCAAATTCTTTTTCTGAAACAATGCCTTCTCTGAAGCTTGATTCTCCCATTGTAAATGAGGAGACGACTACTTTGGCGCCAGAAAATCCGTATTTGCTTGTTTCAGCAGAGACGCCCGTCGGGTCAAACAAAAAGTGCCAGTTTGTTAGCGGTTGGTTTCCAATGCCTGAGGCATCAATTAGACTCATTGTTAGAATATCTTCCGCTTCTGTTCCTGCAATGCTGGAGGCAACGTTAGGAAAGTTTTTTGTGAGAAATGAAAGTGGTTGGTTTACTTCTACTTGGCCATATTCCTCAGTGGAAATAGTTATTGGGCCATCAACTTTGAGACCTCTCCAAGTAAGATCAAATAATGCAGGTGAACCTTCTGAATATTCCCTAATTAAGAATCCGTCAATTATTGGGGTAAGTATAACTCTATAATCAATTGAAACGCTGTTGTCTCGTGCGAACATTGAGGCGCTGTAGTCAATTTTGACAGCCGTTACGTGTGCAGAACTTTGTTTTTGTGAAAGACTTTGATTGAGTTCATCAATTAGTTCTTGAAGGTTTGTTGTTGAAGAATCTGCAGAAACGAAAATCGATATGTCATTTCCTCTTAATGCGTCTGCAATATCACTATCTGCCGGATATTCTATGAACACACTCCTTTGGAAGACGAATTTTGGGTTTTGTGCAGTCTCAAATGTCTTTGCATCCCAGTTAAGCTGCGCGGCCCATGCTGGACAAACTGTTCCTACGACTAAAATGCTCAAAAGGGTGAATGCCAGTAGCGAAGCCCTATTCTTCACAAAACTCATGCTTGGCGGGACAGTAATAAATCTATCTTGATAATAGATAACCCAAATTTTGTAAAAATGAAATTTGGATTTTTTTACGATTTTGTTGTTATTTTGACACAAGTCGTAATTATTGAAAAGGTAATATTGATCCAGACTGCCATACAAAAAGAGGTTTTCAGATTATGATAACAATACTTGCTGGCGGTACAGGTTCTGTTAAACTTGTTAGAGGCGTTATTTCGCAATCAAGAGACGTCAATGTTGTTTGTAATGTTGGTGACAATTATTGGCTTTATGGAATGTTTGTTTGCCCTGATATAGACACCATCGTCTATGGTCTTGCAGACATTTTAGATTATGACAAAGGGTGGGGGATTAGAAAAGACACATTCGGATTCTTGCGACAAATGGAAATTTTTGGAGAAGAAACATGGTTTAGAATCGGCGACAGGGACGTTGCCACTCATCTAGTTAGAACGAACATGTTAAAGAATGGAAAAAATCTCGCAGACATTACCAAATGGATGTGTGAAAAGTTTGCCGTTGAAGCGAAGGTCATGCCAGTAACTGACAACACGATCGAAACCAGAATAACTACAAACAAAGGAGAAATGCACCTGCAAGAATTCTGGGTAAAGTACAAAGGAAAAGACCAGGTGGTAGGCATACAGTATATTGGCGCAGACAAGGCAAGACCAAATCCAGAGGCCATCAACGCAATACATGATTCCGAATTAGTAATAATTGCGCCTGGAAACCCGCTTACAAGTATTGGCCCTATGCTCCAGATCAAGGGAGTTAGAAAAGAACTTTCAAAAAACAGAAAAAAAGTTGTTGCAATCAGCCCTCTTGTGTCTAGCAAGGCGTTTTCAGGCCCAGCTGCAGAATACATGCAGGCAGCCGGCATTGAGGTATCCCCCTATGGTATAGCACAGATGTATTCTGATGTTTGCTCAAACATTGTGATTGACTCAAAAGACAGATTACTTACAAAGAAAATTCAGAATTTGGACATGAAAGTCTACGACACCAACATCAAAATGAATAACAAGATTGCCGAAGACGCTCTGGCGTCATTTGTTCTAAAAAACGTCCGCGTATAGATTGCAAGTAGCTGCCATAATCCCAGTAAAGAGATTTTCCAACGCAAAGACAAGGCTTGGCCTTCCACAAGAAAAAACAGAATTGTTTTGTAAAATAATGCTAGATGAGGTTCTCTCCACAGTATCACAATCCCAAAAAATAAACAAAATCATTCTTGTTTCAAATGACGAGTCGGCATTAGAGATGGGGAAAAAACACAATACAGTTTCCATCTTTGAGGAAAAGGAAAGGGGTGTAAATGCCGCAGTCGCTTTGGCAGAAAAATACCTACTCGAGAATGGGTTTGAGACATCGGTTGTATTTCCACAAGACATTCCGCTTATGCAACCAGTAGATATTGACAACCTGTTTGCTTTTCAGAAAAATACCAAATCATTGCTCATTGTACCTTCAAGAAAATTTGACGGGACAAATGCGCTTGTCAGAACTCCCGTTGACATAATAGAGACACATTATGATGAAGATAGCTACAAAATTCACTTATCCACAGGAAAATTGCGTGGAATCCCCACTTCGTTTGTATTGATTCATCGAATAATGTGGGATGTTGATGATAGGTCAGATATTGGATACGTTATGAACAGTATTGAAAAGCCACAAATTGGAGATAAGCTCAGAAAAATATTGGAGTAATGAATTATGCTACCCTTGCTTAGTATTGCTTTATTGGTTGCATTCCCAGGAGGCGCAAGCCTAATTCCTGGAGGCTCTTTGACTTTTTACGTACATGATGATGACCTAAACACCAACCATCGTGGAATCGATGAGATAACAACTGCAGGCCTTTTAGAATTTACCATTAATGGTGCGCTGATTTCAGGCCCAGCAAAGATTATTGAGACCAGTGGCAATTCAGGAGTTTTTGTTGGAAAGATCAGCATACCGACATCAGTAAATGGAAAGCATCTCAAACAAGGCGACACACTTGTAATAAAATATAATGACGAGTCAGATGATTCTGGAAATCCCAATACTGTTGCCAGATCAATTTCAATTGCAAAAGCCATTACTGATTTTGACACGTCGCCAAGCAAGATTCGAATTGGACAAACATTCCAGGTAAAGATTTACGATCCAGACTTTAATTTTGATTCAAGAGAAGCAGACAACATACCTCTGAGACTAGTTGAGTTCCGAGCAGCTAATGGCATTAGGGCAACCTTGATAGACGACGCCTTTAACGCAAAGCCAAAATCTTTGAGGGAAACTGGAGATAATACAAATCTCTTTGTTGTTACGATCAAGATGCCAAAGGAGATTGATGGTAAAAAACTCAAAGTTGGCTCTACTGCAGAGCTTAGGTTTACTGATACAACGTCACCGTCTGGCACATTTGAGATTCTAAAGAAAACTGTCAGAATAGGCTAATTTTCAAATAGTTGCGTGCTGGCCGTAACCCTCCTTCTGTTTTAGACGACATTTAGCTTTGCAGCCTACCTGAACCGAGTGCAGGCGCTTGTGGTTCGGTTTGGCCTTGCTCTGCGCGGGACAGACTTTTCATTCCTTTCTGCTGGAAATCTCAGGGGTTTCCATCATTGTGCTCCAGTCCGGATTTTTTCTGTTCTGTTGCCAGCCATCTCTGACCTTCTGTCACCAGAACGCGCTTCCTGCATTGAGGGAGGAGTTTCCTCTGCTTTCGCAGTAATCGTCCACCAGCTCGCAATTATTATTTTATTTTGCAACCCCAATATTTAGGTGATTATGATTTTGAATCGAAATGTTCCTCGTTGAATCATTTTTTGTGTGTAGATTAATGTGCAAATCAATCAGCCAGTGTTTTTTACGAGCCCATATTCACGCAAAAGTGGCTCAATTTCCTCTTCTGAAGTCATCTTTGAATAATCTTTTAACAGATGCTCATTAAGCTCGTAAAACGTATGACCCCAATTGAACTTGCCCAATAATTCCATTGTCATATCCTCATATCCCAAAATGAAGACAGCTGCTGCAATCGCTTCAACAGTTGTCAGTTTGTTTAGCTTTGAATAATTGACTGGATTTCCCGCGAGTAGTGGTGGAAGTTTTCTTGGAATGCCTACAAATTTTTTTGCAAATGCATTGTCTGCTCGATTCCATGAGCAATCGATTCCAGTAATGGAGTGTGCTATGAGAGCATCTTTTCTTAGCAGCGTTTGTTTTGCAAACGGATCCAAAACAATTGTGTCAGTCTGCGTCCTTTGGATGCTTTTTGCAAGGCCAAACTTGACTAGTTTTGCCGCAGTGCATTTTTTCGGATCGTCTTGCCTAAACATCAACACTTGAACGTTCATTTAAGATACTATGAAAATCGTGAAATATCTTCTTACTGGATCGGTTTGTAGATTATCTCGTAGTAGAACCTAGAGGACTGGTTCTCTTTGATGATTTCAACAGTCCAAATCGAGTTTGGAATCACGCCGTCTTCAGATTCTGGAGTAATTGAGAAGTTTTCTACGAACGGTTCAGGGCCAGAGTATGTTACTTTGTAGTCAAGCCCAGCAAACGATACCACTTCATAGCCGCCCTCACTGGTCTTTGTAGATTTTGAGACAAGACAGCCTTCGTCTTGACCAATAACACATGAGCCGTCATCAGCCATAACCTTGAGGTTTACTGATTTTTCAGAGCCTCTTGTTGTTATGACTGAGCCCTGAATTAACCATGGCACTACGTCCTGATCTTGTACGTTTTGCTCAAAGATTGGAATGTCAATCATAGTATCAGTAATCCTATTGAACTTGTCCGATATTTTGCCAAGTGGAGATACTGTCTTTTGTGGTTCTTTCTTTTCAATCACCTTGAATGTCTTGCTAAATGTACCAAACTCTGCATTCACCTTTATCACATAGGTGCCAAAGTCTAAAGAACTTGGAAGCTTGTAATCATACTTGTAGAGTCCGTTGCCATAGTATCTAGTCAGGTCTATTTTTTTGCCTCCAAGACCACAATTAGATGTACCACAGTTGATCTTGCTTTCTTCTGGAATTACCACTAGATCAAGTTTACCAAGAGATAGAATCTTGTTTGTTGCTCCATAGATCTGAACTGTATCACCAGGAGAATATTCTTCTTTGTCTGTATTCAAAGTGATGGATATTTTTCCATCCCCACCAAACGGAATGTCGTTTCTGACTTCAAATCTAGTATCTGTTATTAGTTTTTGATACGTTGCAGTAACCTTGTATGTTCCATCTTTGAAGATTGTTAATGGTAAATCATATGTTGCTTTAAAATTACCTGCGTTATCAAACGACACCATTCCGTCATAGATCTGTTTGTTGGCCAAAGTCTTGACTTGAATTCCCACCCTGTCAGGAATTACTCCGCTGCCCAAACCTGTTCCCTGTTGCCTTTTGATTGCATTGCCCAAAACAGTGAGTTTTTCCCCTGCCTTGTAGACATCCTTGTCCGTAGCAACAGCAAGCGGTTTTATTTCGAGTGTGTCAGTTTCTGGGTTCTTTGATACTTTGAAAAAGAGGCCTATTGTTTCAGAGGTTGCTGAAATTGTTAATTTGTAGTTACCAAATACGCTTGGTCTTGCCTCCCTAGGATCACGTATGTCTGCCAGGTCATAGTCTTTTGATGGAACAGTCCAGCTCCATGAAAACTTGGAATTGTCAACTTTGGCGCCTGAGTTAACAGTCTTACCAGCCGGTGTTGTCAAAATTATTTTTACTGCAGATTGTCCAGAAAGCAACGTTCCTTGGAGGCTGACTGTTTCGCCAAGACCATAGATGCTTTTATCGAGTTTGGCATTGATGTTTTTGTCAGTCGTATCCAAAGTTCCACTTACTGAAAATATTGTAGATGTCACACTCTTACCATACTTGGCTTCAATAATGTAAGCCCCAGGCGTAAATGTCGACAGATTTAGTGGCATATCTATCTTATAGTACCCAGCAGTATCCGGAATTGCAGTAAAGCTGTACGCAACAATTAGACTGTCATCTCTTATTTTGAGCTTCTTATCTTTTGCAACAATAGTTAATGGTTTTCCACTTTCATCTTGGATTGACACCGAAACAGGAGTTGTCACAAATGTACTCCTTGCCTCTGGAATCACATGTCCAATTATTGTTAGCTTTTCTCCATATTCATAA